>DATLHR010000387.1:0-28002 GCA_035539815.1 Kofleriaceae bacterium
GCCCACGCCTCCTTGGTCGGCGCCTTGACCTCGACGGCGTACGCGTCGCGGTGGCGCACGGTCGACAGGTGGCTATCCCAGCACGCGATGCTGCAGAAGTAGAGCGGCATGCGGCTGCGGTTGCACGTCGAGACGCTGCACTGCTGATAGGTCGCGCCGTACGCGATCTCCGTGCGGCACTCGGTGCACTTCATCCAGGCCTCGGCCATATGAGGCCAGCCTACCACCTGGATCAGCGACGGCGACGACGGCGGAGCACGGCGGCGAGCCCGATCCCGAGCACGATCGAGCCATCGGCGCTGCGTCCGCTGTCGCAGCAGCCGCCATCGGTGCTCTCGAAGGCGGTCGGGTCGCAGCTGTCGGCGGGCGCGCCGTCGCCGATCGTGATCGGTAGCGTCACGGCGAGCGCACGGTCGGGCTTGGTCGCGTCGGTGATCGTGACGACCATCGAGTCGGTGCCCGCCATCGCCGGATCGGTGCACACGCGCACGCGGCCGTCGGTGGTCATCGCGGCGGTGCCCTTCGTCGGCGGCGTGGTGATCGCGTACGTGTGCTGCTCGCTCAGAGGATCGTTGGGTTCGATCTGGGTCTCGGCCGCGTGGCCGCGCACCGCCGCGAGCGGCTCGAAGATCGGCTCCGGGCCGCGGGAGACCTTCGCCCCGGCCTGCTGCTCGATCCAGTCGACGATCTTGTCGGGACGCCCGTAGATGCCGCCCTCCGAGCAGTAATACGCATTGTCGTAGTAGCCGCGCGAGGTGACCCCGGCGAGGAAGCTGCCGTAGCTGGTCGTCAGGTAGAGCGGACCGCCGGAGTCGCCGGGGCACGTGTCGATGCCCATGCCGCCGGCGCCGAGCTCGCCCGCCGGCCTCGCGGCGGAGTTGCAGCCCGCGCTGCGCACGCAGCCGGCGTCCGTGATCGTCGTGGTCGCTTCCTGCAGCTCGTTGATGTACTCGTTCGCGTCGCGGTCGACCGCGCCGTAGCCCGCGATGGCGACCTGCGCGCCGTCCTTGATGTCGACGCGCGCCCAGCCGGTCGCGATCGCGCGCGGCGCGAACCGCGAGGCCTGCCCGAGCACGATCACCGCGACGTCGTAGCTCGACTGCGACGACGGATACTCCACGCGCTTGGTCACCGGCAGGAAGTCACCGTCACCGCGGCGCGCGAGCGAGTTGGTGCCGACGAGCACCGCGCTCGGGCCGCCGTCGTAGATGCAGTGACCGGCGGTGAGCACCACCGTCGGGGCGATCAGCGTGCCGGTGCAGCCCTGCTGGCCGTCCGGGTAGTACATCGCGGCGACGTCGGGCCACTTGCCGGCGGGCGCGTCGTTGCCACCGATCACCGGCGCCGGCTGCGCGCTGGCCGCGACCGGGAGGAGCAGACCGAGGACGACGGCGGGGGTACGGCGCATGGCGCGCACTGTCGCATGGGTCGCGGCGGCCCCGCAGCGAGGATCTTGGCAGCCGATCGCACGGGCGAGGCGACCGGTCGCAAGACCCGGTGTCACGGGCGTGGGGTGCGCTACATTGCGCCGATGTTGCGGGAGCTGTTCCTCGTCGTCGCGGTCGCCGCGTGTGGTGGCCGCGCCGCGCCTGTCCTCACGCCGCCGGCCAAGGCCACCGGGCTCGATCCCGACGGGCCGCATCGCGCGGCGGTGGCGGCCCAGGTGCAGCCGTTCCTCGACGCCGAGCTCGTGAGCGGGCTCGTGGTGGGCCTGTACGACGCCGGGCGCACCGAGATCTACGGGTTCGGCGCCGGCCCGGGTGGCAAGCCACCGACCGGCAAGACGCTGTACGAGATCGGGTCGATCACGAAGGTCTATACGAGCCTCCTGCTCGCCGACGCCGTGCAGCGCCGCGAGGTCGCGCTCGACGCGCCCGTCTCCGAGCTCTTGCCGCCCGGCGTGCCGGTCCCCACGCGCGACAAGGTCGCGATCACGCTCGAGCACCTCGCGCTCCACACGTCCGGCCTGCCGCGCTTGCCACCGAGTCTGCTCGCGGCGGCGGGCAGCCCCGATCCGTATGCGGGCTACGGCGAGGACACGCTGTATCAGGATCTCGTTCGCACCGACCTGCAGGCGACGCCCGGCACGGTGAGCGTGTACTCGAACTACGGCGCCGGGCTGCTCGGGTTCGTGCTCGGACGCCGCATCGGCGGCGGCTACGCGCAGGCCCTCGAGGATCGCGTGCTCGCGCCGCTGAGGCTCGAGGACACCTACGTCATCGCGCCGCCCGGCCTGCCGAACCGCGCGCAGGGCACGAGCGACGACCTCGCACCGGCCGCGCCGTGGACGTGGGACGCGCTCGCGGGTGCGGGCTCGATCGTGTCGAGTGCGCAGGATCAGCTGACGTTGATCGACGCCCAGCTCGAGGCCGCCGGCGGCGCGATGACCACGCTGCGGCCGCCGATGCGCCTCACGCAGGAGGTTCGCCCGGGCGCGAGCGCGGGCCTGGGCTGGCAGGTCGATCGCGAGGGCCGATACTGGCACAACGGGGGCACCGGCGGCTTCCACGCGTTCCTCTCGTTCGATCCGAAGACGCGCCGTGGCGTCGTCGTGCTCGCGTCGACGTCGACGTCGCTCGTCGATCGCATCGCGGCCTCGATGTACCAGGTGCTCGCGGGCGAGCCGGTCAAGCCGGCGGTGTTCCCGACGGCGGAGCAGCTCGCACCGCTCGCCGGCCACTACGACTTCTCGGGCCAGAAGCTCGCGATCATCAACGAGGGCAAGCGCCTCTACATCGAGGGCCCCGGCGAGCCGCGCAAGCGCCTGCTGCCGCTGTCGCCGACGGAGTTCCTGATCGAGTCACTCCAGGCGGTCGCCGTGTTCCAGGAAGAGGGCGGCAAGATCGCGCGCCTCGTGTTCGCGCTCGGCGGCAATACGTTCAACGCGCCCCGGATCGACTAAGGGCACGCGCCGGGCGCCGGCTTCGTCGTGCTGCGCAGCCACATGTCCGCGCACGTCGTCGGATCGTAGCCCGTGACGGTCTGGATCGTCGCGAGCATGTCGCTCATGCGTGCGGCCTTGCCCGCGTGCGCCGCGTAGAACGTGCGCAGCGTCTCGTCGACCTTCTCGGGCGTGACCTTGAGCGCGAGCGCGCGATAGAACAGCGCCCCGCGCACGTAGGGCGCACGGGTGAACAGGTCGTCACCGAGGATGTCGATCTCGTTGCAGCCCTGCGGCCACACGAGCGCGGTGCCCGGGATGTCGGCGAGCTCGGCCTCGAAGCTCGTCCACAGCTGCTGCCCCACGCTGGGGGCGATGACGTCGAGCGCGCGCGCCGACAGGTACGTCGTCGTCCCTTCGGACAGCACGAAGTCCTCCCAGCACGCGATGCGGATGCCGTCGCCGTACCAGCCGTGGGCGGCCTCGTGCGCATGGGTCTCCTCGTCGCCGATCGCGCCCGACCCGAGGTGCCAGTACGGATGGTGCTCCATGCCGCCGAGCGCGCCCTGGCCCCAGCGCACCGAGACGCTGCCGGCCTTGGGCCCGAACCGATACGGCCCGATGTTCTTCTCGTACCAGTCGAACACGTCGCGCAGGTGCTGCGACCCGTTGGTCGCGTTGGTCTGCTCGCCGGTCCGGTACCACACGGAGAGCTGCGTGCCCGCCTCGGTCGTGCCGAGGTCGAGCTCGGTGTACGCGTCGATGCTCCACGCGATCTGGTACGAGGGCGCCTCGCTCACCATCGCCGGATAGACCGCCTGCTTGCCCGCGGGTACGCCGGTGACCTCGAGCGACAGCGTGGTGCCGTCGGCGGGATCCGAGTGACACGGGAAGAGGTTGCCGCAGTAGTACGGCCACAGCAGCGTGAAGCCGTTCGCCGACGCGCCATCGAACGACGAGTGCGCCTTGTAGTGGAAGGCGAACGTGACCTCGGTCGGCGCGTCGCTCGCGGCTAGCGCGAGATCGATCACGCGCCCGGTCGTCATCCCCAGCGTCTCGCGCGCCATGTACGCGAGGTCGGCGTCGCCGAGGCGTACGCTGTCGAGCACGAGGTCGCCGACCTCGAACGTCGCGCCGGGCTCGCTGCTCGGGCCGACGGTCACGATCGCGGTGCCGCTCATCGCGGTGACATCGAACGCGAGCTTGGTGTCGAGGACCTCGCGCGCGGCGTTCGCCGTGGGCCCCAGCGGCACCTCCGGGGCGTCGGGATCCGGCGGCGAGTTTTCACCGCCGCCACAGGCCGCGACGATCAGGAGCACGAGCGAGCGCTTCGACATGGCGTCGGACAGTGCCGCCGGTCCGCATGCCGATCAAGCGGGAATGAACGCCGGAAGGCGGACAGTCGCGACCTTCTTGCAGGTCTTGGCGTCGCCGCCGAGCTCCTTGCATGGATCGGCGCCCGCCGGCAGCAGCTTGATCTCTGTCACCTCGACGTCCGCGAACGCGGGGGACACCGTCGAGGACAGCGCGAGACTGGCGACGAGGAAGTGGCGCATGGGTCGCACGCTCTAACGCGCGACCACCTGCGAATCTTCATCAGTAGCGCGGGACGCTGGGATCCACCTCACGCGACCAGGCATCGATGCCGCCGGCGAGGTTGTACACGGTCGTGAAGCCCTGCTTGAGGAAGTGCTCCGCGGCGGCGCGGCTGCGCGTGCCGTGGTGGCAGTGGAACGCGATCGGCGTGTCCTTGGGCAGCGCCTCGGCCTCGGCCATCGTCTGGTCGTCGAGGAGCTTGGCGCCCGCGATCGACGCGACCGCGCGCTCCTTGTCGGTCCGCACGTCGTAGAACGCCTTGATCTTGCCGGCGTCGAGCAGCGCCTTGAGCGCCTTCGCGTCGATCTGGCGGACGGTCGCGGGGCGGTTCGGGTTGTCGATCTTGAAGCCGGCACCGTCGGCGCCCTCGATGAAGTCGATGGTCACGCCCTCGGCGCGGCCGGCGCTCGCGCGATCGAGCTGCACGGTGACGCCGTTGGTCTCGACCGTGACGTGCGAGGCCTCCTTGGCCCCGAGATCGAGCTGGTGCTCCCAGGCCGGCGTGATCGTCAGGTGGATGACGTCGCCGGAGCTGCCTTCGGAGAGCGCCGCCTTCAGCTCGCTCGCAGCGCGGGGCGTGACGGTCACCCCCGGCGCCTTGGCCGGCGCGACGAGGTCCCCGAGCTTCTTCTCGAGGTCGCCCGACTCGTGCATCTGGCGGACGATGTCGGCGCCGCCGACGAACTCGCCCTTGACGAACAGCTGCGGGAACGTGGGCCAGTCCGAGTACTCCTTCATCCCCGTGCGAACGTCCGCGTCGCTGAGGATGTTGACGGTGGTGTACTTGGGAATCATGGTGTTCAAGATGTTCACGACGGAAGCCGAGAACCCGCATTGCGGGAAGCTTCGCGTGCCCTTCATGAACAGCACGACGTTGTCGGATGCGACCAGCTGGTCGAGTTTCTTCTTCAGCGCCGGGTCGAGGGTCATGGATATCTCTCGTGACTGATCAGGCTTCTTCTAGCACGATCACACCGGGCGCGAAGGTCGTCGTGCGCGCCGTCGGCGCGGTCGGCGAGCTGCCGCGCGAGACGTGGGATCGGCTGGACCACGGCCCGTCGCCGTTCCTCAAGTCGGGCTTTCTCCACGCGCTCGAGGAGTCCGGGTCGATCGACCCCGCCACCGCGAAGGGTGCGGCCAAGCGCCGCGCGCGCTCGGGCTGGACCTCGGTGTACCTCGTGGCAGAGCAGGGCGGCACCGTCGTCGGCGGCGTCGCCGCGTTTCTCAAGACGCATTCGTACGGCGAGTACATCTTCGACTGGGGCTGGGCGAACGCCGCGGCGCGCGCGGGCATCGAGTACTACCCCAAGCTCGTGATCGCGGCGCCGGCGACGCCCGCGACCGGGCCGCGCATCTTGCTCGCGCCCGAGCTCGGACCGCGCGCGGCGACGGTCCGCGCGGCGTTGATCGCCGCGGTCCAGGCGCTCGCGGACGACACGCGGTGCTCGTCGATCCACTGGCTGTTCTGCACCGCGGAGGAGCAGGCCGCGCTCGCCGAGGCCGGGTTCTTCGCGCGGGCGAGCTACCAGTTCCACTGGAAGAACCGCGGCTACCAGACGTTCGACGACTTCCTCGGTCAGCTGACGTCGCGCAAGCGCAAGCAGCTGCGCAAGGAGCGCGCGAAGGTCAAGGCCGCGATCGACGGGCTCGCGTGGGTGCCCGGCCGCGAGCTCGACACCGCGCGCCTCGACGATCTCGATCGCTTCTACCGCAACACGACGGACAATCACGGCGGACGTGACTATCTGCGCCCGCGGTTCTTCCACCTGCTCGCCGAGACGATGCCCGACCAGATGCAGATGGTGGAGGTCGTGCGCGGCGGGACGCGGATCGCGGGCGCGTTGTTCCTCGAGACCGCGGGCGCGCTCTACGGCCGCTACTGGGGCTGCGACGTCCACATCGACCTGCTGCACTTCGAGACCGCGTACTACGCCGGCATCGAGCGCGCGATCACGCAGCGGCTGCCACTGTTCGAGGCGGGCGCGCAGGGCGAGCACAAGCTGGTGCGCGGGTTCGAGCCGTCGCCGACGTACTCCGCGCACTGGATCCGTCACCCTGGGCTCGCCGCGGCGATCGAGGACTACACGCAGCGCGAGGCGGCCGCGGTCGCCGACGAGATCCGGGAGCTCGCACAGCACGGCCCGTATCGCGCGGCCGTCGCCGACGACGTCGCCGGCGACGAGTGATACGTTCGCGGCGATGGCCGACGATGATAGCCGCGCGGGGAAGGGCTACGCGACGCGCGAGGTCCTGGAGTTCGTCACGCAGACACACGCGCCGCACGACGCCGGGCTCGCGCGCGCCTTCGCGGTGCCCGAGGGCATCCCGGCGATCCAGGTCGGCCCCAACGACGGCCGCTTGCTCTATCTGTTGCTGAAGCTCGTCGGTGCGAAGCGCGTCGTCGAGGTCGGCACGCTGGTCGGCTACTCGGCGATCCACATGGCGCGCGCGCTGCCGGCCGGCGGGCAGCTGTGGTCGATCGAGTACGAGGCGCGGCACGCCGAGATCGCGCGCGAGAACCTGGCCGCGGCGGGCGTCGCGGATCGCGTGACGGTGCTGGTCGGCGCCGGCAAGGACGTGCTGCCGACCCTCGTCGATCGCGGGCCGTTCGACGCCGTGTTCATCGACGCCGACAAGGTCAGCTACGACTTCTACGGCGCGTGGGCGATCGCGAATCTCCGCCCCGGCGGACTCGTGCTCGGCGACAATGCGTACCTGTTCGGCGAGCTGATGGATGACAGTGATCGCGGCCGCGCGATGCGCGCGTTCCATCAGCAGGTCGCGGCGAGCTGCGACTCGGTGTGCGCGCCGACGCCCGACGGCCTCGTGATCGGCATCAAGCGCTGATCGCGGCGAGCGCGCCGGCCAGCGCGAGCGCCGCCGCGATCGTGACCGCGACGAGCCGCTGGCCCTTGCGCGTCAGCTGCAGCGCCGGACGACCGAGGACGTCGAGCGGCGGAAACCGTGGGATGTCGCGCCAGCTGCGGGCCGCACCGTCGGTAGCGCGCTGCAGGTCGCGGCGCGCCTGCTCGAGGCCGGCGATGACCTCGGCGAGCGGGGGACGTTCGTCCGGGCGCTTCGCGAGCATGCGGAGCAACAGCGCCGCGAGGTCGGGCGGCACCTCGGGCCACTTCTCCGACGGTGGTGGCGCGTCGTGATAGAGGTGCATGCGGATCAGCTCGAGCTCGTTGCGCGAGTGGAACGGCGGCGCGCCGGCGAGCAGGTGATACGCGAGCACGCCGAGCGAGTAGATGTCGGCGGCGGGTCCGACGGCGTCGCCTCGCACTTCCTCAGGCGCGACATACGTGAGCGTGCCCGCGATCACGCCATCCAACGGATCGGGCTCGCCGACGATCAGCGACACGCCCCAGTCGAGGAGCTTGACGCGGCGGCCCCCGGCGAGCGGCGTCTCGAGGAGGAAGATGTTGTCGAGCTTGAGATCACGGTGGACGACCCCCGCGGCGTGCGCTGCGGCGAGGGCATCGCACACTTCGATCAGGATCTCGATCGCCTCGAGGCGCTCGAGCGGTCCCTGCTCCAGCCGCGCACCGAGCGTGCGTCCGGCGAGGCGCTCCATGACGAGGTAGGGGCGCGAGTCGTAGGTGCCGATCGCGAACACGTCCGGCATGCTCGCGTGATCGATCAGGTGAACGACGCGCGCCTCCCGCAGGAAGGTATCTGCGGTGAACTGCGGACCCAGGATCCCGGGATGCGCGAGCTTGAGCGCCGCCCGCTTGCCGAACCGGGTGTGCACCACGGCGTACACCGACGCCATGCCGCCGGTGCCGAGCGTGTCCTCGATCCGCCAGGCGCCGGCGCGATCACCACGGCTCAACCCCTGTGGACGTACACGTCGGTCGCTCGCTCGCGTGCGGCCCACATTCGCCGGCGCCGCGCCGCGTGCGAGCGCGACCGTCGTCGACGAGGTGGAAGCCATGGGAGTGCACGCTGCACGAAGCGGACCGCATCTCACGCTCGGATCACCGCACGGTCGGCCCCGCGCGTTCCGACCAACGTGCGCGCGGGCGCCTCCTCGGGCGAGCGGGCACGTGCGGCGAGACCTGTCAGTCGTCGTGCACGAAGCTCACGCCGATGAGCGTCGTAGAGGTGCAAGAGGCGAGGTAGCAGGCGTCGTCCTGCGCGGCGCACGCGACCGACGTCCACCGCTCGAACATCCAGTCGCGTTCGGCGATCGCGATCACGTCGTGGGGCAACACCGGAAGGTCGAACGCGCAGGTGCCCTCCTTGTGCTTGCACTCGACGAGTCCGTCGATCACGACGCGGCCCTTCCCTTCGATCGTCACCGCGAACCGGCACCGCGGCGCGTCGGGCACGCCGGCATCGGGGACACGTGCATCGAGGGCGGCGTCGAGCGAGGCTCCGATGCACCTTCCGGCGCGCTCGGGCGACGCGCACATGCCGTCGCCGCCGCAGGTCTGCGAGGGCGCGCAGTCGGCGTCGTTCGCGCAGGCGACGGTGCAATCGGGCAGGGTGGGCGAGTAACAGCCGGCAGCGAGCGCGCCGGCGAGGGTCGCTCTCAGAAGCGCCATGCCCAGCTGACCTCGGCTCCACCGCGCGTGGGGACGAACGACGCCTGCGCCGCGCGCTCGGCGCGCCGTCCGAGGACGTAGAGGGTCACCCCGCCCGCGAGCGCGAGCACGCCTCCGATCGCGAGGCCCTGCCCGATCTTCGCGCTGCGTTCGCCCTCCTCGGCGATCGGCCGCACCTCCTGCCAGCGCACGCCACGCGCGTAGGCAGCTTCGACGGTGGCCGACGACGCGCGTGCATCGAGCGCGTAGTAGCCCGCGAACGCGGCGGCGATCCCGCCCGCGACCATCATGCCGACGCCGACCCGGCGCTTCGTGCGGCCCGGGTAGAGGGGAGCGGCGCTCGCGGTGAGGTCGACCGGTGGCGCGTACTCCGGGACGGACGCGAGGGCGAGCCGCGACGGCGCATCGGCGCAGTGCTCGACGGTGGACAGGTGCCTTTGCGCGAGCGATCGCACCTCTGCCGCCGGCTCCGTGGCGATGAACCGGCGATACATCTGCACGGCGGCGTGGCAGTTGCCGGCGAGGCGATACGCCTGCGCGAGGTTGAACAAGAGGCTCGCGCTCGGCGCGAGCTCGTACGCCTCCTTGTAGGCGAGGATCGCGTCGCCGTAGGCACCTGCGGCGTGCGCGGCCCGGCCCTGCGCGGCGAGCTGCTTCGCGTGGCGCGGGATCTTGCGCGGCTCGGCGCCGACGAGGGCAGGGGCGAGAATCAGCGCGAGCGCGAGCGTGCGGGCGTTCATGGATAGGGATCGATCGTGCCGTCGGGATCGAGCAAGCCCTTGGGCCGGCGCGGCGTGGCCGAGGCCTTGCGGGGCGACGCACGCTGGACTGCACGCGAGGGAGGCGGCGTCGTGGCCTCGCTCGTCGTCGGGGCAGGCTCGATCTCGATGAGGACGGGCGCCGGCGCGGGGACTTCGGCCGCCGGGGGCGCGGGCTGCACCTCCGGCGAGGCCACGGCGGCGCGCGGCGCGACGTCGTCGCGGCTGACGAGGAACACGAGCGTGCTCGCGATCAGCGCGGCGGCGCCGAGGGCGAACTGCCAGCGCTTCGCGGGCTGGTAGCGCCAGGACAGCGAATCCGACGCCTTCACGGGCTCGGCCACGCCGATCGTGCCCAGGCTCTGTGGGCACGTCCCGGTCGCGAGGCCGGCGGGGCCGACGGGCGGCGTCATCGCCGCGATCTCGGCGGCGCGCTGGTGCGCGAGCTCCTCGCCGATCGCGGCGAGCCGGCCGACGACCTCGAGCATCGTCGGGCGCCGCTCGGGGTGCTTGGCCATCATCGCGAGGATCAGGTGCTCGAGCGCGGGCGGGATCTCGGGCCACAGCACGCTCGGCCGCGGCGGCGGCACGCGCAGGTGCATCGTCATGATCTCGGCGGCGGTCTCCGCTTCGAACGGCAGCTGTTCGAGGAACAGCTCGTAGGCCATGACGCCGAGCGAGTAGACGTCGGTCTGCGGCGTCACCTGCGCACCGCGCGCTTGTTCGGGCGCGAGGTACTGCGGCGTGCCGACGAGCTGGCCTTCGATCGTGAAGCGCACGTCGCGATCGATCAGCTTCGCGATGCCCCAGTCGAGGAGCTTCACCGACGGCGCGTCGGGGTTCGCCGGGTTGTCGACGAGGAACACGTTGTCGAGCTTGAGATCGCGATGCACGACGTGCGCGGCGTGCGCGGCGATCAGCGCGTCGGCGACCTGGATGAGGATCGCGATCGCGTGCTCGGGGCGCATGCGTCCCTTGTCCGCGCGGGCGGCGAGCGTCTGCCCCTCGAGGCGCTCCATCACGATGTACGGGCGGCCATCCTCGAGCTGGCCGGTCTCGAAGATGTCGACGATGTTCGGGTGGTCGACCGCGTTCACCACCTTCGCTTCCTGCAGCACACGCTCGACGTTGAACGTGGGCGAGAGCACGCTGCGGTGCACGACCTTGAGCGCGGCGCGCTTGCCGATGCTCTGGTGCACCACCGCGTACACCGCGCCCATGCCGCCGCGCCCGAGCTCGCGCTCGACGCGCCACGGGCCCGCCATCGCGCCCGGCGGGAGTGCATCCGGTGCGTCGATCGGCACGCTCGCCGTCGCATCCACGGTCCTCACCAGCGTGGTCATGGTTCCTTTGCCGACAGTGCAGCCCATGTGCCGCGGACCTGCTCCGAGCGCCTTGGAGCGCCCGCGCACTTCGGCGGCGCTCGCGTGACCTCGACGCGCGATGTGTCGGCCACGCACGCGGCTTGACGGTGAAGCCCGTGCGCCTGACGATCGATCGGTGCCCGTCGTCTCGCGAGAGCAGCTCGAAGCATCGCTCGCCGCGCTGTGCAACGACGTGGCAGAGCCGCGCGCGGGGATCCTCGGTCCGCGCTCGCTCGTGTGGCGGCTCGGTGGCGATCTCGGCGTCTTCCTCGGCGGTGGACGCGCGGCGCTGCTGCAGCTCGCGCACCCCTTCGTCGCGCACGCGATCGATCACCACTCGCGCACGCGCACGGACGTCACCGGGCGCTTCCAGCGTACGTTTCGCAACGTGTTCGCGATGCTGTTCGGCGAGCTCGACGACGCGCTCGCCGCTGCGCGCAGAGTGCACACCGTCCACGCCCGCGTGCGCGGCCAGCTGCCCGAGGCGATCGCCGGCTACCCCGCGGGCACGCCGTACCACGCGAACGACGCCGACGCGCTACGGTGGGTGCACGCGACGCTCCTCGACACCACGCTCGTCGTGCGCGAGCGCCTCGATGGGCCGCTCGCCACGCCGCTCAAAGATCGCTACGTGGTCGAGCTCCACCGCTTCGCGCAGCTGTTCGGCATTCCGCGCACGGACCTGCCGGCCACCTGGGACGAGCACGCACGCTACATGACCACGATGCTCGCCTCCGATCGCCTCGGCGTCACCGCCGCCGCGCGCGAGATGGGCCAGTTCCTGTTCGGGCGTCAGGCCCCGATCCAGCCACCGCTCGGCCGCATCGCCGAAGCGATCACGGCCAGCCTGTTGCCGCCGCACCTAGCGCGTGCGTTCGAGCTCCGCGCCTCCCCCGCGCTCGTCGAGCACGGGCTCCGCGCCTTCGCCGCGCTCTACGGGCGCATGCCCCGACGTCTCATCGAGACCCCCGCGCGCTCCGCCGCGATCCGCCGCCTGCAGGGCCGCCCGCCCTCCAGGTTCGACGCGTGGGCCGAGCGCCAGCTGTTCGGTCTCGCGACGCGCGTGGCGGGATGAAGTGCGACCGCGCAGCCGGCGCGAGTTTGTGCGATTGGGAGGCTCAGGCCGGCTGCGCGGGAACGGAGAGGGCACGAGCAAGAGGCGTGCGCGTGCGGTGGGGATGCAGGTCGTTGAATTCGCGTGAGCGCGAGCTCGGTCGCGACGTCGCATGCGCTGTCGCTGCGACGACGCACTCGACGACCACCACGACCTTGGACGCGCCAGCTGGCGGCGGGGTTGCCCGGCCGGCTATCGGTAGGTCGCCGGGTCGAGGTTGAAGCGCTTGATCCAGCGCTGGATCTGCTTGCGGTCCTTGTCGAGGGCGCGGGCGACGGCGGAGACGTTGCCCTGGTGCTCGCGGAGCGCCGCGACGACCTGATCGCGGACCTTCTGATCGATCTCGCTGAGGACGACCGGGCGCGGAGACCCCGGCGGGCGCCCGGTGCGGACCGAGTCGGGGAGGTGCTCGCCGCGCACGAGCTCGGGGCCGGCGAGGACCTGCGCGGTGGCGAGCGCCTGCTCGAGCTCGCGCACGTTGAGCGGCCACGGATAGCGCAGCAGCAGGCGCGCGGCGTCGATGTCGAAGCCCGGGTGGTCGTCGGGGAACAGGCGCTGGTGGAGCGCGCCGATGAGCAGGCCGAGGTCGGTGCGGCGCTGGTTGAGCGTCGGCACCGTGACCCGGAAGCCCGCGAGGCGCGCGAACAGGTCGTGGCGGAAGCTGCCGTCGGCGACCATGTCGTCGAGGTCGCGGTGGGTCGCGGCGACGACGCGCAGATCGATCTCGACGGGGCGCGTGCCGCCGACGGGCAGCACCTCGCGCTCCTGGAGGACCCGGAGCAGGGCGGCCTGCGAGCTGGCGGGGAGGTCGCCGATCTCGTCGAGGAACAGCGTGCCGCCGTTCGCGGCGCGGACGAGCCCGTCGTGATCGGACTGCGCGCCGGAGAACGCGCCCTTCTTGTAGCCGAACAGCTCGCTCTCGACGAGGTTGTCGGGGAGCGCACCGCAGTTGACCGGCACGAACGCGCCCTTGCGGCCGGAGAGACCGTGGATCTCTCGCGCGATGACCTCCTTGCCGACGCCGCTCTCGCCCTCGATGAGCATCGGGATCTCGGAGGACGCGATCTGGCGCAGGCGCGCGAGCTCGGTCTGCCATGACGGCATCAGCGTGATCGTGCCGCACGAGCCGTCGGTGGTCGCGAGCTCGAGGATGGTCGGGGCGTCGCCGTCGATCGGCAGCCGCTCGAAGAAGATGAACAGCGTGTGGCCGAGCTCGATCAGCGAGCCGTCGGTGAGCACGGCGCGCTTGGTGGTGTGGCCATCGACGATCGTGCCGTTCTTCGATTCGGTGTCGGTGAGCACCCAGCGGCCGAAGCTCGGCTCGATGCGCGCGTGCTTCGAGGACATCCATCGATCCGGTACGCGGACCGTTAGCTCCGTGCCGGAGCCCGGAGACGTGATCGACGCTGCGCGCTCGGGGCCACGCCCGAGCGACACGCCGGTCAGCTCCCCGAGCCGCAAGCGAATCGAGCCGGCGCGCGGCCGGCCCCCTTCGAGGACCAGGATCAACACTGGTTCAGGCTTCGGCCCCAACCGGCCGCTCTTGCCATCCTCGTGGAAGCTGAGGGTGGTGCCGTGCGAATCGCCCACGGCGCCATCCTACAACAAAGGGCTCGATGTCAGACCCCGTGGTTAGCGTCGAGGCGTGGGCGATCTTGTTCGACTCCAGCTCGGCGAACGGCGCGGGTTCCGCCGCGGCACCAGTGCGACGGCCCTCTACCAGGAGGGCTGTGCACGTGAGGCCGCGGACCCGGCGGGGGCGGCTCGGTGGTACGAGCGCGCGCTCGCGGGCCGTCCGGATCTTGCGGACGCGCACAACAATCTCGGTCGGGTGATCCACGAGAGCGATGGGCAGGGGGCGCTCGCGGTCGCGGAGGCGCACTACCGCCTCGCGATCTGCAGCTCACCCGAGGTCGCGCTCTACTGGTTCAACCTCGGCGTCGTCGTCGAGGACCAGGGGCGGACGAGCGAGGCCATCGCGGCGTACGAGCACGCGCTCGCGCTCGATGGCGGGCTCGCGGACGCGCACTTCAACCTCGCGCGGCTCCTCGAGCTGGTCGGCCGCCGCGGCGAGGACGAGCTCGCGCTGCGCCGGGCGATGCGTCACCTGGTCAACTACCGCAAGCTGTCGCGCGCCGGCTGAGGCGACACCCCGCCAGGTCGCATGCGACAGCCTACGTCGCACCTGCGACGTCGCGGCAGCATGGAGATCGCTTACCGGCGGCGCCACCAGCCGATTTTTAGATAATCGGCCTGCGGGAAGCCCACCGGATGATCCGGCTCGGGCGGCAACTCGCGCTCGCGGGTGAAGTCGCTGCCGAGGGCGCCGGCGACGGTGCGATGGAACACCGCGCGCTCGATGCGGCTCGTGCAGCACGCGGCGACGAGGATCCCGCCGGGGCGCACGTGCGGTGCGGCGGCGCGATACAGCTTCTTGTAGGCGGCGAGCACCGATGGCACCTGAGCCTTGTGGCTCGTCATCGAGGGCGGATCGACGATGACGAGGTCGTACGGCTCGCCCGCCGGCAGCGCGGGCAGCCACTTGAAGATGTCGGCGGTGACGTACGCGTGCTTCGCAGCATCGCGCGCGTGGTGCGCGGCGGCGAACGCGAGCGCGCGCTCCGATGCATCGACGTTGGTGACGTGCGCCGCCCCCGCGAGCTCGGCCGCGTAGCCGAGCATCCCGGAGAACGCGAACAGATTGAGCACGCGCGCGCCGGCGAGATCGGTGGTCGCGATCGCGCGGCGCAGTGCGCGCAGATCGAGGAACGCGCCCGACTTCTGGCCACCCGCGAGATCGACGGCGAACCGCACGCCGTCCTCGGTGAAGTGCGCGACGTCCGGCGGCGCGCCCGCGAGCACGCGCGGCGGCTCCGGCGCGTCTACCTTCGCACCGCCCTTCGGGGGGGCTGCGCGACGGCGGTGGGCCGGGCGCAGCATGACGTTGCGCACCGCGAGCTCTCGCGCGACGGCGCGTGCCGCGAACCGGGCGAGGGCGTCGGCGCCGCGCGCGTAGCTCTGTACGACGAGCGTGTCGCCGAAGCGATCGACGACGACCGCCGGGATGCCGTCGCTCTCGCCGTGCACGAGCCGCAAGCCATCGGTGCGCCCGGCGAGCTCGGCGCGCTTGGCGAGCGAGGCGGCGAGGGTCTCGCGCAGCCACGCGGCGTCGGGGCGCGCGGGGCCGCGGCGCAGCACGCGGATCGCGATCGCGCCCTCGGCCTCGTAGATGCCGTAGCCGACGACCTGGTTCGCGCCGTCGACGAGACGGAGCCAATCGCCGTCGGTGAACACGGTCGCGGCCGTACTCAGCTGGTCGCGAAATACCCACGGGTGGTTTCGGACGATCCCGACGGCCTCCTTGCGGAGCTGATAACGGCGTGGCGCAGACATGATCGTTACGCGCGGCGCGCGCCTGTGGGCAGGTTGTCGACGACGACGAGGTCCGCGCGCCCCGCCGCGATCGCGGCGTCGAGGTCGGGCAGCAGCGCGGCGCCGCCGTCGACGCAGGTCGCGATGCCGAGCTCGTTGCGCAGGCGATCGGCGATCGTCGCCGCGGGGAGCCGCGCGTCGCCCCCATTCGTCGAGGTCACCCACACGAGCTGCGCCCCCGCACGCTCGAGCTGCGCCGCCGTTCCGACGACGGCCGACCGCGCGCCCGGCTTGTCGCGCACGGCCGCGGCGATCCAGCCGCCCGCACGCCACGCATCGCGCACGGTGTGGATGACGCCGGGGAGCTGCTCGATCGCCTCTGGATCGAGGCCCGCGTCGAGCACGAGCAGATCGAAGCCGGCGGACGCCGCGTGCTCGATGGCGGCGCGCAGCCGCACCGCATCCGCGGTCGACAGGGTCACCGCGATCAGCGCGCCCTGGGCATGGACGTCCTCGACGATCCGCCGCCATGCGACGGCGTCATCGTCGGTGGCGAGGGCCGCGGCGGGCAGCACCGGCGTGACCACGAGGCCGGCGCCCGCGGCCGCCGCACCGCCGAGCGCGGCCAGCGCCTCGTCGGTGGCCGTGGGCGAGCACGGCGGAGCCACCGCGATCCGCGAGGGCGCCCGGCGATCGCCGAGGACGATCGGCAGCGCACACGGCGGCGGTGGCGGCTCGCTCGTGATGCCGACCTTGCCCGCGAGCAACCGCTCGACGCCGGCCGCGAGGTCCGGATCCCGCTTGGCGACCGACACGTGGCTCACGCGCAGGCTGCGCGTCATCAGGCTGTAGGTCAGCTGGAGCGGCGTCATCTGCTGATAGCGCTCGGTGCCTTCGAACCACTCGAGGCTCGCCTGCGCCGCTGCCTGCAGCGCTTCTACCTCGGGGCGCCGCCGCGCCTCGTACGCCGCCAGCGCGGCCGGCACGTCGCGCGTCGCGAGCAGCTCGTCGCGCAGCGCGATCGCATCTTCCATCGCGAGCTTCGTGCCCGAGCCGATCGAGAAGTGCGCCGTGTGCGCCGCATCCCCCATCAGCACCACGTTGCCCGCGTGCCACGTGCCACAGCGTACCGTCGGGAAGTTGCGCCAGATCGATCGATTCTTGATCAGTCGATGGCCCGCGAGCTCCTCGGCGAACACCTCGCCCAGGATCGCGACGGTGCGGTCCTCGTCGGCCTCGTGCAGCCCGGCCGCGCGCCACGTGTCCTCGCGGCACTCGACGATGAACGTCGAGAGCTCGTCGGTGAATGGGTACGCGTGCACGCGGAACAGGCCATACGCCGAGGGCTTGAAGATGAACGTGAACGCGCGGTAGGGCACCGTGCAGCCGAGCCACACGAACTTGTTCGGCCGCACGTCGACATCGGGCGCGAGCTCGGAGCGTAGCGCCTCGCGGACCCAGCTGCCGACGCCGTCGCACGCGACGATCACGTCGGCGCGCACGTCCGCGAGCGCCTTCACCTCGTGCTCGAACTCGATCCGCACGCCGAGCTCCTTCGCGCGCGCCTGGAGGATCGCGAGCAGCGTCTTGCGCTCGAGGCCGCAGAAGCCATGGCCCGTCGAGCGCAGCACCTCGCCCCCGGCGTGGATCTCGATGTCGTCCCAGCGGGCGAACTTCGCGGTGATCTGGGCGTGCGTCTCGGGGTCCGCCGCGGCGAGGTTGCCGAGCGTCGCGTCGGAGAACACGACGCCGAACCCGAACGTGTCATCGGGTCGGTTGCGTTCGTAGACCACCACCTCGTGCTCCGGCGCGCTCCGCTTCGCCAGGATGCCGAGATAGAGCCCGGCGGGACCTCCGCCGATGCACGCGATGTTCACGCCGCGACCCTACCAGAACCGATGACGCAGGGCGCGCACCGGCCTTGCATTAGGTCGCCCCATGGCTACCACCGTCGATCAAGTGATGACCAAGGCCGTCCACTCCGTCCCCGACGACACGCCGATTCGTAATGTCGCCCGCATGATGCGCGACCGCGAGATCGGTGACGTGCTCGTCGTCGATGCGGACGGCACACTGTGCGGCATCGTAACGGACCGCGACATCGTCGTGCGCGGCCTCGCCGAAGCGAAGGATCCGGTGTCCACGCGGATCGGTGACATCTGCACCGAGACGCTCGTGACAGTCCCCCCGGAGGCCACCGTGGAGCAGGCGATCAAGCTGATGCGCGAGCGCGCGATTCGCCGCATCCCGGTGGTCAAGGACGACGTGCCCGTCGGCATCCTGACGATCGGCGACCTCGCGCAGTCCATGGATCCCAAGTCCGCGCTCGCCGATATCAGCGCCGCTGCTCCCAATAATTAGCCTCAGTACCCGTTCGCCTTGCGCGTCTGCGACACATGACTACGATTCTCGCCGATGCGCCGAAAGCTCGCGGTCGGTCTGGGTGTGGTGCTCGTCATCGTCGCCCTGCTGGTGTGGTGGAAGTCGGGAGGAGGTGATGACCCCGCAGGCAGCAACGGCGGCGCGGCGCCCACTACCTCCGCGAAGACCGCCGAGGGCACGCGTGCGACGTCGATCAAGGATCGCAAGAAGCTCGCGCCTGCGAAGATCTCCGGGCGCGTGACGCGCAAGGCCGATGGCAGCGGGGTCCCGGGGGCGGTGGTCTCGCTCGCGGCGGGCGAGCTGCTGCCGAAGTTCATCTCCGCGCAGGACACACCGACGCGGATCGCGGTCACCGACGCGACCGGCGCGTGGAAGCTCGACGCCGTCATCCCCGGCACGTACAGCCTCGGGGCGACCGCGAAGGGCCTGCTGCCCGGCGAGCTGCAGGACAAGCTCGTCGTCGGCGCGGGCGAGGACCGCCGCGGCGTCGACCTCGCGCTCGTCGCGGGCGGCACGCTGGTCAGCGGCACGGTGACCGATGTCGGCGGCGGGCCGA
The DNA here is from genome assembly GCA_035539815.1 of Kofleriaceae bacterium. Taxonomy (GTDB): domain Bacteria; phylum Myxococcota_A; class Polyangia; order Haliangiales; family Haliangiaceae; genus JABFXX01. The sequence goes on from DATLHR010000387.1 coordinate 18,574, forward strand.
TCGCGGACGCGCGCCTCACGGCCGTGGTGAGCGGGATCCGCGAGATCCGCGCCGGCGCGGACTTCATCACCACCACCGGCGCCGACGGGCGCTACGAGATCACGCTGCCCACCGGCGAGCTCAAGCTCGTCGCGTCACACGATGACTACTCGAGTGGCTCGCGCCACATCGAGCTGTCGGCGGAGCCGATGACCGTCGACTTCTCGCTCGTTCCGGGCGCGACCATCCGCGGCACCGTCGTCGCGCGCGACAGCGGCCAGCCGGTGAGCGGTGGCGTCGTGCGCGCGGAGGGCGACGGCCGCGGCCTCGGCGAAGGTGATGCGATGTCGACGATCGACGAGGAAGGCAACTTCGTCCTGCGCGGGCTGACGTCGGGGCAGATCGAGCTGCACGCGCTCGGGCTCGGGTTCGCGACCGAGAGCCCGACGGTGGTGTCGATCGGCATCGGCGAGCAGCTCGAAGATGTGAAGGTCCTCGTCGATCGCGCGTACTCGATCTCCGGACGCGTCGTGCGCAAGGGCAAGCCCGAGCAAGGGCTCCCCGGCGTCACGCTCGGTGCGTTCTCGATCGCGTCGCAGGCGTTCGGGTTCTCGCTCGAGCCGAGCGCGGCCGACGGTGCGTTCACGATCGTCGGGCTCAAGAAGGCGAGCTACAACCTGTTCGCCGTCGGCGAGGGCTCGGTGCCCGACGTCGGCAAGCCGGTCGAGATCGTCGACCGCGACCTCGAGAACGTGATCGTCGAGCTCGATGCGGGCGTCACGATCTCCGGGCGCGTGGAGCCGGCCACGCCCAAGGTCGCGATGTCGATCGAACCCGCGATCCCGATCGGGTTCGCGAACATGTTCGAGGCGGTGAAGTCGCTCCTCGTCAACGGCGAGACCGACGACACCGGTGCGTTCGTGCTGCGCAACGTGCCCGCGGGGTCGTTCAAGCTGAACGCACGGGCCGAGGACGGGCGCGCCGCCACGCAGCCACTCGTCGTCGCCGACGTCGATCAGTCGGGGATCGTCGTGAAGCTCGAGCCGCGTGCGTCGATCAGCGGCCGCGTCGTCGATACGAATGGCAAGCCGGTGCCCGAGCTCGCGGTGCAGGGCTCGCTGCAGGGCGACACCAAGCAGTTGAACTTCAACATCAACGGCCGGCGTGGCGGCGTGTCGACCAAGGCCGACGGCACGTTCTCGCTCGTCGGCCTCGACCCCGGCGAGTATGAAGTGCAGGCGCAGGACGGTGATCCGTTCTTCGTGCGCGGCGGGAAGGCCACCGAGTCGAACGAGAAGTCACGCGCGCGCGTGAAGGTCGCGGCCGGTGAGGCGAAGACCGGCGTCGTGCTCACCGTCGAGGCGCGCGACGGCGTGATCCGCGGCACCGTGCTCGCACCCGACGGCAAGCCGGCCGCCGACGCCTGGGTGACCGCGAGCCGCACGTTCGACGGCAAGCTCCCCGACGGTGTGCCCGCAAAGTACGCGCGCTACATGAACGATGCGTCGAAGCCCGTACTGACCAACGCCGACGGGCAGTTCACGATCACGCGCCTGCGCAAGGGCACGTTCACCGTCGCGGCGGACGGGCCGAGAGGCGCGAGCCACGTCGAGAAGACGGGCGTCAAGCCGGGGGACACCATCACGCTCCAGCTGACGTCGCTCGGCTCGCTCACCGGCAAGGTCACGGTCGGCGGCGCACCGGTGACCAAGTTCGACATCGGATGCGAGGGCGGCGACGGCACCAAGCGGAAGCACGTCGAGGCCGCCGATGGCGTCTACACGCTCGAACGCCTCGCACCCGGCGCGTACGACTGCGAGGTCGACAGCGACGCCGGCACGGCCGAGGCGAAGGCCGTCGTCGGCTCCGAGCCCAAGCAGCTCGACATCTCGCTGACCCGGTGGGCGACGGTGACCGGCGTCGTCGTCGACGTGCTCACAAAGCGTCCGGTCGCCGGCGTGATCGTGATGGCGAATGCGGAGGGCAGGGGAGACGTGCAGGCGTTCTCGAACATCCTCGCCGGCAAGGCGCCGACGTCGGATCCGAGCGGACGATTCACCGTCGAGCGGGTGCCGCCCGGCAAGGGCTTCGTGTCACTGATGCCGAAGGACGGCTTCACGCCGCTCGGCCACCGCGAGTACACCGCGAGCGAGGGTCAGCGCATCGACCTCGGCACGATCGAGATCGTGGCGCCGCGCACCGGCGACGCGGGGACGTTCGGATTCTCGACCGCGGTCGACGGCGACAAGCTCCTCGTCGCCTCGGTCACCGCCGGCCCGCCGGCGGAGGCGGCTGGGGTGAAGGAGGGTGATCGCATCCTGTCGATCGACGGCCGCGACGTCGCGACGATGACGCCCGGGATCGCGAAGCTGCTCCTGCAGTCGGGCACGGTCGGCGTCGGGCAGACGGTGGCGCTCGGCCTCGACCGCGCCGGTACCCCCGTCCAGGTCTCCTTGACCTCGGTGAAGTGGTAGCGCGGCAGGTGCAGTGCAGGTGCACCCCTGATGCAGGTGCACCTCCAGACGGTCGCGAGCACGTGCAACTAGCGGGATGCTCGTCGCCGACGTGTGGCATCCCGCGTGAACGAGCGCGGCGCCATGGAGAACCGCCGTTACGTCGCCATCCCTCGCGCCCTGGTCTGGGCCGGTCTCGTCGCGTTCACGCTCTATAGCGGCATCCGCCTCGCCGCCGGCCCCGGTCGCGACGACACCTTTCGCTCGGTCACCTGGACGGGCGGCGCGATCGTGCAGGTCGTCATCCTGACCCTCGTGCTCGCCGCGCTGTTCGCGCGCGCCGCGTACATGACCTACCGGACCGAGATCATGGCGCCGCCTGCCGGGACGCTCATGATCCCGGGCGCGCGGATGAACGTGCTCGCCGACGCCTTCCTCGCGATCGTCGGCGGCCTCTTTCTCCTCCTGACGACGTACATGGTGCTGCGCATCCCCGAGATGCTGCTCGCGTCGAGCACGCCCCAGTACGCGCACTATCACAGCGCGTCGGTCACCCCGAACTTGCTCATCGCGTTCATCTTCGGCGGCTGCGGGTTCCTGCTGATGATCCTCCGCCGCTACGTCTGGGTGTTCGCGCCCGGCAAGCCGGCCGTCCGCTACTGGGCGCGCGCGTTCTCGCGCGGCCGCCCGGCGCGCGGACTCGAGCTGTACTGGACCTTCTACTACGTGAAGCGCGGCTACCAGCGTATCCCCACCGCGCACTGGCTGCGCGCGCGCGATCCGTCGAGTGCGGGGTTCTTCCGCGACTGCGATCTGGAGCTCGCGACCTATGTCAGCCCGGAGGAAGAGGCGCAGATCCGCAAGGCGGTGAACCGCGCGTGGGAGAAGCAGACCGGCGAGAAGGCCGATCCCAACGCCCCGATGAGGCCGCTCGGTGCCACGCCGGAGCATCTGCGCGCGATCGAGCAGGCGTGGCAGCAGCGGTTCGCGCAGGTCACCGGCGTGATGCCGCCGGTCGTGCCGGAAGAGCGGAGCGCGGCGTCTGAAACACGGCCCGCATCTGCCTGATCCATGCCGGGCTCTTCGATGTGGCGGACGATCTCGGCGAGATCGGGCAGGCTCGTGATCGGAGGCGCGTCCATTGTTGTCAGGAATATCGGACATGCAGCGCACTAAGTATCCGTAACTTCGGACTTAACGGGGAAGGCCTTCGTGAAAGCGACTTCGAGCGTGCGCGCTGGCGGCGAGCGTCACCCATGCGACGTGCGCGCGCCCGTTCCGTCCGGACATCCGTGAAGACAATCGTGCTTGCGCTCGCGATCGTCGTGACAGGCACGGTGCTGTGGTCGCCGGCGCGCGCGACCCCGTCGCGGGTCGACATGGGCACGTGGGACTGTCAGGGCAGCAAACCGCGCGCGGTCGTCGTCCCACCGGGCTCGCACGTCTACGTATGGCGCGGTGAGTGTTCGGGAGCCGAAGGCTTCGATGTCGTCATCGAGCCCGCGTCGAAAGACCTGGAGACGAAGACCTTCTACGACGCCAAGACCAAAGCGCTCCGGCTCGAGGTGACGAACAAGCGGCGCGAACCCGTGCGCGTGAAGCTGCACGTGTTCGTCGGCTTCGCCTGAGCTCTGCACCGCGTTCGGTCGCGCGCATCAGTCCTTCGCGAATGCCGACAGCGCCTCGAGCGCGGCCGCGAGATCGGGACGCTCGGTCAGCACGGGCGCGCACGGATCACTCGGCCACGTCGTGACGCGCGCGAGGGCGTTGCGGAGGTGGAACTGCTTCGGATCGAGGCCCAGCACGACCTCGTCCCAGACGAGGGGCATGGAGACGGACGCGCCGGCGACGGGACGGACGCTGTATGGCGCGACGAGCAGCTGCCCGTGCGCGTTCTGGCCCCAGTCGAGGTAGACGCGGCCGCCGCGCGCCGCCGGGTTGCGTGCAGTGGTTGCCATCGTCGGGTGCTGCCGCTCGACGATGAGCGACAACAGATACGCGAGCGTGCGCGCCTGCTCGAACGTGCACTGGCCGCCGAGGGGGATGAGCACGTGGAGGCCCGTCTGCCCCGACGTCTTCACGTAGTTCGGCAGCTTCACCGCCTCGCACAGGCGATGGATCGCGAGCGCGAGCGGCACCACGTGCTCGCGCGGCGCGTTCTTCGGATCGAGATCGATGATCGTCCAGTCGGGGTGCTCGAGCGCGCCGACCCGGCTCGCCCAGCAATGGATCGGGATCGATGCGAGGTTCGCGATGAACGCGAGGCCGTCGGCGTCGTCGAGGAGCATGTAGTGGATCTCGCGCTGGCTGTGCTCGCTCCACAGCGTCGTCGTGCGCAGCCACGGCGGGCTCCAGCCCGGCACGTCCTTCTGGTAGAAGCTCTCGCCGTCGATGCCGTCGGGGAACCGCGTCACCACCGTCGGGCGGTCCTTGAGGTAGGGCAGGAGCCACGGCGAGATCGCGCGGTAGTAGTCGATGAGGTCGCCCTTGGTGATGCCCTCGTCCTTCCAGAACACCTTGTCGAGCCGGGTCAGCCGCAGCTCGCGCACCTGCGAATCGACGACGAGCTCCATCGCCTCGCCGGGCTTCGGCTCGCGGCCACCGTCGTCGTCGGCGCGCTCGCCGGTGCGGCGGATCGGCATCCCGCACTCTTTCGGCGTCTTGTCGCGCCGCAGCCGCTCGAACACGGGGAACCGCAGCGACGAGGCCTCGGGCCACTCGCGGTAGCGCACCTGCACGACCAGCTCGGGCTCGACCCACAGCGCGTCGCTCGCACCCTCGGGCCTTGGGAACGACGGCTTCCAGCGCGGCTTCGCGGACAGCTCGGCGGTGAGCGTGGCGAGCAGCTTGTCGTCGAAGCCGGTGCCGACCTTGCCGGCCCACACCCAGCGCTCGTCGGTCCACACGCACAGGTGCAGGGCGCCGAGGCCGGTGCGCGTGCCTTTCGGCGGCGTGTAGCCGCACACCGCGAAGTCCGCCTCCGGGTCCAGCTTCATCTTCAGCCAGTCGGGCGAACGTTTGCTGCGGTACGGCGCGTCCGCCTTCTTGGCGACGACGCCTTCGAGACCGTGCGCCACCACCTGCGCGAGCAGCGCTTCGCCGTGCGTGGCGATGTGGTCGGCGTAGCGCAGCGGCCCGACGGTGGGCAGGATGCGCTGGAGGAGTGACTTGCGCACGAGCAGCGGCAGGCCGCGCAGGTCGTGGCCGCCGGCGGCGAGCAGGTCGAACACGATGAACGTCACCGGCGCCGTGAGTGCAGCGCGCTGGATCTCCGACGTGCGGTGCATCTGCCCGCGGAACGACAGCTTGTGGAAGTCCGGCTTGCCCGCAGGATCGAGCATCACGATCTCGCCGTCGAGCACGAGGCCGGGGATGGGCAGCGCGCGCACGGCGCTCGTCAGCTCGGGGAACCGATCGGTGACCTCCTGGCCCGAGCGATACCGCAGCATCGTCTGCCCCGCGCCGCCGTAGGCCATCATGCGAAAGCCGTCGTACTTGAGCTCGTAGACCCAATCCGCCGACGAGAACGCGTGGTCCGCGGTCTGACACAGCATCGGCTCGATCGAGCCGGGGGCGATCACCTTCTTGGGCGCACCGAGGCCCGCGAGCTCGGCGACGACGGCCTGGTGGCGCGGCCCGCCCGCGAACAACTCGTCGATGGTGAGCCCCGACAACACGCTCGCCTCGGACAGCGCCTGGCCCGCGGCGAGGAACTGCTCGGCGGGCTCGTCGCGCTTCTTGATCAGCAGCCAGTCGTTGGAGCCGCGCCCCGACTGCCGACCGCGCTTGCCCTTGCCGGTATGCACGAGCGTGAACGCGCCGCGCAGCTTGTAGCCGTAGAGCTCGAACTTGATCTCGCCGTCCTGCATGCCCTGCGCGGGGTCGATCAATGGCCGGAACAGGCCACGGTCCCAGGCGATCATCGGGCCCGCGCCGTAGTTGCCGTCGGGAATCACCGCTTCGAAATGCACGTACTCCAGCGGATGATTCTCGACCTTGACGGCGAGCCGCTTGTCGTCGGGATCCATCGACGGCGGCTTGGGGACGGCCCACGAGCACAGCACGCCGTCGATCTCGAGGCGGAGGTCCCAATGCATGCGCGTGGCGTCGTGCTGATGGATGACGAACATCTTCGGCCCGCGCGCACCCGCAGGGACCGTGCTGGCCATGGGTTCAGGTGTGGCGCCGCCCGTGCGCTTGGCGCGATAGGCGTCGAGGCCTGCGTCGCCGTCTGGTTTGTTGGGATCGGCCACCTGTGTCCTACAATTATTTTATGCCAGCTCGCTCGATCGGCACTGCCACCATCTCGTTCGGCCTCGTCTCGATTCCGACGAAGCTGTACACGACGAACGAGTCCTCGGGCGACATCAGCTTCAACATGCTGCACGAGGCCGACGGCGCGCGCCTCAAGCAGCAGTACATCTGCACCAAGTGCAACGAGGTCGTCGACCGCGACCACATGGTGAAGGGCTACGAACACGCGAAGGGCCAGTACGTCGTGTTCACCGCCGACGAGCTCAAGGCGCTCGATGCCGTCGCGACGCAGGCCATCGCGCTGGAAGAATTCGTACCGGCGACGGCGCTCGATCCGCTGTACGTGGAGAAGAGCTACTACCTCGGGCCCGACAAGGGCGGCGAGCGCGCGTACAAGCTGATCCGCGACGCGATGCTCGAGACCGGGCTCGTCGGCGTCGCGTCGTATTCCGCGCGCGGCAAGCAGTACATCGTCTCGCTGCGCCCGTTCCAGGAAGGCCTGATCATGCATCAGCTGCGCTACGCGGCCGAGGTGAAGCCGTGGAGCGAGGTGCCGATGCCGGACCTGCCGGAGCTCAAGCCCGCCGAGCTCGGACTCGCGAAGCAGATCATCCAGCAGATCGCGCACGAGACCTGGGCGCCCGAGAAGTACAAGGACGAGGTCCAGGAGCGGATGGCCGAGCTGATCCAGAAGAAGATCGAGGGCCAGGAGATCACGATCGCGCCCGAGGCGCCGGCCGGCAAGGTCATCGATCTCATGGAGGCGCTCAAGGCGAGCCTCGGCATGGCCAAGGGCGGCGCCGAGGAGCGCAAGCCGGCGATCGCGGCGGAGGCGGCACCTGCGCCCGCGGCGGCAGAAGCCGCGCCGAAGAAGAAGGCCGCGAAGAAGAAGTAACGAACGGGCCCCCGGCGGAGTTGCGGCGACGGGCCTTCGCTTTTTTTTTTCCACGTCGCACGCAGTTCGCGTTACACGCAGGCGTGCGTCGCCGCTGCGAGTTGATCGCCGTCACGGTCGCTGCATGGCTCGTGCACGCAGGCGCGGCGCACGCGCAGGCCGTCGAGCGCGTGGCGATGTCGTACGTCGTGCCGGAGGGCTGCCCGTCGGAGGCGGAGTTCGTCGAGCGACTGCGGGCACGCGCGCCGGTGGTGCAGATCGAGCGCGGCGCGCAGCGTACGTTCGACGTCGGCATCGAGGCGGTCGCGGGCGGCCTGCGCGGCACGCTGGTGATCCGGTCCACCGACGGTGCGCTCGTGCGCGAGGTCGACGGCACGACGTGCGACGAGACGGTCGCCGCGCTCATCGTCGTCGCGGCGCTCGCGATCGAGGCGCAGACCGCCGAGCCCGAGCCCCCGCCGCCGTCGCCGCCGCCGCCGCCGCAAGCGCCGCCGCAAGCGCCGCCGCAAGCGCCGCGTGTTGCTCGGCCGGTGACGCGTCCGCGCTGGCTCGCGGTCGGCTCGGGCGTCGCGCGCTATCACGGGCTCGCACCCGACGCGATGCTCGGTGTCCCGGTGTTCGTCGCCGTCGGCCGCGCGCGCGGCCCTCGTGTGCGGCTCGCATTCGCGCGCACCGAGCAGATGACCGCCGCGATGCCGGCCGGTCGCTCGGCGTTTCGCTGGACCGCGGGGCGCATCGACGCGAGCCCGCTGCGTCTGGCCCGTGGCCCGCTCGTGGTCACCCCCGCGATCGGCGTGGCGGCGGGAGTCCTCGATGGTCGCGGCACCGACGTCGCCATGCGCGCCGGCGGCGCCCGGCCATGGGTAGCGCTCGAGCTCGCGCTCGCGATCGGGGTGCGCGCCGGCCGGTTCACGCTCGAGCTCGAAGGCGTCGCGTCCGCGCCGCTCGTCCGCGACCGGTTCTTCATCGCCCCGTCGACCACGGTGCACGAAACCCCGCGGCTCACCACGGCGATCGGCCTGATGCTCGGGGTCGAGGTCCTGTGAGTCGATTTCGTGATCAAACGGCCGGGGAGCGGCCATCTCTGTGAACGATGAGCGAGGGCTGGCCAACCAAGCGCATCGCGGAGTCCGGATGCACGAGGCCACTCGCCCCACGCCCAAGGTCGAGCTCGAACCCGAGCCCGCCCCGGCGTCTATGCGTGCGCCCGAGCCTCCCGCTCCGACCTCCGAGGATCGCCTGCGCGCGATGTTCGACGCGAACTTTGACTTCGTGTGGCGCTCGCTGCGGCGGCTCGGCGTCCCGTCCGCGACCGTCGACGATGCGGCTCAGGAGGTGTTCCTCGTCGCATCGCGTAAGCTCGCCTCGATCGAGCTCGGGCGGGAGCGGTCATTTCTGTTCGCGACCGCGCTGCGCGTGGCCTCCACGGCGCGGCGCGCCCAGTCGCGCCGGGGCGAGCACGACGAGCAGGCGGTCGCCGGCCTCGTCGATCACGCCGCCAACCCTGAAGAGCAGGCCGATCGGCAGCGCGCCCGCGCCGTTCTCGATCGTATCCTCGCGGAGATGGAGGATGACCTGCGGGCGGTGTTCGTCCTCTACGAGCTCGAAGAGCTGACGATGGCCGAGATCGCGACGACCCTCGAGCTCGCCCCCGGTACGGTCGCGTCGCGCCTGCGCCGCGCGCGCGAGCAGTTCCAGGAGACGGCCAGGCGCCTGCGGGGGCACCAGTGAGCGAGCCCACGCGTCTCAAGGACGATCCCGCGCTCGGCGCACTCCTGCGCTCCGCCGATGCCGACGCGCCCTCCGCCGCGTCGCGCCGCGCCGCCGCCCTCGCACTCGGACTACCGG
>DATLHR010000388.1:0-21153 GCA_035539815.1 Kofleriaceae bacterium
GATGGAGCGAGAGGACGAACAGGTGAGCGTCGTCGCGGACGCGCACGAGGTGGGTCCGCAGCATCGGCCCGATCGCGAGATCGAAGGGTTGCGCCAGGAGCTGCGCGGTGAGCTCGCGCAGCTTCGCGTCGTCGATGCCGCCATGGTCCGCGTAGGCGAGGTCCCAGCGAGCCGGCGGATCGATCACGGCGCGTGGCTCGCCATCCTCCGCCGGGAATCGCGTGCGCAGCGACTCGTGGCGGTGAACGAGCTGCTCGACGGCGCGGCGCAGCGCCTCGATCTCGAGCGCGCCCTCGAACCAGCGCGTGCTCGCCATGTTGTAGGCGACGCTGGTCGGCTCGAGGTGCTGCAGTAGCCACATGCTCTGCTGCGCGTACGACAGCGGCACGGTCGCGCCGCGGGGGGCCGCGAGCAGCGGCGCGGTGACGTCGGGGCGCGTGGCCTGGGCGGCGAGGGCGCGCACGCGTGTGGCGAGGGCTTCGATCGTCGGCGCCTCGAAGATCGCGCGCAGCGGCAGCTCGGCGGAGAACCGGGCGCGGACCTGCGAGGTGACCTGCATCGCGCGCAGCGAGTGGCCCCCGATCGCGAAGAAGTCGTCGCGAACGCCCACGCGCTCGACCTCGAGCACGCGGCGCCAGATCTCGGCGAGCGCTTCCTCGGTGGCGTCACGGGGCGCGACGTACGCCGACGCCGACGCGAGCTCGGGTGCGGGGAGCGCCTTGCGATCGAGCTTGCCGCTCGAGGTCAGCGGGAAGGCGGCGAGTGCGACATACGCGCTCGGCACCATGTAGTCGGGGAGCCGTGCGGCGAGTGCGACCTTCGCGGCGGGCACGTCGAACCCACCCGCGGTGACGACGTAGCCCACGAGCACGTCGTGATGCACGAGGACCGCCGCATCGGTGACACCGGGCAGCGTGCGCAGCGCGGCTTCGATCTCGCCGAGCTCGATGCGGAGGCCGCGCAGCTTGACCTGATGGTCGATGCGGCCGAGGTACTCGATCGCGCCGTTCGGCTGGTGCCGCGCGAGGACGCCCGTGCGGTACATGCGCTCGCCCGAGTGGCAGGGATCGGGGATGAAGCGCTCGGCCGTCAGGTCGGGCCGGCCGACATAGCCGCGCGCGAGCTGAACACCGGCGATGAAGAGCTCGCCACTGACACCGATCGGCACCGGGCGGTGCTGGGGATCGAGGACGTAGAGGCGCGTGTTCGCCGCGGGCACGCCGATGGGGACGGCGAGCGGGCTGCGATCGGTGTCGCAGCGCCACCACGAGACGTCGACGGTGGCCTCGGTCGGGCCGTACAGGTTGTAGAGCTCGGCGTCGAGCGTGGCCACGAAGTCGCGCACCAGCGACGAGGTCAGCGCCTCACCGCTGCAGATCACGCGCCGCAGCGACGGGACCGGCGAGGTCTTCGCGGCGTCGAGGAACGGACCTAGCATCGACGGCACGAAGTGCGCGTAGGTCACGCGCTCCTCGTCGATCAAGCGCGCGAGGTACAGCGGATCGCGATGACCATCGGGGCGTGCGATGACGAGACAGCCGCCGATGGTGAACGGATAGAACAGCTCGAACACCGAGACGTCGAACGTGAACGGCGTCTTCAGCAGGAATCGGTCCTTGGCCGTGAACCCGAGCTCGTGCGGCCACAGCAGGCGGTTGCGCATGCCCGCATGCGGCAGCACGGCACCCTTGGGCCGGCCGGTCGAGCCCGACGTGAACAGCACGTACGCGGCGCCGTCACCGTCGATCGCGACACCGGGGCGTGCGGACGAGCTCGCGGCGATCGCGTGATGCTCCGCATCGAGCCACGCGCGATCCACGACGAAGCTGCAGCCGCTGTCCTCGAGGAGTGCCTGCACGCGCAGCGGCGGGTAGCTCGGATCGACGGGCATGTACGCCGCACCCGTCTTGAGGATCGCGATCACGGCCACGACCATGTCGATCGAGCGCTCCAGGGAGACGCCGACGGGCTGGTCGCGGCGCACGCCGCGGGCGAGCAGATGGTTCGCGAGGCGGTTCGCGCGATCGTCGAGCTCGCGGTACGTGAGCGACGCGCCCTCGAACGTCACGGCGACCGCGCCGGGCGTGCGATCGACCTGCGCCTCGATCTGGCCCGGCACGAACAGCTCGCGGCTGTAGTCGCGATCGGTGGCGTTCCACCCGACGAGGAGCTTGCGTTGCTCCTCGGGCGCGAGGAGGTCGAGCGTCGCGATCGGACGCTGCGGCTCGGTGACGACCTGCGCGAGCAAGCGCTGGAAGTGACCGAGCAGCTGATCGATCAGCGCGCGATCGAAGAGATCGACGTTGTAGAGGAACGCGAGCTCGATGCTGTCCTCGCGCACCACGCCGGAGATGTCGAGGTCGAGCTGCGTGGCACCCTTGAGGCGCTCGATGAGGTCGGCGCGCACGCTGCCCCAGGCCGCCTCGGGCGGTGCGTCCTCCTCGATCCACAGCTGGAACAACACCTGGAACAGCGGGTTGCGATTCAGCGCGCGCTCGACGTGGAGCGCGTCGATCACCATCTCGAACGGCGCGTCCTGGTGCGCGTACGCCTCCAGCGCCGCCGCGCGTTCGCGCGCGAGCAGCTCGAGGAAGCTCGCCTCGGGGCCCGCATCGGTGCGCACGACCACCGTGTTGACGAACAAGCCGACGAGCTGCTCGACCTCGCGCACCTTGCGGTTGGCGGTCGGGACGCCGATGCACACGTCGCGCTGACCCGTGTAGTGATAGAGGAGCGCGCGGAACGCGGCGAGCACCGCCATCACGACGGTCGTGCCCTGGCGGCGTGCGAGCTCGGCGAGGCCGTGCGTGACCTCGCGGCCGACCGTCATCGTGACGAGCTCGCCTCCGAACGTGAGCTGCGCGGGGCGCGGACCCTTGAGCGGCAGCGTCAGCTCCTGCGGTGCGTCGGCGAGCCGCCGCTTCCAGTACGCCAGCTGCTGCGCGAGCGCATCTCCGGCGAGCACCCGGCGCTGCCACGCTGCGTAGTCCGCGTACTGGATCGGCAGCGCCGCGAGCGACGGCTGCTCGCCCCGCGTGAACGCCGCGTAGTGCTGCTGCACCTCGCGCCACATCAGATCCAGCGACCAGCCGTCGGTGGCGATGTGGTGCAGCGTCGCGAACACCGCGTGATCGTCGGACGCGAAGCGGAGGAGGCGCGTGCGCAGCGGCAGCTCGGTGGCGAGCTCGAATGGACGGCGGCCCTCGTCGCGCGACCGGCGCTCGAGCTCGGCATCGCGCTCCGCGGCGGGCACGTGCGAGAGGTCGTCGATCGGCAGCTCCCAGCGCGCGAGCTCGCGGAGCTCCTGGTGTGGCACGCCGTTCTGCGACGGGAACACGGTGCGCAGCGAGGCGTGGCGCGCGACCGTGGCCTCGAACGCGCGGCGGAGCGCCTCGGGATCGAGCGGGCCGCGCAGGCGCAGGCCGGTCGCGATGTTGTACGCGGGGCTCGACGGGTTCAGCTGATGCAGGAACCACATCCGCTCCTGCGCGTAGGACAGCGGCAGCGGCGCGGCGCGGTCCGCGGGCACGATCGGGGGCAGCACGATCGTGCCCTCGGTGCGCTGCGCGGCGGCGATCGCGGTCGCGAGCTCGGCGATGGTCGGCCCGGCGAACAGCTTCTCGAGGTCGAGCTCGATCGCGAAGGCCTGGTTGATCGCCCACACGAGGCGGAGCGCGAGCAGCGAGTGGCCGCCGAGCTCGAAGAAGTCATCGCGTGCGCCGACGCGTGGCACGTCGAGCAGCTGCGCCCAGATGCCGGCGAGGATCTCCTCGATCGGGCCGCGCGGAGCCTGGTACGCCGCCGCCCCGAACGCCGCGCGATCGGGTGCGGGCAGCGCGCGGCGATCGATCTTCCCGGCGGGAGAGAGCGGTAGCTCGTCGAGGAACACGACGGCGGCCGGCACCATGTAGTCGGGCAGCCGTGCGCGCGCGAGCTCCTGGAGCGCGTCGATCGCCGGCGGCGTGCCGAGGCTGACGATGTACGCGACGAGGCGTGGTTCGCCACCGTCCTCGCGAACGACCACGACGACCTCGGCGACGCGCGGATCATCGGCGAGCACGGCCTCGATCTCGCCGAGCTCGATGCGGAAGCCGCGGATCTTGACCTGGTGATCGATGCGACCGAGGAACTCGAGCTCGCCGTCGGTGAGGCGGCGCGCGAGGTCGCCGGTGCGATACATGCGCGCGCCGCGCGTGGTCGCGAACGGATCGGGAACGAAGCGCGAGGCGGTGAGCTCCGGGCGATCGCCGTAGCCGCGCGCGAGGCCATCGCCCGCGATGTAGAGCTCGCCGGCGACCTCGAGCGGCTGCGTGCGCAGCGAGATCGGATCGAGGATGTAGAGCTGGGTGTTGGCGATGGGCTCGCCGAGGCGGATCGGAACGCCGGCCTCGATGCGCTTGCGCGCCGACCAGATCGTGGTCTCCGTCGGACCGTAGAGGTTCCACAGCGCGCCGACCCGCGCGGCCAGGGACGCGGCGAGATCCGGCGGCAGCGCTTCACCGCCGCACATCGCGATGAACCCGGGGCGCGGTCGCCAGCCGAGCTCGACGAGCATGCGCCACGTCGCCGGCGTCGCCTGCATCGCGGTGACGCGCTGTTCGTCGAGCAGGCGCATCAGGCGCGTGCCGTCACGTGCGTCGTCGCGCGACGCGATCACGAGCCGCGCGCCGGAGAGCAGCGGCAGGTACAGCTCGAGCCCGGAGATGTCGAACGACGCCGTGGTCACCGCGAGCAGCGTGTCGCGCTCGGTGAGCCCCGGCGCGTCCAGCATCGACACGAGGAAGTTGACGAGCGACGCGTGCTGAATCTGGACGCCCTTCGGGCGGCCGGTCGATCCCGACGTGTAGAGGACGTACGCGAGCTGCTCGGGCGCGAGCGGGCGGCCGAGCGGCGCGGGCGACTGCGCCGCGAGCGGAGGCTGCGCGAAGTCGACGATCACGTGGTGCGCGGCGGGGACGCGGTCGCGCAGGTGCGGCTCGGTCAGCACGAACCGCACGCGCGCGTCCTCCACCATGTAGGCGAGGCGGTCGGCGGGAAGCTCGCTGTCGAGCGGGAGATAGGCACCGCCGGCCTCGAGCACGGCGAGCATCGCGATCACGAGGTCGGGCCCGCGGTCGAGGCAGATGCCGACGCGCTCCTCGGGGGCGAGTCCGAGCTCGACGAGGTGGCGCGCGAGGCGATTCCGCTGCTCGGCGAGTGCGCGGTACGTCAGGGTGCGCCCGTTCGCTTCGATCGCGACCGCATCGGGCGTGCTCGCGATGCGCTGCGCGAGCAGCGCGGGCAGCGTCGCGCGCGGGACGTCGCGCGCGGTGCGGTTCCAGGCGTGGAGCAGGCGGTCCTGCTCCGACGCTGCGAGCATGCCGAGGTCGGCGAGCGTGAGCTCGGGATCCGCGAGCGCGGCCGACAACAGCGCTTCGAAGTGACCGGTCATCTGCGCGATGACCGCCGGCTCGAAGAGGTCGGTGTTGTAGACGAACACCAGGTCGATCTGATCGCCCTCGACGATCGCGGACACGTCGAGGTCGACGTGCGTCGAGATCAGGCCGCGCTCGACGTGCTCGATGGTCAGGCCCGACAAGCCGATGTCGGGCGGGCCCGCATCGGCGAACATGACCTGGAACATGACCTGGAACAGCGGATTGCGGCTGAGCGAGCGCGCGATGTCGAGCTGCTCGATCACCATCTCGAGCGGCGTATCCGCGTGCGCGAAGGCGGCGAGCGCCGTCGTGCGCTCTTGCTCGAGAAGCTCGGCGAACGTCGTCGTCCCCGTCGCGGGCGTACGGAACACGACCGTGTTGACGAACAAGCCGAGCAGCGGCTCGACCTCGCGCTGCTTGCGGTTCGCGGTCGGCGCTCCGATGCAGATGTCGTCCTGGCCGGTGTAGCGGAGCAGCAGCGCGCGGAACGCGGCGAGCAGCGTGATGAACAGCGTGCTGCCCTGCGCGCGGGTCACCTCGCGCAGGCGGGCGCCGAGCTTCCGCGAGAGCGTGAGCGCGAGCGAGGCACCGTGATGCGTCTGCACCGGCGGTCGCGGGCCCTTGAACGGCAGCGCCGTGTCCTCGGGCGCGCCGCGGAGGTGCTCCTTCCAGTAGCCGAGCTGTCCGCCGAGGACGTCGCCGGTGAGCCAGCTGCGCTGCCAGTGCGCGTGATCGACGTACTGGATGGGGAGCGCGGCGAGCGAGGCGGGGCGCATCTCGACGCGCGCCGAGTACAGCTCCTCGACCTCGTGCCAGAACAGCCCGATCGACTGACCGTCGAACACGATGTGATGCAGCGTGACGAGCACGACGTGCTCGGTCGGCGACATGCGGACGAGCAGCGTGCGCAGCAGCGGGCCGGCCGCGAGATCGAACGGGCGCTCGGTCTCGGCGCGCGAGATCCAGGCGAGCTCGGCGTCGCGGGCGGCCGCCATCCGCACGCTGACGTCGACGAGCGGCAGCTGCCAGGTGCCGGGGGCGCGGATCTCCACGCGCGGCAGGCCCTCGACGGTGGGGAACGTCGAGCGCAGCACCTCGTGCCGCGCGATCACGTCCTCGAACGCGCGGCGCAGCGCCTCGACATCGAGCGGGCCGCGCAGCGTGCGGCCGAGCGACATGTGATACGCGGGGCTGTTCGGCGCGAGCTGGTGCAGGAACCACATCCGCTGCTGCGCGTGCGACAGCGCGAGCGGCTGGCTGCGATCGACCGCGACGATCGCCGGCGGCGCGGTGGCCGCGTCGGTGGCCTGCGCTTCGATCGCGGCGGCGAGCCCGGCGATCGTCGGTGCGGCGAACACCGTCGCGATCGTCGTCTTCGCTTCCCACGCGAGGCGCGCGGCGAGCAGCGAGTGCCCACCGAGGTCGAAGAAGTTCGCGCTCCGGCTGATCCGCTCGACGCCGAGCAGCTCGGACCAGATGCCGGCGAGCAGCTCCTCGAGCGGCGTGCGCGGCGCTTCGTAGCGGTCGCGCGCGAGCGCCGCGTCGTCGGGGACGGGCAGCGCGGCGCGATCGAGCTTGCCGCTGCGGTTGAGCGGCATCGCGTCGAGGCCGAGCACCGCGCGCGGCACCATGTACTCGGGCAACCGCGAGGCGAGGAACGTGCGCAGCTCGTCCGCGGGGACCGATGCGGGGACGACGTACGCGACGAGGCGCGCGTCGGGACCAGCGCCGTGGATCGCGACCGCCGCCTCGCGCACGCCCGCGTAGTCGCGCATCACCGCCTCGATCTCGCCGAGCTCGATGCGGAAGCCGCGCAGCTTCACCTGGCGATCGACGCGGCCGAGGATCTCGACGTTGCCGTCCTGCCAGCGCCGAGCGCGATCGCCGGTGCGATACATGCGAGCGCCCGGCGCCGTCGAGAACGGATCGGGCACGAACGCGGCCGCGGTCAGCGCGGGCTGCGCCGCATAGCCGCGCGCGAGCTGCTCGCCGCCGATGTACAGCTCACCGGCGACCCCGAGCGGCGCTGGCTCGAGCCGCTCGTCGAGGACGTACATCTGCGTGCCGAGGTAGGGCAGGCCGATCGCGACGCCGGTCGCGTCCGGGCGGGCGCGCCAGCCGCTGACCGTCACCGACGTCTCGGTCGGACCATACGAGTTGATCAGCGTGACGTCGGGGCGGCGGGCGGTGAACGCGCGCAGCACGTCGAGCGGCAGCGCCTCGCCACCGGAGCACATGATCCGCAGGTCGGCGCACTGCTCGAGCGCGTCCCCCTCTGCCATCAGCGCGCGGAGGAGCGCCGGCACGGGGTGCATGATCGTGACGTGGCGCGCGCGCATCTCGTCGAGGATGCGGCGCGGCTCGCGATGCGCACCCTCGGGCAGCAGCACGACGGCGGCCCCCGTGGTGAGCGGCCACAGCATCTCGTGCACCGAGAGATCGAACGTGTACGGCGCGAGCTGGAGGAAGCGATCGGAGGCGCCGAGCTGTGCGCGCAGCGTCTGCGCGGAGATCAGCTCGTTCACGATGCCGCGATGCGGGATCATCACGCCCTTGGGCTGGCCGGTGGAGCCCGACGTGAACAGCACGTACGCGAGGTGATCGGGTGAGCGTGTGATCGGCGCCGGGCGGCTCGCCGGGGAGCTCGCCACCCGTGCGAGCCACGCCACGTCGATCACGACCGCGGGCCGCGCGACCTCGGAGATCGCGGCGAGACGTGCGGCGGGGAGGTGCGGATCGAGCGGCACCCATGCGCCGCCCGCCTTGCCAACGCCGAGGATCGCCGCCACCAGCTCGAACGAGCGCTCGAGCGAGATGCCGACGATCGTCTCCGGCCCGACGCCGCGCTCGCGCAGCGCGTGGGCGATCCGGTTCGCGCTCTCGTCGAGCTCGCGGTACCGGAGCTGGGCGTCGCCGAACACCAGGGCGGTCGCGTCGGGCGTGCGATCGACCTGCGCCTCGAACATGGCAGGGATCGTGAGCTCGCGCGGCGTGGTCTCCGCCGGCTGACTCCACGCCGTCGCGAGCTGCGCGCGCTCGGCGGCAGACACGATCGGAATCGACGCGACGGGGCGCGCCGGTTCGCGCAGTGCCTCGCGCAGGAAGTGGAGGAACTGCGCCGCGAGCTGCTCGATCTGCCAGCGATCGAACAGATCGACGTTGTAGACCAGCTCGATCTGGATCTTCGCGTCGCGCTCGAAGCTGACGATCGAGAGATCGAAGCGCGTCGTGATCTCGGCGCCGTTGAACGTCTCGTCGGCGAGATCGCCGATCGCGGGCGGCGCCTGCGGCAGGTTCTGGTGGACGAACGAGATCTGGAACAGCGGCGTGCGGTTCAGGCTGCGCTCGATCTTGAGCGCGTCGACGATCATCTCGAACGGCGCCTCTTGATGCGCGTAGGCGGCGAGGGCGTTGGCGCGCTCGCGCTTGACCAGCTCCGTGAAGCTCTCGGCCGGCACGATCGGCGTGCGCAGCACGAGCGTGTTGAGGACGATGCCGATCACGTGCTCGAGCTCGTGACGATTACGGCTCGCGATCGGTGAGCCGATGCACAGATCGTCCTGTCCCGAGATCCGCGCGAACACGGAGCGGAACGCGGCGAGCAGCGTGACGAAGTTCGTCGAGCGCGTCGCCTTGTTGAGCGCCTTGATGCCGGACGCCAGCTCGGCGTCGAGCTCGAACGCGACCATGCCGCCGCGCGCACTCGACACGGCGGGACGTGGACCCTTGAGCGGCAGCGCCGTCTCGCTCGGTGCATCGCGCAGCTGATCGATCCAGTACGCGAGCTGGCGCTCGAGCGTCGCGCCCGACAGCCACGCACGCTGCCATGCCGCATAGTCCGCGTACTGGATCGGCAGGGCAGGCAGGCGGGACGGCGCGCCGGTCGCGTAATGCCGGTAGAGGTCCGCGACCTCGGTCCACATCACGCTCATCGACCAGCCGTCGGAGATGATGTGGTGCAGCGTCACGAGCACGACGTGATCGTCGTCCGCGAGACGCACGAGCTTGGTGCGGAACAGCGGGCCGGTCGCGAGGTCGAAGGGCCGCTCGGCGTGATCGCGCAGCGCGCTCTCGAGCGCGGCCTCGCGCTCCGCACCGGTGACGCCGCCGAGATCCTCGACGGGCAGCTCCCAGCGCGCCGGCTCGGTGATCCGCTGGAGCGGCACGCCACCCGCCGACGGGAACACCGTGCGCAGCGACTCGTGGCGGTGAACGACGACCTCGAACGCGCGGCGCAGCGCTTCGACGGCCAGCCGGCCGCGGATGCGCCGCTGCAGCGGCACGTGATACGCGGGGCTCGTGGGTGCGAGCCGGTGGAGGAACCACAGCCGCTGCTGCGCGAAGGAGAGCGGGAGCTCGCCGGTCCGAGGCACGGCGACGATCGGCGGTGGTGCATCGTTGCTCTGTGCGCCGGCTCGCAGCCGCACGATGTTGGCCGCGAGACCCTCGATCGTCGGCGCCTCGAAGAACCGCTGGATGCCGACGTCGACCTCGAGCAGCGCGCGCAACCTCGAGGTCACGAGCACGGCGAGGAGCGAATGGCCGCCGAGCGCGAAGAAGTCGTCGCGCACGCCGACCTTCTCGATGTTGAGCACGTCGCGCCAGATCGCCGCGATCGTCTCTTCTTCGGGACTGCGCGGCGG
Organism: Kofleriaceae bacterium; assembly: GCA_035539815.1. GTDB lineage: Bacteria > Myxococcota_A > Polyangia > Haliangiales > Haliangiaceae > JABFXX01. The sequence goes on from DATLHR010000388.1 coordinate 10,061, forward strand.
GACGAACATGTCCTCGTCACCGGCATCCCAGTCAGGTGCGGGCAGCGCGGCGCGATCGAGCTTGCCGTTCGCCTTCCGCGGCAGCGCGGTCAGGAACACGAAGCTCGACGGGATCATGTAGGGCGGCATCGTCTGGCGCAGGTGCTCGCGCAGGTCGGCCGTCGACGGCGCCGGCTCCGCGCGCACGACGTACGCGATGAGCCGCACGTCGTCGGCGGACAGCTTCGCCGCGATCACCGCGCCGTCGGCCACGCCCCGGTGCGAGCGCAGCGCGGCGGCGATGCCCGACGGATCGACGCGCTGGCCGCGCAGCTTCACCTGATCGTCGCTGCGCCCGATGATCTCGACGGCGCCATCGGCGCGGTAACGGCCGAGGTCACCGGTGCGATAGAGGCGATCGTCCGGATCCGAGCGGAACGGGTTGGCAAAGAACCTCGGCGCCTCGTCACCCGCCGGCGCGTCGAGGTAGCCGAGCGACGAGAACGGCGTGCGGATCACGACCTCGCCGACCTCGCCGATCGCGGCGAGCGAGCGCGGATCGCGCATCACGAGGATCTGCGTCTCCGGCAGCGGCCAGCCGGCGGGCTGGATACCGGGCTCGGGTGGATGCGGTACGCGATACCAGCACTTCGCGGGGCCGGTCTCGGTCGTGCCGTAGAGGTTGACGATCTCGGTGTGTGCACCGAACCGCGCGCGCCACCGCTCGACCAGGGTGGCGTCGAGCGGCTCGCCGACCAGGAAGATGCAGCGCAGCGCGCGCAGGCTCACGTCGGAGGGGGCGGCGTTGAGCCACGTGCGCAGCAGCGACGGCACGCTGTGGATCGCGGTCACGCCCTCGCGCTCGAGCCAGCGGAGCAGCTCGACGGGTTCGAGCTCCGCCACCTCGTTCGGTGGCAGCGCCATCACCTTGCCGGAGGTGAGCGCGAACATCGTGTCGCGCAGGAACACGTCGAACCCGAGCTCGGTGAGCTGCGCGCTGACCGGCCCGGCGACGTCGCTGAACTGCGCGCGTTGCCAGGCGGAGAAGTGGCCGAGCGCGACGAGGTTGCCGATCACGCCCTTCTGCGCGCCGGTCGTGCCGGACGTGAAGTAGATGTACTTGACCGCCGGATCGGTGGGCCGGGTCGAGGCGGGCACCGCGGCGGGCATGGTGACCGCACCGGTCGCGTGATCGATCGCCGCGGTCGGAACGCGGGTGCTCGCGCGCGGCGTCCCGCCGGTCGCTTCGAGGATCACGCGTGCGCCGACGTGCTCGAGCAGCCGTTCGACGTGCTCGCGCGACAAGCGCGACGACAGCGGGACCATGCAGGCGCCGTGGCGCAGGATGCCGAGGTAGCCCGCGATCAGGCCGACCGACGGCGGACCCGCGAGCGCGACGCGATCGCCGGGCTGGATGCCAGCGCGGGTGAGGGCGTCGACGACGCCGGTGCTCGCGGCCCACAGCTGCGAGCGGGTGAGCTCGCGCCCTGCGTGGCGCAGCGCCGGGGCGTCGGGCATCGCACGCGCGAGCTCGTCGACGACGTCGAGCACGTACGGATAGGCAGGCTTGGCGATCGCGACCCGCGGATCGCTGCCGGGCGGCGGCGCCCCGAGCTCGAGCTCCGCGAACGAGCGATCGGGCGTGCGCGCAGCGAGCTCGATCGCGGCGCGGAACCGGTCGCCGATGCCGTCGATGACGTGGCGCGCGAACACCCCCGTGTCGAACAGGAGCGCGACCTCGACGCCATCGCGCGTCTCGTTGAGATAGACGGACAGCTCGAACTTGCTCTCGGACAGCTCGCGCGAGAACACGTCATCCCGCAGCGCATCGCCGAACGCCGAGCGGGTCCCGCCGACCGACTCCTGCACGAACCAGATCTGGAAGATCGGCGAGCGCGCGGCGCGGCGGTCGATGCCGAGCTCGTCGACGATCATCTCGAACGGAGCGTCCTGGTGCGCGTGGGCGGCGAGCACCGTCTCGCGCTCGCGGCGCACCAGCTGGGCGAACGTCGCGGTGCGATCCACCTCGTTGCGCAGCACGAGGGTGTTCACGAACAGGCCGATCAGCCCTTCGAGCTCCGGCCGATCGCGGCCCGAGATCGGGGTGCCGATCACGAGGTCGTCCTGTCCGCTGGTGCGCGCGAGCACCGCGCGGAAGGCGGCGAGCAGGATCATGAACAGCGTCGCACCCTCGCGCTTGCCGAGCTCGCGCAGCGTGCGCGTCGTGGCGGCGTCGAGGGTGAAGACGAGCGAGCCGGCGTGGCCCTGCGTGGCAGCGCGGTTCGAGCGGCGCGGCAGCGCGGTCTCGGCCGGAGCCCCGGCGAGGTGCCGCTTCCAGTAGGCGAGGTGCGCTTCGAGCGCGTCACCGCTGACCGCGGCGCGCTGTTGGGCCGCATAGTCCGCATACTGCAGCGGCAGCGCAGCGAGGGTGTGGGGCCGTCCGTGCCGGTTGTCCTCGTAGCACGCGATGACCTCGCGCCAGAACACGTCGTACGACGTGCCGTCCGACACGATGTGGTGCATCGTGACGAGCACGACGTGATCATCGGGGGCGAGCCGCACGAGCCGCGTGCGGACGAGCGGCCCCGTGGCGAGATCGAACCGCGCCTCGGCGTCCTCGCGCGAGATCCGCGCCAGCTGTGCCTCGCGTTCGTCGGGCGCCAGCGCCGACAGATCGTCGAGGGGCAGCTCCCAGCGGTCGAGCGGGAGGATCTGCTGCCGCGGGAGGCCGTCCTCCGACGGGAACACGGTGCGGAGGATCTCGTGGCGGCGAACGATGTCCTCGAACGCACGTCGCAGTGCCTCGACGTCGAGCGCGCCCTGCAGCCGGCGTCCACTCGGCATGTGATACGCGCCGCCGGGCGACATCTGATCGACGAGCCACAGCCGCTGCTGCGCGTACGAGAGGAGCAGTGGCTCGCTGCGCACGGCCGTGACCGCGGCCGGCGCCGGACCGGGGCTGTGCGTGCGCTGCGAGATCTCCTGTGCGAGCCCTTCGATCGTGGGCGTGCGGAACAGCTGGGCGAGCGTGATCGTCGCGTCGAGCTCGGTGCGGATGCGCGCCACGACCTGCACCGCGAGCAGCGAGTGACCGCCGCGCGCGAAGAAGTCATCACGCACGCCGACCTCTTCGATGCCGAGCACCTCGCGCCAGATCTTCGCGATCGCTTCCTCGTCGGGCGTGCGCGGCGCGACCATCGGCGCGCGCTCGAACGCGTCCTCGCTCGGCGCCGGCAAGCCGCGGCGATCGAGCTTGCCGCTCGGCGTCAGCGGCAACGCCTCGAGCTCGACGTACGCCGCCGGGATCATGTACTCGGGCAGCTGGCCGGCGAGCGATCCGCGCAGCGCGGCGATCTCGATGGGCGAGCGCAGGACGAGATACGCGACGAGCTGCTCGCCGCGCGCACTCGGCCGGATCGCCACGGCGCACTGCGCGACCGCCTCGTTCGCCAGGATCGCGGCCTCGATCTCGCCGAGCTCGATGCGGAAGCCGCGCAGCTTGACCTGCGCGTCGACGCGGCCGAGGAACTCGATCGTCCCGTCGGGCAGGCGGCGTACGCGGTCCCCGGTGCGATACATCCGGCGGCCAGGCTCCGTCGCGTACGGATCCGGCACGAACCGCTCGGCGGTCAGATCGGGGCGCGACGCGTAGCCGCGCGCGAGCTGGAGCCCACCGATGAACAGCTCCCCGGCGACGCCGAGCGGCACGGGCTCGCCGTGATCGTCGAGGACGCGGAACTGCACGTTCGCCCACGCGTCACCGATGACCATCGCCTCGGCCTCGGGCACGCAGCGCCAGTTGCAGACGGTGACCGCGGTCTCCGTCGGGCCGTAGCCGTTGATCAGCCCGAGCTCGGGATATGCGGCATAGAACGCGCGCATCAGGTCGAGCGTCAGGGCTTCACCACCCGCCGCGACGAGGCGCAGGCTCGGACACCGCGCGAGGGCGCGATCGGCGACGAGCGTGCGCAGCAGCGTCGGGACGAGCTCGAGCACGGTGACGTTGCCCTGCTGGATCCGCTCGACGACGCGCTGCGGATCGCGCTGCTCGCCCTCGGCGACCAGCACGAGGGTGGCACCATTGACGAGCGGCCACCACATCTCGTGCACCGACTGATCGAACGTGAACGGCGCGAGCGCGAGCAGCGCTTCACCGGGGCCCATCGGCAGGAGCGCGTGGTTCGAGACGGCGAGCTCGTTGCGAATCCCGCGGTGCGTGACCATCACGCCCTTGGGTTGACCCGTCGAGCCCGAGGTGAACAGCACGTACGCGAGGTGGTCCGCGGTGACCCCGTGCACGGGGAAACGGCCGCTCGCCGCGGCGGTCACCGCCGGGCTCGTCACGTCGACGATCGGGAGCGCGAGCTCGCCGATCTCTCGCGCGTGCTCCGCGCTGGTCACCACCGCGCGCGCCCGCGAGACCTCGGCGATGTAGCGCAGGCGCGCCGTCGGCAGCGTCGGCGCGAGCGGGACCCACGCGCCGCCCGTCTTGATCACGCCGATGATCGCGGCGACCTGGTCGAACGAGCGCTCGAGCGCCACGCCGACGACCTGCTCGGGGCCGACGTCGTGCGCGCGCAGCGCCGCGGCGATCCGGTTCGCGCGCTCGTCGAGCTCGCGGTAGGTCAGGCGCGCGTCGCCGAGGACCAGTGCGGTTGCCTCGGGCGTGCGATCGACCTGGTGCTCGAACAGCTCGCGTAGCGTGAGGTCATTCGCCTCGTGCTCGGGGGCGCTCCAGCGATCGATCAGCTGGCCGCGCTCTCCCTCGTCGACGAGCGGGACGCGCGCGATCGGCAGCTCCGGCGCGCGCACCGCCTCGCGGAGGAAGCACGCGAGCTGGTGCGCGAGGCCTTCGATCACCCATGGCTCGAACAGCTCGCTCTTGTACGACAGCCGGATCTCGAGGGACTCGCCGCGCTCCGAGGTCTCGACCTCGAGATCGAACTGCGCGGCCGACCGCTCCACCGTATACGACGAGACCTCCACCGGACCCAGACGGGGCGCGTCCTCACTCGCGGGGTGGTGCGTGAACGAGATCTGGAACAGCGGGTTGCTGGTCGCGTCGCGCTCGAGCCCGAGCGCGTTCACGATCATCTCGAACGGCGTCTCCTGGCGCTCGAACGCGTCGAGCATGGTCTCGCGCTCGCGCCGCAGCAGCGCTGCGAACCCCGCGCGCATGTCGAGCGGCGTCCGCAGCGCGAGCGTGTTGACGAAGAAGCCGATCGCTTGCCGCAGCTCGGGTCGGTTGCGCGTGCTGATCGGCGCGCCGATGCACAGATCCTCCTGCCCGGTCGTCCGCGCGAGCACGGCGCGCAGCGCGGCGAGGCCGGTCATGAACAGCGTCGTCCCGCCCTGCTTGGCGACGTCGCGCAGCGCGCGCGTGGTCTCGGCGCCGAGGTCGATGAGGTACTCGCGGGGCGGGCTGGCGGCAGCGCGCACGCGAGCGTGGCGATACGGCAGCTCGGTGCGCGCAGGCGCACCGGTCAGCTGGTGGGTCCAGAAGGCGAGGTGGCGCTTGAGCACCGCGTCGGTGATGCGCGCGCGTTGCTTCGCGGCGTAGTCCGGGTACTGCACCTTGACCGGCGGCAGCGCTGGCTCCTGCCCGGCGACCAGCGCGGCATAGGCCGTCGTCACCTCGCGCCACATCAGCTGGAACGACGCCTCGTCGATCAGCACGTGGTGCAGCGTGAACACGAGCACGTGCTCGTCCTCGGCGAGCCGCAACAGCCACGTGCGGAGCGGGGGCCGCTCGCCGAGGTCGAACGGCCGCGCGGCCTCCTCGCCGATCAGCTGCGCGACGGCCGCCTCGCGCTCCGCCGCATCGATCGACGCGAGCGAGGTCACGTGCAGCTCGAGGCGCACGAGCTGGTACACGATCTGCCGGGGCACGCCGTCGCGCGAGGGGAACGCGGTGCGCAGTGCTTCGTGCCGCTGGATCACGTGCTCGATCGCGCGGCGCAGCGCCTCGACGTCGAGCGGTCCGCGCAAGCGCTGCGCGAACGGCGCGTTGTACGCGGTGTCGTTCGGCGCGAGCTGCTGGAGGAACCACAACCGCTGCTGAGCGAACGACAGCGGCCGCCCCGCGTCATCGGCATGACCTTCGAACGTGTCGGAAGGTGCCGCGGCGCGTGCCTCGAGCAGGCGGTGGAGCGTGGTCGACTTGACGATCATGAGGTAGCGGCGGCCTTCACTTTCACGAGCCGCTCGAGGCTGGACATCACCTCGTCGAACGGAACACCGAAGTCGATCAGGCACGCGAGCTCGTCGACGCCGAGCTCGTAGAACTTGCGGGCGCGCGCGCTCGCGGTCTCGACGGTGCCGATCAAGCTCGTCTCGCCCAGGAACTGCTCCGTCGCCCGGCGCGCGATGAACTTGCGCTCTTCATCGCTGAGCTCGAGGTCCTCGAACTGCTTGGCGTCCATGTCGACGCGCGTCTCGAGGTAGCGCTGCAGCGCGCCGCCCGCGACGTCCCACACGTGCTCTTCATCGGTGCCGATGAAGGCGTGCGCCATCAGGGTGAAGTGGCCGCGCGGCTGCGGGGTCCGTGCGCGTGCATCGTGGTACAGGCGGCACTTGCGATCGAGGTCGTCGAGCTTCTTGTAATTGAGGTTCGTGAGGGCGTGGAACCCGGCCTCCCCCGCATAGGTGAAGCTGCCGTCCTGCTGACAGGTGAGCCAGAGCTCGAGCTCGGCCTGCACCGGACGCGGCAGGATGCCGACCATCGTCTCCCGGCCTTCACCGTTCGGCAGCGGGATCTTCTCGCCGCGCCAGAGCTGCTTGAACGTCGCGATCTTGTGCGCGAGGTCGTCGCGGCGCGTCGCATACACCGACGGCGCGAGCACGAAGTCATCGGCGTGCCAGCCCGAGGCGAACGACAGTCCGACCCGGCCCTGCGACAGGTTGTCGACGACCGCCCACTCCTCCGCCATGCGCAGCACGTTCTGCAGCGGCGCGACGATGCTGCCCGCGCGCAGCTTGACGCTCGACGTGATCATCGCGAGCGCCGCGCTGGTCAGGCTCGGGTTCGGGTACAGACCGCCGAAGTTCTGGAAGTGCCGCTCCGGCGTCCACACTGCGGTGAAGCCGTGCGCGTCGGCGAACTTCGCGCTCTCCACCATCAGCTTGTAGAGGTCGCCCGGCGCATCGTCTGGGCTCGCCGCGAAGAAGAACACGCTGAACTGGAGCGGGCCGCGCGTCATTGCGATCTCCCTCTCACGAGCTTGGCGAGCGCGTTCGGCGTGGATTCGTCGAACACGTCGCGAAGCGGAACCTCGACGCCGAGCTCCTCCTCGATCCGCGCGACGAGGTGCGCGGCGAGGATCGAGTGCCCGCCGAGCTCGAAGAAGTTGTCGTCGACGCCCGCCGACGGCAGCTCGAGCACCTCGGCGAACAGTGCGGCGATCTCGAGCGCGAGGTCGGTCTCCGGCGATGCCGGCGCGTCGGCCGGCGGTTCGATCGTGGCCGCCAGCCCCGCGGGCGTCGGCACGTCGAACAACGTGCGCAGCGGGACCTCGAGGCCGAGCTCTTCCTCGATGCGCGCGACGAGGTGGGCGGCGAGGATCGAGTGGCCGCCGAGATCGAAGAAGTTATCGTCGACGCCGACGGCCGGCACCTCGAGCACCTCGGCGAACAGCGCCGCGAGCTTGCCGGCGAGCCCCGTCCCGGCGTTCGCCGGCGCAGCGGACTGCGGGCTCGGCAGCGCCTGGCGATCGACCTTGCCGACCGGCGTCATCGGGAAGGCGCTCATCACGACGAGCGCGGACGGCACCATGTGCGCGGGCAGTCGCGCCTCGAGGAACGCGATCACGTCGTTGGTGTCGAGCGTCGCGCCCGCGGGGATGACGTACCCGACGAGCCGCATCTCCGCGGGTGAGCCGCCGCGTCCGGCGGCCACGGCCTGGCGCACGCCCGGATGTGCGGCGAGGGCAGCCTCGACCTCCCCGAGCTCGATGCGGAAGCCGCGGATCTTGACCTGGTCATCGATCCGCCCGACGAACTCCAGCTCGCCGTCGTCGCGCAGCCTGACGTGGTCGCCCGTGCGATACAGCCGCGCGCCGGACGTGGTCGCGAACGGATCGGGGACGAACTTCTCGGCGGTGAGGCCGGGACGGCCATGGTAGCCGCGCGCGAGCCCCGCGCCGCCGATGTACAGCTCACCGGTGGCCGCCGCGGCGACCGGCCGGAGTGCGTCGTCGAGCACGTGGACGGTGATGCCGTCGAGCGCGCGGCCGATCGTCACGCGGTCCCCGCCGGTGTACGCGCCATAGGTCGCGCACACGGTGCTCTCGGTCGGGCCGTAGGCGTTGACGAACCGCCGCCCCGCGCTCCACTGGCGCGCGAGCTCCGGCGTGCAGGCCTCGCCCGCGGACACGATCGTGCCGAGTGCGGGCAGCTCCGAGTCCCGCAGCACCGCGAGCACCGATGGCGGCAGCGTCACGAGCGTGATCTTGCCGCGCTGGAGGGTCCCCGTGAGGTCCTTGCCAGGAAGGAGCGCGGTCTGCGGCGCGAGGACGAGCGTGCCGCCGGCGACGAGCGTCGCGAACGTCTCCCACACCGAGGCGTCGAAGCTGAGCGCCGCGAACTGGAGCACGCGACTCGCCGACGACAGCCCGAACATGCGGAGCTGGTTCTCGATCAGGTTGACCAGCCCACCATGCTGGAGCAGCGTGCCCTTGGGCTTTCCCGTGGAGCCCGACGTGTAGATCGTGTACGCGAGGTGCTGCGGGCCCACCTCGACCCGCGGCGCCATGTCGCTCTGCGCGTCGATCGCCGCGCGCTCACCGTCGACGAGCAGCACCGGCGCGCCCGCCGGCAGCACGCCGCGCAGGTGCTGATGTGCGAGCACGAGCGCAGGCTTCGCGTCGTCGAGCATGTAGTGGATCCGATCGGTCGGATACGCGGGATCGACGGGGAGGTAGGCACCGCCCGCCTTGAGCACACCGAGCATCGCGACGACGAGGTCGAGCGACCGGTCGAGGCAGAGCGCGACACGCGCCTCGGGGCCGACGCCGCGCGCGCGCAGCGCATTCGCGAGCCGGTTGGCACGCCGCTCGAGCTCCGCGTAGCTGAGCTGCTCGTCACCGTACTGCGCGGCGATGGCCTCGGGCGTCGCGAGCGCCTGACGCTGGACGAGCTCGTGCGCGCATGCGGGCACGAGCAGCTTCGAGATCGGCAGGTCGGGCGCGTCGAGGCCGCGCTGCAGGACCGTCTCGAGCTCGCGGGCGAGCTGCTCGATCGTCGCGCGCTCGAACATGTCGGTGCGGTACTCGAAGGTCGCGCGGAGGTCGACGCCGTCGTCGGAGAACTGCAGCGAGATGTCGTCGAGGACGGCGTTCGTATCGGGGATCGAGACGCTCCAGGCCTGGCCCGCCGGTGCGGGGACCTCGCGCGCGGTGGTGGTCACGCCGAGCACGACCTGGAACAGCGGGCCGCGCGACGTGCTCGGCCGCTTGAGGGCTGCGACCACTTGCTCGAAGGGAACGTCCTTGTGCTTGAGGGCGTCGACGAACACGCCGCGGATGCGGTGCACGAGCTCGCGGAACGTCGGGTCACCCGAGGCATCGATGCGCAGCGGGATCATGTTCAGGAGGAGGCCGAACGTGGACTCGAGCTCCGGGCGCTCGCGTGCGCTCACCGGAGTGCCGACGAGGAAGTCGGTCTGTCCCGTGCGCTGCACGAGCTGCGCGGCGAACGTCGCGAGCAGGGTGACGAACACGCTCGTGCTCTCGCGCTGAGCGAGATCGCGTGTCGCGGTTGCGATCCGGCGTGACAGCCCGCGCTCGAGGTTGGCGCCCACATGCAGGAACACGGGCGGCCGCGGGTGATCGGGACGGAGGTCGAGCTCCGGTACGCCGGCGAGCTGGTGCTGCCAGTAGGTGAGCTGGCGCTCGGTCTCTGCAGCGTCGAGCGCGTTGCGCTGCCAGTGTGCGATGTCGGCGAACTGCAGCTCGAGCGGCGGCAGCGACGATGCGCGGCTCGCGCGGAAGGCGTCGTAGATCGCGGCGAGGTCGCGGACGAGGATGCCGACGGTCTCGCCGTCGTAGACGATGTGGTGGACCGTCAGCAGCAGCGCGTGCTCGGTGGGCGCGAACCGGACCACGCTCGCGCGCACGAGGCGCCCGGTGGCGAGGTCGAACGGCGCTTTCGCTTGCGCGCGGGAGAGCTCGACGACCCGCGCGGCGCGCGCGTCGCCGGTGAGCCCACCGGCATCGTCGACGTTCAGCTCGACCGCGAACGGCGGCGCGATGACCTGCGAGACCTTCTTGTTGACGAGGCGGAAGTTCGTCCGCCAGATCTCGTGCCGCGCGACCACCTCGGTGAGGCTGCGCGCGAGGACGGCGACATCGAGCTCGCCGCGGATGTCGATCGCGATCGCGACGTTGAACGGGCGCGGGCCGTCCTTGGCGAGCATGCGCTCCGCGAACCACACGCGCTCCTGCGCGTTGGACAGAGGCAACACGCCGTCGCGCGGCACGCGCGCGATCGCGGGCTGCGCTGGCGTCGTCCCACCGCGCAGGCGGCGGACCTCGGCGGCGAGCGCCTCGACCGTGGGTGCGGCAAAGAACTGCCCCAGCGGGATGTCGACGTCGAACGCCGCCCGCAGCTTCGAGATCAGACGGATCGCGAGCAACGAGTGCCCGCCGAGCTCGAAGAAGTCATCGTGCAGGCCGACCTGATCGACCTTGAGCACCTCGCACCACAGCTTCGAGATCGACGCTTGCTCGGCGTTGTCCGCGGCGACCGGCGCCGCGGCGCCCGAGCGGCCGGCGGACCAGTCGGGGGCGGGCAGGGCCTTGGTGTCGATCTTGCCGCTCGGCGTGATCGGCAGCGCGTCGACGACGACGAACGCCGACGGCACCATGTACGCGGGGAGCCGGCCGGCGAGGAAGTCGCGCATCGCGTCGCTCGGCGTGGGCGCCTTCAGCGACACGTAGGCGACGAGCCGGCGATCGTCCTCGCCGACGTCACGCGCGACGACGACGGCCTCGCGCACGCCGGGATGCGTCGCGAGGATCGACCCGATCTCACCGGTCTCGATGCGGTGGCCGCGGATCTTGACCTGGTGGTCGTTGCGGCCGAGGTACTCGAACGAGCCGTCGGGCAGCCGGCGCGCG
>DATLHR010000389.1:0-20472 GCA_035539815.1 Kofleriaceae bacterium
GACCTGATCTCCGACGATCGAAAATCCATGGAGCGGGAGTTCGATAGGCTCGCGGTAGGGAATCGCAACAAACACGGCCGCTCCCAAAGAGCCTGTGTCCACGTACGCAGTCAATTCGTCCCCGATGTTAGCGACAGCATCGCCGGCGAGGTGCTGCACTAGGCGAATGCGCGTTTCACCGCCCAAGCTAACCACCTCCGCACGATAGGCGGCGCCCCCCGTCTCGTAGCAGATATGGCGACATTCCGGTACGGGGCTCGTCGCGCTGGCTTGCGACGGAGTGAGGGCTAGCAACGCGGGGAGCAAGAAGAGCGCGCTTCGCGGCATACGCAATCCTATCGCGGCGGACTCACGCCATCTGAGCTCGACCGCGTGAGCGCTACGGTTTGAGTCCTTGCATCCAGCTCTCGAACGCTTGTACGTGTCCACAGCCTGCAGCGCGGCCGGCCTCGAGGTCCGAGGGCTTGTCGCCGATCATGATCGAGCGCGCGAGGTCGAGGTCGAGCTCACGCGCCGCGTCGAAGAGGAGGCCAGGCGCGGGCTTGCGGCAGCGGCAGGCTGCGTCGGGTGAGTGCGGGCAGTAGTAGGCGCCCGCGAAGGTGACGCCGCCTGCAGCGAACAGCTCGACGGTGCGCGCGTGGACGGCGGCGGCTTCGGCTTCGGTGATGAGGCCGCGGCCGATGCCGGATTGGTTGGAGATGATGACGAGCGCGTACGAGTGCTGCAGCTCGCGCAGCGCGTCGATGGCGCCGGGCAGCGGCTCGACGAGCGCGGGGTCGCGCGGATAGCCGACGTCGACGATCAGCGTGCCGTCGCGATCGAGGAACAGCGCGGGGCGGCTCACTTGAGGGCGGTGAGGCGCGCGAGCGTGTCGGTCGACGAGCGGCCCGGGACGAGGGGCACGAGCTCGACGCGGCCGCCGTACGCCTCGACGATGGCGCGCTCGGGGATGGGCTTGTTGGCGTAGTCGGCGCCCTTCACGTGGACGTCGGGCTTGAGGGTGGCGAGGACCTTCTCGGGCGTGGGGTCGTCGAACACGAGGATCGCGTCGACGATCTCGAGCGCGGCGAGGAGCTGCACGCGCTCGGTGCACGGGAAGATCGGGCGCTCGGGACCTTTGTTGGCTTTGACCGAGGCGTCACCGTTCACGCCGACGACGAGGACATCGCCAAACGCGCGGGCGGCGCGCAGGGACTCGAGGTGGCCGATGTGGAAGACGTCGAACACGCCGTTGGTCCACGCGACGGTGCGCTTGCGGGCGCGCTGCGCGTCGCGCCAGGCGACGAGCTGGTCGAGCGACATCTCCTTCGCGGGGGCGCGGCCGTTGCCGATGACGATCTCGGGCGACGGAGCGAACGCCTCGTCGAGGATCTCGCACAGGAGGTGGCCGATCGCGATGTGGCACTCCTGGATGCGCGCGGTGATCGTGGAGGGCACGGCGACGCCGGCATCGCACGAGGCGACGAACGAGGCGCCCTTTGCGCCGGTCAGGCCGATGACCTTCATGCCGCGCGTGCGCGCGACCTCGACGGCGGCGACGACGTTCTTCGACGTGCCGCTGGTGGTGATGGCGATGAGGACGTCGCCCTCGGCACCGAGCGCGTCGACCTGGCGCGAGAACACGTGCTCGTAGCCGTAGTCGTTGGCGATCGCGGTGAGCGCGGAGGTGTCGGTGGTGAGCGCGATGGCGGCGAGCGGACGGCGCTCGACGACGAACCGGCCGACCAGCTCGGCGGCGATGTGCTGCGCGTCGGCGGCGGAGCCACCGTTGCCGCAGATCAGGACCTTCTTGCCCGCCAGCACGGCGTCGCGCATGAGGTCGGCGGCGCGGGCGATGGCAGCGGGGTCGAGCGCGGCCTTGACTCGCATGCCGTCGAGCAGCGCTTGGCGGACGAGGCGTTCGCTGTGACCGAGGGCGAGGGATCGACCGCGGGGCAGGGGCCCCGCGGCACCTTGGCCCGAGGAAATCCCCGAGGGGCTCACGAGCGGACCTCCGCGAGGACAGGAGCCGACGGACGCATCGAGAGAAGCTCGCGCGCTTCGCGCATCACGGCGTCGAGCGAGACCGTGCACGCGGCGGTGTTGCCGACCTCGTTGCTCGGCTTGCCGACGGCGACGTCCTTGCCGTTGTAGACGGTGAACAGCGGGATCGAGTACAGCGATGGCGCCACCGATCGCACGCGCGAGCCGAGCGGCGCGAAGAGGGTGGGGGTATCGGCGAAGAACAGGCCGATGATCGGCGCGTCGACGAGGCAGGCGAGGTGCATCGGGCCCGAGTCGTTGGAGACGACGAGCTTGCTCTCGGCGAACAGCACGAGGAGCTCGCGCAGCGAGATGTCGCCCGCGATGTTGTGCGCTCGCCCCGACTTGCACAGGTCGACGACGCTCTGCACGTACGTGCGCTCGTTCGGCGCGCCGATGAACAGCACGCGCGCGTTCGGTGTCGTGGCGGCGAGCTCGTCGGCGAGCGCCGCGTAGCGCTCCTTGGGCCACTTGCGGGCCTCGGGCGCGAGGTCCGGCGAGGTGTTCGCGTTGATGACGTACAGCGCGTCGGTCGGCTTGATGCCGACGCCCGCGAGCTTGTTGCGGAGCGCGGCGCGCTCGAGGTCGCTCGGGTCGATGCGCGGGTACTTGTACTTCGCCGAGAACTCGTTGAACCCGGTGTAGTAGTAGTCGCCGGTGGCGACCAGGTAGACGAGCGAGAGGAAGATGTCGCTCGTGTGGAAGTAGGAGTTGTAGAAGCCCGCGATGTCGAGCAGCTCGCGGCGCCACGACTCGGAGGTGAGGTAGAAGCCGGCCTTCTGCGGGATGCCGGCGAGGCTGCCGAGGACGAGCGGGAACTTGGCGAAGAACTCGAGGTCGAGGACGAGGTCGCACCTCGCCTTGCGGAGATCGTGCGCGGCCGCGAGGGTCGTCTTGACGAAGTCCTGCGGGGTAGACGGGTCGACGTAGTGGTTGTGGTCGGTCATCCCCAGGATGTCGAGGATGGCCTTGTTGGACTTGAACGTGACGAAGTGGAGCTCTGCGTCGGGATACCGATCGCGGAGGGCGGCGAGGCTGCGGCTCGCGACGATGATCGACCCCATCCCGAAGAACTTCATCACCACGATCTTCTTGATCGGGCGCGTGCTCGCGAACGGCTTGCGTAGCCGATGCGCGGTCGCGAGGACGCTGCATGCCGCATCCCCGAGCACCCGGTCGAGACGACGCATCAGCGCGACATCCATGCGGGATAATTCCCACGGGCGGCGAGCCACGGTCAAGGAAGGACCCGGTGGGGCCTGCGCGACCGCGACCGCGACAGCGATGTCGTGATCGTTGCCAGCGTTGCCCGCCGGGGTGTTGTTGCGGGCGCTCGCCGGCCATGACTATATGGGGCGGTGCCCGGCGCGCACGCTGACACGTACGTGGTGATCGCCGCCTTCAATGAAGGGAAGGTGATCCGCGGCGTCGTCGGCGAGGTGGTCGCCGCGGGGTATCCCGTCGTCGTCGTCGATGATGGCTCGAGCGATGACACGGCTGCCGCGGCGCGGATGGCCGGCGTGATGGTGCTGAAACACGTGATCAACCGCGGGCAGGGCGCGGCGCTGCAGACGGGCATCGACTATGCGCTGCGGCGCGGCGCGCGGCAGATCGTGACGTTCGATGCGGACGGGCAGCATGCGGTCGAGGACTTGCCGGAGCTGTTGGCGGCGCTGGTCAACGCGGACATCGCGCTCGGGTCGCGGTTCCTGGGGAAGGACGTCGTGGGGGCGAGCAGCGGGCGCAAGGCGATGCTGCGGACGGCGACCGTGGTGTCGAACCGGCTGAGTGGGCTGGATCTCACGGATGCGCACTGCGGGCTGCGGGCGTTTCGCGCGACCGCGGCGCCGAAGCTGCGCATCTCGCAGGATCGAATGGCGCATGCGTCGGAGCTGCTGCGCAAGATCAAGACGAGCGGGCTGCGTGTCGTCGAGGTGCCCGTGACGGTGAAGTACACCGAGCACTCGAAGGCGAAGGGGCAGGGCGGCATGCAGGCGCTGCGCATCCTGTTCGACTACTTCTTCAGACATTCATGATCATTCGCATCCTGCTGCTGTCCGGGCTGGCCGCGATCGGGTGGCTCGTGTTTCTGCGCCGCAACCGGCTGCCGATCCACATCATCGTCGTGTTCGCGCTGCTCGCGCTCGGCGCGCTGGCGGTGATCTTCGCCGAGCGGACCGACGTGATCGCGAATGCGGTCGGCGTGGGCACGGGCGCGGACCTGGTGACGTACCTGTTCGAGGTCGCCGCCGCGTTCGTACTCATCCACTACTACACGAAGTTCGTCGAGCTGCAGAAGCAGGTGACGGACCTGACGCGCGAGATCGCGATCCTCAGGGCCGAGGTCGAGCGCGACAAGCCGCCGGCGCAACCGAAGTCCTTTGGGACGTCGCCACCGTTTTAGCGCAGCTGACGCAGGACGCGCCGCGCGTTCTTCGTGATCTCGGTTGGAAGCGCCTGCAAGATCGCGCGGCGTCCGACGCGCCTGCGATACTCGGTGACCCATTCAGGCAATGCGTCGAGTACGCGCTCGGCGACACCGCGCACCGCATCGAGAACGATCCTCGCGCCGAGGCCGACGTCCGTGGCGAGCTGCTTCCAGTGCGCGGCGTGGAGCTCCGTCGGTTCCCGCCGCCCACCGACGCTCATCGCGAGGTTGCGGTCGAGTCGCGGATAGTGACGCGTCGAGACAAGATCGTAGAACGGTGCGAGCCGGATGGTGCGTCCGGTGTAAAGCAGCGAAAGGTTCTTGCCGTGTCCATCGCAGTTGCCGGCGACTACATTGAATGCTTGCCATTCCATGACCCGGCGCGCGTCGACGATCGGGCGCTGCGCGTGCAATGTGAGCACCTCGACGGCGCGCGCGACCGATGGCCCACCCTCTTGCTCGTATTTTTGCGACGCGGAGAGGGCGAGTGCCTGGCACAGATCCTCCTGGTGTAGGCGCGTGATCTCTTCGCCGTGGACGCGATCGTAGCGCTCGACGAGAAGGCTCGGCGGATCGGTCCGCGTCAGGACTTCCGTCGCCGCGACGTCGAAGCCGATCGTCCGTGCGAGGCCCATGACAAAACCCTCGTTGAGAGGCAGGTGTGCGAAGTGCGGGTGAGGGAGCTTGAGGATGTGCGTGCTGGGCGCGCCTTCGAGCGCGAGGTGGAGGTCGCCGTCGAGGACCGCGACCGGCAGCTTGTCCTGCGCGCCGGCGAGTGACAGCCGCGTCGTTGCACCTGCGGCGAGCAGTGGCACGACCTCGTGCTTCACGAGTCGCGCGAGTCGCCGATGGTCGAGGAGCTCGTAGCTGTAGAGCTGAGGATCGGGCGGGCGGCTGCCCGGTTCGAGCAGCGTCAGCGCGCCGGCACATTCGCCGCCGAGTGCGCGGAGGAGCGCGACGTCGTTGCCGAGCGAGATGCCCAGCTTGGCGCACACGGCGGCACGTGCATCGCCTTCGGGTAGGAGGTTCGCGAAGTAGGCGGCCGCCTCCTGCTCGAACGGTGCTGCACGGAGCGGCAAGCTGATCGAGATCGGAAAGCTCGCGACGTCGTCGAGCCAGCGTCGTTCGTAGGTGAGGCGAATCACGCCGGGCTCGGTCAGCTCGAGCTTCCCGACGATCCGCTCCCCGAACCAGACGACCAGCTCGCTCACGACGGACCCGGACGCCAGCCGCGTGGCGCGATCCACACCTCGAGCCCGAGCCGATGCAGGACCTGCAGCACGAGCCCGAGCCGCACCGTAAGCTTTCCTCGCTCGACGTCGCCAAAGAAGCGGACGCCCACCCCAGCGAAGCCGGCAGCCCCTTCCTGGTCGAGTCCTTCGGCTCGTCGCGCACGGCGTACGAGGTTTCCGAGCTCACGGGTCGAGCGGATTGCGGTAGGGCTGCCGATCGGGGCGGTCTTGCGCACGGATCGAGAACGTATCACGGCTCGCGAGAATTCTGCACGATCGGGAAGATTCGGCGGTTCGCCCGCTATGTTCCCGAGCGGGAAGAAATAGGGGCAGTTGCGATGTGGAACCCGATCGGGAAGATCTAGCGCTTGCGCGAGGCCTGCGGCGATGCGTGACTCAGGTACGTGAGGCGCTTGGCCTCGCGGCGCACGTGCGAGACGAGGTCGAGGATGAGGCCGGTCGCGACGCAGAGGACGGCGATCACGATGAGGCCCGTGCAGAGGATCGCGGTGGGGAAGCGGGGCACGAGGCCGGTCTCCCGGTAGTCGAGGATGACCGGGATGCCGAGGAGGATGGCGACCAGCGCGAGCAGGAAGCCGACGAGCGAGAAGAACAGGAGCGGGCGCTCGTTGCGGAGGAGGTTGGTGATCGTCATGAGGATGCGCCAACCGTCGCGGAAGGTGCGCAGCTTGCTCGTCGAGCCGGGCGGGCGCTCCTTGTAGTTGGTGTCGATCTCGGCGACCGGCATCTGCATCTGCATCGCGTGAACGGTGAGCTCGGTCTCGATCTCGAACTCGCGCGAGAACGAGGGGAAGCTCTTCACGAACCGGCGCGAGAACACGCGGTAGCCCGAGAGCATGTCGACGATGCGCGCCTTGAACAGCCAGCGCACGAGGCCGGTGAGGACGGCGTTGCCGAGGCGGTGGCCCGCGCGGTAGGCGGCCTCGTGGGTCTCGATGCGGCGGCCGACGACCATGTCGAGGTTGTGGTCGACGAGGCGCGCGACGAGCTCGGGGGCGCGGCTGGCGTCGTAGGTGTCGTCGCCGTCGACCATCACGTAGACGTCGGCCTCGATGTCCTGGAACATGCGGCGCACGACGTTGCCCTTGCCGCGGCGCTCCTCTCGGTAAACTTCTGCGCCCGCGGCGGTGGCGACCCCGATGGTGTCGTCGGTCGAGTTGTTGTCGTAGACGTAGACCGTCGCGGTGGGCAGCGACGCCTTGAAGTCCGCGACCACCTTGCCGATCGCGGCTTGCTCGTTGAAGCACGGCACGAGCACGGCGATTCGCAGATCGGTGGGAACGGACATCGGGACCCGTGTATAACGCAAGTCGTTTGACGGACCAGCGCCTCGGTCGCGATGTCGCCTGGAACCTGGCGCCGGTAGTGCTGCTCGCGGTGGTCGGGCTCGGCCTCAAGGTCCTGATCGCGAAGTGGTGGGACGAGGCCGCGCTCGGCGCGTTCAACCTCGTCACGTTCGTGATGATGTCGACGGCGATCCTGGGGGCGGGCGGGCTGCAGTATGCGGTGCTGCGCGCGGTGGCGGAGGCGCCCGAGGATCGCGCGCGGGTCGCGGCGGTGGTGGTGGGGGCGCTGGTGCCGAACGTCGTGCTCGCGGCCGCGGCGACCGCGGTGTTCGTGGCGGTGCGGCACCCGATCGGAGATTTATTACAGAGCGAGACGGTCGCGGAGGGGATGCTGTGGGCCGCGCCCGCGCTGTTCTGCTTCGCGATCAACAAGGTGCTGCTCGGGGTGGTGAACGGGCTGCGCCGGATGCGCGCGTTCGCCGTCTACACGTCGCTGCGCTACGTGCTGATCGCGATCGGGTTGGGGGTGTGCCACGGGTTGCGGGTGCCGGCGGCGCAGCTGCCGATGATCTGGACGATCACCGAGGGGACGCTGCTGCTCGTGCTCGTCGTCGAGCTGCTGGCGACGGTGTCGCTGGCGCGGGCGGCGGGGTGGGTGGCGCACGCGAAGGCGCAGCTCGCGTATGGCGTGCGCGGCGTCGCGTCGACGCTGGCGTGGGAGGTCAACAGCAAGCTCGATCTGTGGATGTTGGCGGTGCTGCTCCACGACGATCGGCTCGTCGGGATCTATGCGATGGCGTCGGCGCTGTTCGAGGGCGCGATGCAGCTACCGGTGGTGCTGCAGAACAACTTCAACCCACTGCTCGCGCGTGACCTCACCCAGGGGCGCACGCAGGAGATCGAGGCGCTCGCGCGGCGCTCGCGGCGCTGGTTCGTGCCCGCGCTCGTCGGGGCGTGCGCGATCGGCGCGCTGGTGTTTCCGGTGGTGGTGCCATGGCTGACCGGCAAGGCGTCATTCGGCGATGGCGCGGTGCCGTTCGCGATCCTGATGGCGGGTGTGGCGATCGCGTCGCCGTGGCTGCCGTTCAATCAGCTGCTGCTCATGGGCTCGCACCCGGGCTGGCACACGCTGTACCTGAGCCTCGTCGCGCTCGCGACGTTCGTGGTGACGCTGGTGTTGATCCCGGCGTATGGGCTGGTCGGCGCGGCGATCGCGAACGCGGCCGGGCTGGTGATCTCGGCGAGCCTGCTGATCGCGCTGGCGCGCACGAAGCTGCGCGTGCGGATCTGAGCCTCAGCGGATCGCGCGTACGTGGGCGGCGAGAAACACGGCGACCTCCGCCTTGGTGACCTTGCTGCTGGCGACGCCGAGGGTCAGCTCGACGAGCTCGTCCTCGGTGCACTCGAGCTCGAGATCGTTGACGTAGAGAAACAGGAACATCGACGCAGCCGCGACGCGCTTGTTTCCGTCGAGGAACGGATGGTTCTGGGCCAGATGATACAGGTACGCTGCCGCCATCTCCGGAAGCGTTCCGTGCAGGTACTCCCCATCGAAGGTCGCTTCCGGCGCAGCCACCGCGGACTCGAGCAACCCGAGATCACGTACTCCTTCCTTACCGCCGTAGCGCTCGACCTGGTCGCGATGAATCGCGAGCACCTCATCGAGGCCCAGGAAGCGGATCCTCACTTCGCCAGCCGGCGAAAGGCACCCGCGAACTTCGCGTGCATCAGCTCGTTGCCACGCGCGAGCTTTTCGGTGTCACGCTTGCTCCGCACCGGGGAGATCACGACGACGCGGCCATTCGTCGACACCTCGACCGCATCGTCCGGATCGAGGTTCGCGGCGTCGAGAAGCTGCTTGTCGAGCACGAGCGCGACGCTGTTCCCAGTGCGTGTCAGCTTCTTGATCATTGTACGTACATGGTATCAGCGTCGTACGTATCGTCAACGGTGCTGAAGCGCCCGCTCAGCGCATGCCGATCGGCGGGCCGTAGCGACGGTGGCCCGGCGTGGCGATCACCTGGTACGAGCCGCGATACCGCGGATCGACCATGACCTCCATGCGGAAGACGCGGCGGCCGCGCGTGTCGATCGTCTTGATCTGGCCGGGGCGAAGCCATGCGTTGACCGGATAGTCGACGACGTTGTGGTTGCCGAACTCGACGCTGATCCGGCGAACGAACACCCGGCCGCCGGTCGCCTGCACGGTGACGCGGTCGAGGGGCTGATAGTTGACGTCGATCAGGTTGCGGGGACGGCGCGTGTTGACGTGGCCGGTGAGCGCGAACGAGCGATATCCCGGCCGTTGGCTCCACCCGGGACCATACCGATAGGATTCGTTGTAGCGATCGTCCGTACGCCGGACCTGCGCATCCGCGACGGATACCGACCCAGCGAGTGCGGCGGCGATGAGAAGATGTGCTGCTCTCATTGGCGGCTCCTTTCTGCTCCTAGGTGGCTGCATCAGCTGAGCCAATGGATTCGCACGGCGGGCCGTGTTACCTGGAGACATCGTGGTCACCGGCGTCTTGCGCATGATGTTCGTCGCATACGTCGTCGCGACGGCGGTGCACATCGGGGTCGTGATGGCGCACGAGCCCTTCGCATTCGATGCGTGGAACCTCGCCGTCGACACGGGTGCCGAGCCATTTTCGCTCTCCAACTTCTTCGAGTACGGGATCGGCCAGTACACGCACTCCAACCCGCGCGTCGGCCAGTGGTTCACCTACCTCGCGTACAAGCTCGAGTACTTCGCGGTGATCGCGACGCCGCTCGTGTATCTCGCGCTCGCGCTCGCGGTGACGGTGCTCGGCCTTGGCCGGTTCCCGTCATGGCGCCGCGGGCGTGACCTCGCGCTGTACGCGATCGCGCTCGGCGTGATGTGGTTCGCGTTGCCGCGGATCGGCATGATCATGTTCTGCCGCGCGTACGGCGCGAACTACGTCTACGGCGCCGCGATCCAGCTGTGGTTTCTGGTGCCGATGCGGCTGCGCCCGAGCGGCGAGGCCACGATGTCGGCGTGCGTGCCGTACTTCTTCCTCGGCGTGATCGCGGGCGCATGCAACGAGCACACGGGGCCCACGCTCGTGCTGTGCATGCTGGTGTGGGCCGGCTGGCGCTACCAGCAGAGCCATCATCGCCCCGACCTCGCGCTCGCCGGTGCGCTCGGCGTGCTCGTCGGGTTCGCGATGATCTTCTTCGCGCCCGGGCAGGGCGAGCGCTACGACGGCCTCGCGACCAAGGTCGGCTTCTTCGGCCGCTTGCTCCAGCGCGGGGTCACCGCGAACCTCGACATCTTCCAGGGCTTCGTCACCGCGGCCGCGCCGACGCTCGGCCTCGTCGCGATCGCGCTGGCGATCAGCGCACGCGACGAGGATCGGCGCGCGCAGCGCGGGCCGTTGCGCCTGCTCGGCTGGGCGCTGCTCGCGGGCTCCGTGATCACCGCCACCGTGTTCGTGTCGCCCAAGCTCGGGCCGCGGTTCTATTTCGCATCGTGCGCGCTGCTCGTCGCCGGCTTCCTCGGGATCGCGGACGCGGCGCTCACCTCGGCGCGCCGGCTCGTGCCGTTCGTCGTGCTCGCCGTGCTCGCGAGCACCTACGCCGCGGCGCGCACCATCCCGCTCTACCTCCGGCTCTCCGAGGCCAGCGACCAGCGCCTCGCCGCGCTCGCAGCGAGCACGCCGGGGACGGTGTTCACCGCGGATGCGTTCGATCAGATCGAGGACTCGTGGTGGTTCCTCGGCGATGACTTCCGCGACATCAAGAAGCGCGAGCTCGTCACCAAGTACTTCGCGCTCGCCGGCGTCGTGCACCGCGCGGTGGATCTCGGCGCGCCGCTCGGCGTATCGGACGTGCGCCTCGTACCGCGCTACGCGGTCACGCCGGCGAGCTGCCTCGACCAGGCCGGCGGCTTCGAGCTCGGCGCGTTCCGCGCGCTCGACGCGGGCTCGGTGCAGAAGGCGATGCTCGCCGGCATCGAGCGCGTGAAGGCGCGCCTGGCCGGCACGGGCACGCTCGATCGCCTCGAGCTCGTCGTCGACTTCCTCGGGGCGCGCCCGGAGCTGCCGCGGCCGACCATCCTCGTCGGGCGCTGGACCCCCGAGCGGTTCGACGCGTGGGCAGGCGTGATCGAGCGCGCGGGCTCGCTGACCAAACAGCGCCGCGTGAAGGTGCCGGCGCCGCTGCGCACGCCCGACGTCGAGATCCTGATCTGGCAGGTCGGCGGGACCTGGCAAAAGCTCGGCACCGGCGCCGCTGCGTCGCTCACCTACGCGCCGTGGCGTCGCGGGCCGTACTGGGCGCTGGCGTGCCGCGAGACCGAGTGCTTCGTGATCGCTGCCACCCGCCTGCAGTGAACCGCCCGTGCTAAGAGTCGAAGGCCGTGGAGTCGCCCGTCCTGTCGATCGTCGCGCCCGCCTATAACGAGGCGAAGAACCTGGCGGCGTTCCTCGAAGCGATCGTGCCGGTGCTCGACGGCGTCGGCGAGCCGTGGGAGATCGTGTTCGTCGACGACGGCAGCCGCGACGACACGCTCGGCATGCTGCTCGCCGCGCGCACCAACGATCCACGGATCAAGGTCGTCAGCCTCGCGCGCAACTTCGGCAAGGACGTCGCGCTCACCGCCGGGCTTCACCACGCGCGCGGTCGCGCCGTGATCCCGATCGACTGCGATCTCCAGCACCCGCCCGAGCTCATCCCGCAGATGGTCGCGAAGTGGCGCGCGGGTGCGGACATGGTGGTGGGCGTGCGCCGCAAGCGCGCCGAGGAGGGCTGGTTCCGCCGCACGTCCGCGCGGGCCTACTACGGCGTGATGCGGCGGATGACCAACGTGCACATCCCGCCGAACGCAGGCGACTTCCGTCTGCTCGATCGCAAGATCGTCGACGTCATCAAGGAGATGCCCGAGCGCACGCGGTTCATGAAGGGCATCTTCGCGTGGCCGGGGTTCAAGACCGAGACCATCGAGTTCGAGGCCAACGTCCGCGCGGGCGGCCGCTCGACGTGGTCGCTGTTCAAGCTGTGGCGGTTCGCGCTCGACGGACTGTTCTCGTTCTCGACGGTGCCGCTCAAGATCTGGACGTACATCGGCGGGCTCGCGGCGATCGGCGCCTTCGTCTACCTGGTCGTCACGTTGATCCAGAAGCTGTTCTTCGGCATCGACGCGCCCGGCTACGCCTCGCTGCTCGTCGTGATGCTGTTCTTCAACGGCCTCTTGCTGCTGTCCAACGGCATCCAGGGCGAGTACATCGCGCGCATCTTCGAAGAGGTGAAGGGGCGTCCGCTGTTCGTCGTCGGCAGGAAGTGGGGCTTCGACGACATGAACGTGAAGCTCGGCGCGTCGGCGAACGAGTCGACGAGCCGCGACGTCGCGTCGTGACCCGAATCGAACCGGGGCCCCGAGCGCCGTGGCTGTGGGCGGCGATCGTGATCCCGCTCGGGATCGTGCTCGCGGTGTGCGCGCACTGGGAGCCCGTGCTCCGCGACGGGTGGGGCCACCTCAACTGGTACCGCAACGGCGGCACGCTCGATGCGTCCGCGATCTACGAGCTCGTCGTCGGCGGCTGGCGCTACGAGAACCCGCGGCTCGGCCAGACGGTGAGCACGATCCTGTACGCCGATGGCCCGCTGCACGTGATCGCCACGGTCGCGCTGGGGCTCGGGCTGTTCACGCTGCTCGCGACGATGGTGCTCGGCCGCTGGCCATCCGTGCGCCGCGGCGATGACGCGCTGGCGTACGTCACGGTGGTGGCGATCGTCGCGTGGTGCGTGCCGCAGTTCGGGCCGATGCTGTTCTACCGGCCGTTCCTCGGCAACTACACGTTCGGGCTCGTGCTGCAGCTCGCCTGGCTCGTGCCGTATCGCCTCCAGCTCGCGGCGCCGCGCGCGTGGCGGGCGTGGTGGACGCCGCTCTTGTTCGTGCTCGGCGCCGCGGCCGGCATGTGCAACGAGCACACGGGGCCCGCGTTCCTCGCGGCCGGCGTCGCCGTGGTCGTCTACGGCGCGAGGCGCGGCGATCGCGTGAAGCCGTGGATGCTCGTCGGTCTCGCGGGGCTCGCGGCGGGGTACGTGCTGCTGATGATCGCGCCCGGGCACGCCGCCCGCTACGACGGGCTCGCGCAGCAAGCGGGCGCCGTCGAGCGCGTGCTCAAGCGTGGCATCGTCGAGAACCTGAAGGTCGTCGGCGTGCTCGGCCTGCACCTCGTGTGGGCGCTGCCGTGGCTCGCGCTCGGGCTGGCCGCGCGGCGGCGCGCCGCACCACTCGCCGCTCCGACCCGGGCGGCGATCGCAGGATTCGCCGCGATGGGCCTCGTGATCACGCTCGTGCTGCTCGGGTCGCCGAAGATCGGTCCGCGCCTGTATCTGCACTCCGTGGCGCTGGTCGCGTGCGCGCTGGCGGCGTGGGTGCTCGCGCAGCTGTCCACCGCGCGCCTGCGCCTCGCGTGCGGCGTGGTGTCCGCGGCCATCATCGGCTACGTCGCCGTGAGGTGCGTGGTCACCTATCGGAGCGTGGGACCGGTCGGGGAGGCGAGGCTCGCGGCGATCCGCTCGGCACCCGCCGGCACGCGCCTCGCGGTGCCGCGGTTTACCGCCGGCGGCGACCGGTACTTCCTCGGTGAGGACCTCGACGAGCCCGAGCTCCGGGCGCGGCTTGCGACGTGGTACGGCCTCGCTGCGATCGATCTCACACCGCCGTGAGTTGATAACCCGGCCGAGATGAGCAACAACCCGAGGACGTGACCCGACTGACTGGCCCCTTGGTCGCGCTCGCTGGCCTGCTCGTGCTGGGAGCAGTCGTCGGCCTGTGGATGGTCATGCGCGACGACGCACCGGTCGCGGCTCCTACGAGCGGTAGCGGTCAGGTCGCCACGAGCGTCGGCAGCAGCGCGCCGTCCGCGCCCTCGCGCGTCACCCCGGGTGGCGCCGCGCGCACCGGCACGATCGGCGTCCCTGCGATCCGGCGGCCCACGACGGGGCCCGCGCCGAGCGCGGGTGCGGCGCCCGCGGCGCCCGCGGCGGAGGGGAGTGATGACAAGGCTCTGACCGCGAAGCCGCCGATGTACCTCGCCCTGCGCGAGATCGTGGTCGAGACCGAGCCGCTGATCGTCGACTGCGTCGATCAGGCGCACAAGCGCGGCAAGAAGCTCGACGGTGCCGCGGCGTTCGGGTTCACGCTCGCGCGCGAGGGCGACAAGGTCATCCTCACGAGCACCAACATCGAGTTCGCGGGCTTCGCAGATCCAGCGACCGCGGAGTGCATGCGCGACGCCGCGAAGAAGATCGAGCTCGACTCCCTGCCGGAAGGCGTGACCTCCGTCACCGCGTTCCGCAAGGTGACGCTGAAGGACGGCGTCCTCGAGGAGAACGCGGTGTCGGATTACTCGACGTATCCGCCGACGCGGACGCCGTTCGCGCCGCCGCCGCCGCCGCCCGACAAGTGACGCCTTCAGGGACGCCAGGCTGGGCGCGGTGGGTGGTGCTCGTCGCGGCGGGCGCGTGGGTCGCCAGCGTCGTGATCGGCTGGGCGGTCGCGCCGAGCCTCGGTCACGACGAGGCGCAGTACGCGCTGTCCGCGAAGGATCTCCTCGCCGGGGCCGAGCCGCGATGGTTCTACGTCTCGCGCGGCATGTCCTACTTCGCCGCGCCGGGCGTGCTCGCCGGCGGCAGCGATCTCGCGATGCGGTTCGTGCCGCTCGTCACGAGCCTGGGCTTCGCCGCCGCGGCGTGGCTGTGTGCGCGCGCGCTGTGCGGACGTGTGACCGCGGCGTGGGCCCTCGCCGTGCTCGCCGCCTCGACGTATCACGTGGAGCAGAGCAGCGAGCTGCTCTCCGATCTCCCGGCCGCCGCGCTATTGCTCGCGGCGATGGCGATCCTCGCCGGGGAGCTCGGGCGCGAGCGCATCCGCTGGCGCGTGGTGTGGATCGCACCGCTGTTCGCCGGTGCGTTCTACATCCGCTATGCGAGCTGCATCCCGATCGCGTTCGCGTGCGCGGCGTGGGTCGTGCTCGGCGGACGCGCGATGCTGCGCCGGCCGTGGCCGCTCGTCGTGGCGGCCGCGCTGTTCGTGGTGCTGTGGCTGCCGCACCTGCTCGAGGCGCAGCGCACCACCGGGTCGCCGTTCGGCATCCTCCTCGACAGCCGCGGCCCTGCCTCGCGCGGCCGCGGGCCCGACGAGCCGTGGTTCCCGTACTTCGCGACCAATCCGTTCCGCAGCTACGGGCTGGCGCTCGCGCCGGTGCTCGCCGCCGGGCTGTTCGCCTGGCTGCCGCGATCGGCGCGCGGTGATCGCCGGCTCTGGCTCGCGTCGTTCACCGCGCTGGCGAGCATCGTCGTGCTCGGCTGGGTCGGCGTGATGCAGCCGCGTTACGTCGTGTTCCCGGTCACCCTGCTCGCCATCCTCGGCGTCGACCTGGTGCGCCGGCTGGTCGCGACGCGGCCGCCGCGGCAGCAGACGGTGATCGCGGCGATCGCCGTGGCCGCCCTCGTGATCGCGACGGGGTACGCCACCAGCGTGCAGGCGAAGCGAGGAGCGCGCCGCGCGAGGTCGATGTCGCGCGAGCTGGCGGCCGCGCAGGCGATCCGCGCGGATCGCACGCCGGGCGTCGGGTGCGTCGTCGCGACCGACAGCTACACGCAGCTCGAGTGGTACACCGGCTGCGCCGCCGAAGGCTTCGCAAGCTACCAGCCGTTCGACCGCGGCGAGGCGCTCTACGTCGTGCACATGGACGACGAGCGCACGGCGCGGCCGCGCGGTCCCGGCGAGCGTCACGACACGATCCTCGTCGTGCCCGGCCGGGTCACGGTCACGCGCGTGACGCGAGCGCCGACGGCCCCGTAGTCAACGCTTCGCGACGGAGGGGCTCTCCGTCGACGCATGCACGGTGTACGTGCCCTTCACGTCGCGATCCGTGATCACCACGATCTGCCGGATCTCGCGCGGGCCGCCGAGGTCGATGTACGCGGAGCGCTTGGCCTTGGATCCGCGCGCGGACAGCTTGGTGTCGACGCGCGCGAGCTTGCGACCGCCGTCCTGGAAGTCGATCCGCACCGTCTGGACGTAGAGTCGTCCGCTGTGTGCGTCGACGCGCAGGCGCGTGAACGAGCCCGCGGCCGCACCGACCGGGATGAACTCCTTGCCGTGCTTGGACGGCGTGGGGTCCGCGAGCTCGACCCAGCCCTCGGCGTCGGGGGCGGGGCGCGAGACGGCGGGTGGGTCGGTGAGGCGGTGGCGCTCCGTGCTCTCGCGATCGACGGGCTCCGCGGTCACGGCACCCACGGAGACGAGGAGCATCGTGGCGAAAATTGCAGGAATTCGCATGGCAACTCGAACGCGGTTGCAGCGGGCGTGCCCCGGGCGGGATAGTGGCCGAACCGATGACGACGCCGTCCGAGATCCCCGTCGACTTGCTGCACCGCCTGCCCAAGACCGACCTGCACTGTCACCTCGACGGCTCCGTACGCCTCGACACCGTGCTCGACCTCGCGCGCAAGCAGCAGGTGAAGCTGCCCACGTTCGACCGCGGCGAGCTGCATCGCCTGCTGGCCGCGGGCGACCACGTCGCCTCGCTCGACGACTACCTGCGCGCCTTCGACATCACGCTGAGCGTCATGCAGACCGAGGCCGCGCTCGAGCGCTGCGCCTACGAGCTCGCCGAGGACGCGTGGAAGGAGAACGTGCGCTACCTCGAGGTGCGCTACTCGCCGCTGCTGCACATCCGCGAAGGGCTGCGTCCGGCGCAGGTGGTCGAGGCGGTCCTGCGCGGCCTGCGCGCGGCCAAGCGCGAGCTCGGCATTCGCTACGGGCTCATCCTGTGCGCGATCCGCTCGCTCGGCCCCGAGTCGAGCCTGCGCATCGCCGAGCTGTGCGTCGCGTTCAAGAACCGCGGCGTCGTCGGCTTCGACCTCGCGGGCTCGGAGGTCAACAACCCGGCGAAGCTGCACCGCCACGCGTTCCAGCTCGTCATCGACAACAACATCAACTGCACCGCGCATGCAGGTGAGTCGTTCGGGCCGGACTCCGTGCACCAGGCGATCCACAAGTGCGGCGCGCATCGCATCGGTCACGGCACGCGGCTCGTCGAGAGCGGCGACCTGTTGAACTACGTCAACGATCACCGCATCCCGCTCGAGGTGTGCCCGTCGTCGAACTTGCAGACGCGCGCCGCGGCGTCATGGGAGACGCACCCGGTCGACTTCTTCGTCGACTACGGCCTGCGCGTCACCATCAACACCGACAACCGCTTGATGTCGGACACGACGGTGACGAAGGAGCTGCACCTGTGCCACCAGCACTACGGCTGGTCGCTGCAGACGATCAAGGAGATCATCATCGCGGGCTTCAAGAGCGCCTTCATGCCGTACCGCGAGAAGGCGGACCTCGTCGCCGAGGTGAGTCGCGAGCTGTCGACGTTCGCCGATCCGCGCGGCGAGGTCACCGGGCGGGTGGGGCTCGTCGAGAGCGAGCCGTCGACGGCGCCGGCCGCCAAGCGCGTCGGTCAGGTGTCGTAGCCGAGGCGCTCAGGGCGCCGTCGAGAACGTGAAGCTCACGGGCGCCAGCGGGTTGCCGAAGACATCCGTGATGCCGCTGGTCAACGTGATCGTCACGGTCGCGCCCGCGGGCAGCGGAGCGGACGGCGTGAACGTGTACTCGCGCCCCGCCATCGCGCTCGTGTACGTGCCGCCGATGCCGCCGCCCGCGGTCACGCGGAACGTCGCCGGGCCGACGTTGTTCACGGCCTCGTCGAACAGCAAGACGATCGCCGTCGAGGTCGCGACGTTGGTCGCGCTCGGCATCGGCGTCGTCATCGTCGCGGTCGGTGGGGTTACATCGCTGACCGTGGTGAAGGTCCAGCTCTGCGGCACCGGCGACAGCGCATTGCCCGCGAGGTCGGTGATGCCGGCGTCGAGCGTCACGGTGTACGTCGTCGCGGGGGTGAGCTGCATCGCGGGCACGAGCGTCGCCGTGCGCGCTCCTGGGCTGTAGCTCACTGCGGCACCGGTGCCGCCCGGGTCGAGGCGGAACGACGTGCTCGAGATGCCGGTGACCTCCTCGTTGAACGTCGCCGTGACGACGCTGTTGATCGAGACGTTGCTCGTGCCGGGGAGCGGCGAGCGGCCGATCACCGACGGACCGACCTGATCCACCTGTGTCGTGAACGACCAGCTGGTGGGCGCGCCTGCGAGCGGGTTACCAGCGAGGTCGGTGATGCCGGGCTCGAGCGTGATCGTGTACACCGTGCCGCTCGCGAGCTGCGGCATGGGGTCGAGGATCGCTTGCGCCTGACCGGCGAAGTAGGTCACGGTCGCCGGGATCACGGTCGTGCCTTGGCGCAGCGTGAACGTCGCGTTGGTGACGTTGGTGACTTCTTCGCTGAAGAACACGTTCATGTTGGCGAACGGGCTGACGTTCGAATCTCCCATGACCGGGAATCGCCCGGTGAGCTCCGGCGGGGTCATGTCGGTGCCGGTGGTGAACGTCCAGACGATCGGTGCGCCGGCGAGCGGGTTCCCACTGGGGTCCTGGATCTGCGCGCCGAGCTGCACCGTGTACGTGGTGTTCGGCTCGAGCAGGCCGCTGTAGCTGTAGATCGCGGTCTTCGTCATGAAGTCGAAGCCGACGAACCCGGGCACGCTGATCCCATCCTTCAGGAAGGAGAAGCTCGACGGATCGACGTTGAACACCTCTTCGCTGAACTGCACGGTGAGCGGTGTGTCGAGCGCGACGCCGGTCGCGCCGGGCATCGGCGTCTGCGCTACGACCGCGGGCGGCTCGAAGTCGGGCTCGGTCCTGAACTGCCATTGCGTGAACGGCAGCTGAAATCCATCGAGATCCTGGATCGGGCTCGACAGGTTGACGGTGTGGATGATCCCCTTGCGCAGGGGCGCCGACGGCGTGAACACCGCCGTCACCGGATCGGGCATCGAGACGGTGCCCTGCACGGCGCCGAAGCGCTCGTCGAACACGACGAACGAGCTCCCCGCGATGACGTTGGTGACCGGTTCGCTGAAGCGCGCCGTCACGGTGGTCCCGATCGGGACGCTGTCCTCGAAGTCGTTCGGCATGCGGCCGATGACGGCGGGGCCGAACGACATATCCGGGGGCAGCGGTGCGTCGCCGGGAACGCCGGCGTCGGGGCTGTCGCACTGCGCGGTGCCGACGACGCTCTCGAGGACGCAGCGCCCGGACAGGCATCGGTAATCCTCGGGGCACGCGAGGTTGGCGCCGCAGACGAAGCCGCATGCCGGCTTCGGCACGTCGTAACACCCGCCGAGCGCCCAGCCGAACACCCAGCCGATGGACAGCGCGAGGATCGCGAGCCGCCGATGCATGCCCGGGCACGGTATCACGCCTCCCACGAGGCGACGCGCGCGGTTGCTGGTGTAGCATCGCTGGTTGGATGGGGTCCAAGCTGGACAAGGCGCAGCTCGCGGCGCTCGTGGAGCCGCACTGGCGACGGCTGTACAACTTCTTGTTCCGGCTCACGCTCGATCGAGACCGCGCGGAGCGCTACCTCGTCGATGTGTTCGCGCTGGCCCTCGAGGAGCTGGCGTCCGCGCCGGCGGAGCCCGCTGCCCGCGAGGTGTGGCTGCTCGGCGTCGCGAACCAGCTGCTCGAACGGCGCCTGCCGCGTCAGCCCGAGGTCAACTTCGACGTCCTCGATGACACGCTCCGCAACGAAGCGACCCGCACCGACGTCGTGCGCTCGCTCAGCGATCCGCAGCGCGACTTCCTGTTGTGGGAGCTCAAGCAGGGCTGCATGACCTCGGTCATCAACTGCCTGCCGCCGGGCGAGCGCGCCGCGTTCGTCGTGTGCCACATCCTCAAGCTGTCCGACGCGGCGGCGGCGCAGAGCCTCGGAATCACCGAGAGCGCGTACAAGGTCCGCCTGTCGCGCGCGCGCAAGAAGATCGGGGACTACCTCGCACCGCGCTGCGAGCACGTCAACCCGATGAACCCGTGCCGGTGTCCCGCGCGCGTCGGCACGGCGCTGCACAAGGGGTTCATCAAGCCGCTCGGCTCGAGCGGCGGCGAGGTCTCGCTGCGCAAGTCGATCGAGCCGTTCGGGCGCTACGGCACCGGCGCCGGCAACGACGACGTGCCGATGCGCGAGATCGGCGCGATCTACGGCAACCTGCCGGAGCCGGATCCGCCGTCGGACCTGGTCGCGAAGCTGGTCGCCGAGCTCGCGCGATAGAACGTAACGTCAGGTGCGTCCCGAGCCAGGCACGATGGGTTCGAAGATTTCAACGGCGCTCTCCTGGGCTATCCTTGAGGCATGAGCGCCCAGGCCCGAGCGATCCTCGAACAAGCCCTTCGGCTCCCCGCCGACGAGCGCGCGGACCTCGCCAGCGCACTTCAGCGCTCCCTCGACGAGGACGGACTTTCCAACCTGGATCCCGAGGAGGTTGCCCGCCTCTGGAACGAGGAGCTCGAGCGTCGGCTGGCGCGAGCTCGCGAGCGCGTCGCTCGCGGCGAGCCAACAGG
>DATLHR010000390.1:0-32557 GCA_035539815.1 Kofleriaceae bacterium
GAGGTCGTCGGGCAGCTGAGCCGCCCGAACGGGCGCCCGATCGTGACCGACGGTCTGTGGGGCCTCGCGCCCGGCATGGGCGTGGGCGGCTCGCTCCAAGACGCAATCTACTTCACCGCAGGACCCGCCGATGAGACCCAGGGGCTATACGGAGTGATCGAACCCTGTCGATGAAAGGCGATGTAACGCCAGAAGTGTCCCCGGGCCTTGTCGTCAAGGAGACACATGACATATCCACGTCAGATGATCCGCACGAAGGTCCTTGGGCTCGGCAGCTACGTCCCCGATCGCGTCGTCAGAAACGAGGAGATTCCGTTTCTGAACGACCGACACATTCGCTTGGAGACGCAGCAGACCGAGACCAACGACGAGTGGATCCGCAAGCGCACCGGGATCCAGGAGCGCCGCTACGTCCCGAACGACGGCACCTGGGCCACGAGTGACCTCGCGCTGCAGGCCGCGAAGCGCGCGCTCGCCGACGCGAACCTGGAGCCGCACGAGATCGACTGCATCATCCTCGGCACGCTGTCGCCCGACATTCACTTTCCGGGCACCGCGGTCTTCCTGCAGAAGAAGCTCGGCATCGCCGAGAAGACCAACTGCGCGTGCTTCGACATCCGCCAGCAGTGCTCGGGCTTCATCTACGGCTTGCAGATGGCGGACGCGTTCATCCGCACCGGCATGTACAAGCGCATCCTCCTCGTCGGCGCCGAGCTGCACAGCCACTCGCTCGATTACACGACGCGTGGGCGCGACGTGATGGTGCTGTTCGGCGATGGCGCGGGCGCGGTGGTGCTCGGCCCGATGGAGACCGAGGATCCGCGCGCGGGCGTCATGTACACGTCGGCGCACGCCGACGGCACGGGCGCGATGGACCTGCACCTCAAGATCTTCGAGATCGCGAAGCTGCCGTACGTCGACTACGACGCGCGGAATCGCGACGAGAACCAGATCAAGTACCCGCAGATGGACGGCAAGCGCGTGTTCCTCAATGCGGTGCGCGGCATGGTGATGTCGACGCAGACGGCGCTCGCGAAGACCGGCCTGTCGTGGGACGACATCACCTGGTTCGTGCCGCACCAGGCGAACCTCCGCATCAACGAGAAGGTGGTCGAGGTCGCTAAGATCCCGCCGGAGAAGGTGCTGAACTCGATCGAGATCTACGGCAACACCACGGCGGCGACCGTCCCGCTCACGATCGATCACTGGCGCGCGCAGGGGAAGGTGAAGAAGGGCGACCGCATCCTGTCGAGCGTGTTCGGCTCCGGGTTCACGTGGGGTGCGGCGATCTTCACGCTCTGACACGGCGCGTGATAGCTCCATTCGCTGGCCACTCGATCAGCCAGCGCTGTGCAACCTGCTGATCACAGGCCGCGTCAGTCGGCATCTCCGGTGCACCTTGGCCGGCCATGCGTCTCGGCCAGCTTTCCTTCGCACTGTTCACGGTCCTGACCGCCTGCACGGGCGAGGATGACAAGGCGGCCGGGACGTGGACTCCCGGCAAGGGCGACGGCGCGTTCGAGCTGGTCGAGGCCGGGGCCGCACCGATCGGCGGCGAGCTCGCGATCGACCTCGACCATCGCGTGCCCGCGTATCGTGTCGAGTCGTTCGGTGGCATGAAGCTCAAGGTCGACGTGAAGGGCCGTCGCGGCGTCGACGCGTACGTCATCGTCGAAGGTCCGCTCGCGGGCGACGGCGACAAGGTCGCGGTCGGCGGCGGCACGGTGGTCGGCGAGGACGATGACAGCGGCTACGGCACGTCCGCGCAGCTCGAGGTCGCGCTCGAGCAGCCCGGCGTGTATCGCATCCTGACCGGCACCTACGCCTCGCTCGGCGAGGGCGGCGCGGCCGAGGGCACCGTCGCGCTCTCGGTGAAGTGCGAGGCGAACTGCGCCCGCCCTGCCGTCGACGCGAAGACGTTCGTGCGCGGCCTCCAGCAGCAGAGCGGCGGCGCGTTCGCCGAGATGGCGAAGGCGGAGCTCGCCGCGCTGGTGCAAGACCCCGCCGCCGCGCAGGTGCTCGGCGCACAGCTCGACGCGATCCTCGCGGACCCGAACCTCACGGGCCTCGAGCGCTTCCCCACGATTCCGCTCGCGCAGATCGGCCTGATTCGCCCCGCGCTCGGCGGCATCCCGGCCGAGGCGCCCGCGCCGGACGACGTCATCACGGGGGAGCTCGGCGCGCTGCTCGGTGGCTGCGAGGCCGAGCGCCCCGTGCCCGCGCAGGTCGATGCGCGGCTACCCGGCGTCGGCTACGGCCACTTCCCGAACCGCACGCTCTCGCCGTGTCAGTTCTCGCATGCGGGCAAGCTCGCCGGCGTGCTGACCTCGCTCGCCGCCGACAACGGCTCGTCGGTGACCTTCAAGGGCACGACGATCACCACGCCGCGCGAGCTGTTCTCGGCGCTGATCGAGACCGGTCACACGATCCAGGTCCGCAACGAGCGCATGTACGCCAACTTCCTCTCCGCGACGATCGGCACGAATGCGGATCTCTTGTGGCCGGTCTGGCTCGACACCGGCATTCGCCTCTCCACCGGCGAGAGCTTCACGATCCCGATGGGCCACAGCCACCACGCGTGGAAGATCAGTGGCCCGAACGTGAACACGCAGGTCATGTTCTATCTCGGCGTCGACGGCGCGGGCTTCTTCGGTCAGACGTCGCAGCGCCCCGGATGGACCGGCATGACCGCCGCTACCGATGTCACGATCGATGCGATCGATGCCAAGGGCCGCTACGTGCTCGACACGGTCGACGCCGCCGCGACGTATCTGCGCCGCAACCGGGTCGAGCGCACGACCGTCGCGGCCGGGATGCCGGCGGACGGCTATGGCTACGTCGGCGTGTGCAACGACTCCAACGCGGCCGTCGAGCACGCGACGAAGGGCACGATCTCGACGTTCCCGCTCATGCGCGCCGCCGAGCTCGACGAGACTCCCGACCTCGGCGATGGCCTCGATGCGACGATCAAGGCGCTGCCGAAGGATGGCGATGGCCTCGGCGACCAGCGCGATGCGCTGCGCCGCGCGGTGGCGATGCAGCCGTTCGCCGACGGTGAGCTGACGTGGGATCCGGTCCTGGCCGCGCAGATCGCCCAGGCGCGCCGCGATCTCGCTCGCTGAGCGCGTGATCTGGCTCGCCATGTAGGCGCTCGTCCCACGCGTGTTCGATTTGACGGCGTTCGCGCCGGCGGTGATCCTCGTGACGTGCGGATCAAAAAGCGGAGGCTGATCGGCAGCCTCGTCGTGCTGGTGGCAGCGGGGTTTGCGGCGTGCATCTCGCGCGGAGAGCCCGACACCTCGAGCACCGGGCAGGCGGTGTTCTTCCAGCCCGGAGGTGGCTCCGGCTACGCCTACTGCGGCAGCGCCGCGCTGTTCTCCTCGATCGACTGCCCCGAGGTCACGATCACGCCGAACGTCGGAGACAACTACCTCCTCACCGGGATCGACGCGACGAACTGTCAGTTCATGCGCGCCGAGCTGAACGAGGACCTGACCGGCAGGACGGTGCCGATCACGTGCACCGGGGTCGGCTCGGGGAGCTCGACCGCCGGGTCGGGGACCAACTCCGACAGCTGCATTCCGCAGGTGTACACGGTGCTCGCGCGCTACCTCCCGCAGTTCCAGGGCTCGGCGAGCTGCACGATGTACGCGACGCTCGTCAACCAGAGCTCGCCGTTCGAGACGCTCCGTCTCCCCATCTACTTCAGCGGCTACGGCATCGCACCGCAAACCGGCATCACGGTCTCGACGAGCTCGCTCGACCTCGGCCAGGTGCCCGTCAACATGACGAGTGCGCCGAGCTTCGTCACCGTGACGAACGTCGGCTCGACGAGTGTGACCGTGAACGTCGCGGCGCAGCCGAGCACGGTGTTCGTGCAGGACCAGCCGGGCAATACGTTCACGCTCGCTGCGTCCGGAAGTGGCTCGAACAGCCGCGCCGTCGGCATCACGTGTCGGCCGCCGAGCGTCGGTTCGCAGGGCGGCACGATCACGTTCTCGCCCTCGTCCGGCAGCGGATCTGCGCAGACCGTCAACCTGGCGTGCACCGGCGTCAACTCGAACCTGAACATCCTGCCCAGCCCCGCGGCGTTCGCCTCGACGCTCGTGCACCTCGCACCTCCGCCGCGCGCGATCGACATCTACGCCGGCAGCGGCGGCGATTACCTCACCACCGTCCAGCTCGACGCGACCTCGAGTGCGGACCTCTCGATCACGAGCGGTGACCTCGCCAATGGGTCCGCGTACATCGACGCCGGCAGCGGTCACCGCGTCGTGCTGGCGTACGCGCCGACGGCGGTGCACACCGGCTCGCTCGGCAGGCTGATGGTGTCCTCGGTGAACAACCCCACTCCGCGCGCGGTCGAGATCACGGCCGAGGCGCAGCTCGGCAAGATCGCCGCGGCCCCCGGCGCCATCGACCTCGGGCCCGTGTGCGTCGGCTCCACGGCGAGCGCGACGTTCGAGGTCTACGCGGAGGCGCCTGGCTCGTTCAACCTGATGAGCATCGCCGCGCCCGGTGCGCCGTTCGACGTGAGCTCGTCGCAGTTCGATCCCGGCATGCAGCTGATCGGCAACCGCGGCAACGCGGTCGCGTTCACGGCGTCGGTCACCCCGACGGAGCCCGGTGAGCTGACGGACATGGTGACGATCAATACGAACTTGCCGGAGCAGCTGAACCCGATCCTGCCGATCCAGCTGCACGCGGTGGCGTTGCCCGCCGGTGTCTCGCCCACGCCTGGCACGATCGACTTCGGCCCCAACAAGGTCCTCATGCCGTCGTTCGGTCAGAAGATCGTGCTGACGAACTGCGGCGCCGGAGCGGTCGAGATCAGCGACATCCGGCGCATCACCGGCCTCAACGCGAGCGAGTTCACCGTGGTGAGCCCGTCGACTCCATCCGTCACGATCCCGCCGAATGGCGAGGCCGAGCTGCTGGTCGTGATGAACCCGACGACGCCGGGCGCGAAGACCGCACAGCTGGAGATCGTGCACCCGGGCGGCACCGCGACCGCCATGCTGACCGGCACGGCCTTCGACGAGAACGGCGTCTCCGATGGTGAGCTGGGGACGTATTACTCGTGCAGCGCAGGCCCGGCTGCGGGCTTCGCGCCCGTAGGCCTCGCCCTGTTGCTGCTGCGCCGGCGCCGCCGCCGTCAGTAAGCGAGCGTCCTCGAGCGTCATCGTCGATCGAGACGAGCGGCATGTCGGCGAAGCGTTTGTAGATGGGGACCAGCTCGGGGAGGTCCAGGCGGCCGGCGGCGGCGTCGTGTCCGCACGTATGCGAGCGCGACGAGTAACGCGGGGCCGGAGGGCGCGCCGCCTGCATCACAGCAGCCTCGTGCGACCGGTGCGTCGCACGTCGCGCTCGGCTCGGGGAGGGCGCGGCGCGTGTGCGCCGTGCGCGCGAACGCGTGAACGGTGCCGTCGTACGAGGCGACGACGAGCCAGTCGCCGGAGACGGCGGGGCTCGCGAGCACGGGGACGCCGAGGTCGTGCTGCCAGAGCGGCGCGCCGGAGAGCAGATCGAGCGCGGAGAGGCGGCCCGCGAGATCGACGGTCCACACGATGCTGCCCGTGATCACGGGCGACGCCGCGAACCCGCGCTCGTCCTTGCCGCGGTAGTGGATCGCGCGCAGCGGGCTGGGCGTGCCGCGCGCGCGCCACAGCGTGCGGCCGGCGATGACATCGAGCGCGAACAGATCGCCCGCGAGCGTCGGGACGACGAGCACGCCGTCGGCGAGTGCGGGGGTGCCGAGGCTCGCGAGGTTCCACTCGTGGCCGAGCGGATCGAGCTTGACGCGCCAGCGCCGCTCGCCGGTGAGGAGATCGAGCGCGAGCACCTCGGTGGCGCCGTTGACCAGGTAGACGACGCCGCCGGCGATGACCGGCGATGCATTGATCGAGTTCACCTGCGGACCGGCGACGTGCCAGAGCAGCTCGGCCGACACGCGGTCCCACGCGAACACGCCGCCGAGCTCGCGATCGAAGGTGCCGACGGCGATGCCCTCGTCGACGGCGATCGCCGCCAGCGACGGGAAGTCCTGGTGGCGGCGCATCGGATCGCGCGCCCACAGCGCCGATCCGGTCGTGATGTCGATGGCCGCGACATGACGCTGGTTGCCGATCAAGACGTCGCCGCCATCGGCCACGGGTGAGCTGAAGGTCGCATCGCTGCGCGGCTCGGCGCCGAGCAACTCGTACCGCCAGCGCACCACGCCCGTGCGCGCATCGAGGCCGAGCACGGTGCCGTCGAGCTGGCTCGCGATCACGGTGTCACGCGCGACGGCGATCCCCCCGCGGATCGGCAGCGTCGATGGCGTGCGCCAGCGCAGTGCACCGGTCGATAGCTCGAGCGCGATCACACCGCCGCCGCGTCCATCGCCGAGGTCCGCGCTCGCGACGTAGACGCTGTCGGCGGCGATCACCGGGGCGCCTTGCAGGACGTGGCCGCCGACGGCCGCGGTCCAGCGGGGGGCGAGTGGCGGGGCGAGCTCGTGCGGCGTGTGCCCCGTGTGCGCGGCATCACCGCCGAGCTGCGGCCACGGGGCGCCGCCGCGCGGAGCGGCGGTGTCGGGCGAGCACACCTCGAAGGTGCGTGCGCGCGCGCGCGAGGCTCCGGACGGAGCGCGTGCCTCGACGGACACCGCGTGCGTGCCCGGCGCGAGGGTTGGCAGCGCGCCGCGCCAGGTCCAGCCGCCCGTGAAGCGCAGCGCGATCGGCGTACCGCAATCGAGGCGCGCCTCGACGGTGGGCGCACCGGCGTCGAGCTCCGCGGCGACGAGCAACTCGCCGCCCACGGGTGGGACGCACCCACCGGGTGCGGGCGCGGTGATCGCGACGAACGGCTCGACCACGGTGCGGTGAAACGCGGTGAGGCGACCGCTCTCGAGCGTCACGATGCGGTAGCCCGCCGGTGTGAAGTCGAGACCGCCCATCAGCAGCGGCTCCGTGGCCAGCTCGCGCAGGCCGCCGTGATCGACCACGCGATTCGTGTGCGTGTGGCCGGTGAGCACGTAGTCGACGCCGAGCCGCTCGAGCACGCGCACCACGTCGGCGGCGGGCGGTGCGTGGGTGAGGGCGACGATCGTCATCGACGGGGCGACGCCGGCGAGCTCCGCGCCGAGATACCGCTCGAGGTGAGCGACGTCCATCGCCATGTTCCACACGACGAAGTGCGTGTCGTCGATGTCGAAGCTGTAGTTGTCGGGGCCGTAGTGCGCGAACCACGCGGCGCCGCCGTCGTACCAGTCGTGGTTCCCGGGCACCGGGACGTACGGGATGTCGAGGTACGCGAGCGAGCGATCGACGGCGTCGAACTCGCGCGCCTGGTTGCCTTGCGTGACGTCGCCGAGGATCGTGAAGAATGCGGGTGGTGGATCGAGGGCGACCGCGTCGAGCGCGACTCCGCGCAGGTCCGCGAAGAACGCCTGGTCCGCCTTCATGTGGGTGTCGGCCGCGACGACGAACGTCAGCGGCCCGCGGTGCGGCGAGGGCAGGGCGCGCAGGCCGAGGTCGATGCGAGCCACCTGCGGCGTGACCTTCGCCCACACGGGTCCGGGGCGGTACCCGTCGGGGACGCGGACCCAGACGATGCCCGACGCCGTGTCGGGGAGCTCGAACGTGAACTGCCCGCGTGCATCGGCCGTGACGAACTGCGCGGTGCCGAACGCGACCACCGCACCCGGGACCGCAGGCTCGCCCGCGTCGGGCACGCCATCGCCGTCGGCGTCCACGTACACGCTGCCATCGAGCCGGCGCGCCGCGGCCGTGCTCGGCGCGAGGAGAGCGAGCACGGCGACGAGCAGCCAACGCACGCGGGAAATCTCCCATATCCGCACGCCTCGCGCGCAGCCATCGCCGAGCGGCCGGGCCTCAACTCGCCGTTCCAGGCTAGGATGTGCGGGTGCCGGCGTCAGGCCGCTTGAAGCAGCTCGTGCGGTGGATCGCCTCGAGCTGGAGCGCGGCGTCGATCGGCGCGATCGTGGCCGGCGTGGTCGAGGCCGCGACGTTGCGGGG
Organism: Kofleriaceae bacterium; assembly: GCA_035539815.1. Classification (GTDB taxonomy): domain Bacteria; phylum Myxococcota_A; class Polyangia; order Haliangiales; family Haliangiaceae; genus JABFXX01. The sequence goes on from DATLHR010000390.1 coordinate 8,019, forward strand.
CTCGACCGCGATCGCGGCCGTCGGCTTCATCGTGCTCGCCGCGCTGCCGATCTTGTTCGCGCTGTCGGTGAGCTTCCGGGCGCTGTGGCTCGGCTGGCGCGTCGATGCGATCGCCGAGGCCGCACGGGAAGAGGGCGGCGGCATGCCGTCGGTCGCGGGCTGGCTGGTGTACTTCTGGCTCGCCGCCGTCGCGCTCGGTGCCGCGGTGTTCGCGAGCACCCATGCGATCGCCGCGACGACCTCGTTCCGGCCGCTGGTCGTTGGCTACCTCCAGCCGGTGTGCTCGATCGCGATCGCGCTCGTGCTCGTCGGGCTCTCGCGTCCGCTGGCGCGGCGGCTCGGCGATGCGGCTCGCACGCTCGATCGCAGGTGGCGCGCAGCCGGCCACTCGACGCTGCTGACCCCGGCGCGCGTGGCCGGCGCACTGCTCGTGCTCACGGTCGCGGGGATCGGCGTGGCGTGGTTGATCGTGCGCGCGCGGATCGGGCACCTCGCGCTGTTCGGCGCCGTCGCGCCGCCGATCGCCGCGCTCGTCACCGTGATCCTCGCGCACCTCTACGAGGCCCGGCGCGCGCGGCGCTGGCTCGGACGCGCGTGCGTGCCGCTCGCGCTCGTCGTCGGCGGCTTCGCAGGTCACGTCGCGGCGGCGCGGCCGACCGTGACGCTCGCGGTGTGGGCCGAAGGCACGGTGTCCGGCTTCGTCATCGATCGCATGTTCGATCTCGACTCGATTCGCGATGACGTCTCGCTCGACGTGTTCCGTCCCGTCGCGACGCCTGGGTCGCCGCACCCCGATCTCGTGCTCGTCACGATCGACACCGTGCGTGTGGATCGCACGCCGCCGTACGGCGGCAAGGCCGACATGCCCGTGCTCGCCGGGCTCGCGGAGCGTGGTGCGGTGTTCGAGTGGGCGTTCGCACCGAGCAACGTCACGCGGCGCTCGATCCCGTCGATGGTCACCGGGCTCGCCCCGAACCGCGTGCGCGGGCGCGTGCGCGGGTGGTCGCTGCGGCTCGATCCGCGGCACGTGCTCGTCGCGGAGCGCCTGCGCGCCGCGGGATACGAGACCGTCGGCTTCATGTGCTGCGACAACTTCTGGGGCCCGTCCGCGGGCACCGGATGGTCGCGTGGCCTCGAGCACGTCGAGGTCGAGAAGAACGGCCACGTGCTCGCCAAGCGGGCGGTCGACTGGCTCGCGCGCCGCGAGCAAACGCCGGCCAAGGAGCGGAGGCCGCTGTTCTTGTGGATGCACATCCTCGAGCCACACGGCTGGACCGGCGGTTCCACGGAGCTCGTCGCCGCGCCGTTGCGCGATCAGCTCTACGAGCGCACGCTCGCGGCCTCGGACCGCATCCTCGCCCAGATCGTCGGCGCGTTCAGTCACCGCGCGCCCGAGGCCGCCCCGATCATGGTCGTCACCGCGGATCACGGCGAAGCGCTCGGCGATCACGGCGAGCCGTTTCATTCGACGGACCTTTACAACACGCAGATCCGCGTGCCGCTCGTGATCGCCGGCCCGGGGGTGCAGCAGGCGCGCATCCACGAGACGGTGAGCCTGACCGGGCTCGCCTCGACGCTGGTCGAGCTCGCCGGCTACGCGCCGCCCGAGACCGACGGCGCTTCGATCGCACCGCTCGCGCTCGGAACGCGGCCCCCGGATCCCGACGGGGGAGTGGCGTTCGCCGCGATGATCCAGGACCGCTCGAACCCGGGCGGACGTGTCGCGATCGTGCGCGGGGGCTGGAAGCTGATCGTGCAGGAAGGCCGCGCCGAGCTGTACAACGTCCATGCGGATCCCGACGAGCGCGATGACCTCGCCGCGCGCGAGCCCGCGAAGGTCGCGGAGCTGCGCGCACTGCTCGACGAGAAGGTGCACGCGACGCGCCCGGTGTTCGCGGAGTGAGCATGCGCCGGATCGTGAAGCTCGCCCAAGCGTTCGTCGCGCGTGAAGGTCGCTGGCCGCGGCTGGCGATCGCGGCGGCGTGCGCGCTCGTGCTCGTCATGTTCAGCACGAACAGCGACATGGGCGGAGATCCGAGCTCGCCGCGCGGCGATGGCCGTTACCGTCCGGTGCTCGCGCGCGGCGACGGCCACATGCTCTACCTGATGACCATGTCGACGGTGTTCGACCGCGACTGGAACTGGGACAACCAGCTCGAGAAGTTCGGCGACCCGTGGAACCAGAAGCGCACCGTGACCGGGCGCAAAGGCATCCCGCATCCGATCGGGCCCGCGCTCGTGTGGGCACCGTTGCTCACCGTCGCGCACGCCGGAGCCAAGGTCGTCAACGTGTTCGGCGCGGGCATCCCGGAGCACGGCTACGATCCGTGGCACCAGCGGATCGTGTTCTTCAGCAGCGTCGTGTTCGCATGTGCAGCGGTGCTGCTCGCACGGCGACTCGCGGCCCGGGTGATCGGAGGCAGCTGGGCGCCCACGTACGGCGCGGTGCTCGTGCTGCTCGGGACGTCGCTCACCTACTACGCCACGTACATGCCGTCCTACGGCCACGCGATGGACGCGTTCTGGTGCGCGCTGTTCTTCGGCTACTGGGCGACGACGCTGGGGCGCCGCGACCTGCCGCGCTTCGTGTGGCTCGGCGTGATCCTCGGGGTCGCGACGCTCGTCCGGCTCCAGGAGCTCGCGCTCGGCGTCGTGCTCGTCGTCGAGGTCGCGAGCTGTCTCGCGCCGGCTCCGGACACCACCCTGAAGCAGCGCCTGCGCTCCGCGTTGGACCTCGCGTGGCGCGCGGCGATCACGCTCGCGGTCGCGCTCGTCGTGTTCACGCCGCAGCTCGTCGCCTGGCACGTCGTGCACGGCAGCATCACGGCGCTGCCGCAGGGCGCGAAGTACACGCGCCTCGGCTCGCCGCTCGTGCTCGAGATGTTGTTCTCCGCGCGCAACGGCTGGTTCTCGACGACGCCGCTCGCGTATGCGGGCGTGCTCGGGCTCGCGTGCCTGCCGCGTCGAGCGCGCCTGCTCGCGATCGGGTTCGGCGTCGCGGTGCTCGGGCAGATCTATCTCAACAGCACCATCTTCGATTGGTGGGGCTCGGCCTCGTACGGCAACCGCCGGATGTGCAACGTGACGCTGCCGCTCGTCGTCGGCCTCGCGGCGCTGATCTGGCGCTGCGGCCAGCTCGTCGCGCGCGTGCCTCGCATCCCTCGCGTCGCGTGGCACCTGCTGCTCCTGCTGACGTTCGGGACGTGCGCCGCGCGCAACGTCGCGCGCACCACCGACTACCGCGCAGGGAAGGCAGCGCCGGCGAGGGCGATCGCGGGGTGCTGCCGGTACCTCCCACCGGGCATCAAGGGCGTCGCGTCTTGGGTCTACGCCAAGGTCGGCAATCCGTTCTCGTTCCCTGCGAACGCGATCTTCGCGGTCAAGCACGGCGTGCCGCTCGATCGCTGGGAGGTCGCCGTCGGTGACTATCCGCTCTCGCCCGGCCTCGATCACCTGATCGACGGCACGCTGCACACCGTGCGCGGCAAGCTGCAGCTGTCCGCGCCCTACGTGATCGAAGGCCTCGGCCCGCCGCAGAGCGCGGCGCAGCCGATGCGCTACACGACGCAGCGGGAGGCGCGCATCCTCGTGCCCAACAACATGCCGTATGGACAGCGGTACACGCTCCTCGTCGCGCCCGCTGGAGCGAGCGAGGTCGAGCTCGCGTGGGACGGTGTCACCGTCGCGACCGCCGCGCTGCAGCCGGGCTGGAACCGGATCTCGTTCGACGTCCCCGACGATGCGGCGGGGATGCACGAGCTCGCGATTCGCGCCTCGCTCGCACCGCACCCAGCGCCGGCTCCGCCATTTCCGCGCCCACCGCAGCACGAGGTCGGGGTCGCGGTGGGGGCGCTCGAGATGGAGTTCCTGCCCGGTGTCGACGACTGATCAGACGCGCCCGCAGTTCATGCGTGTGTGCTCGTGATGCGGTGGTACGGTGGGTGCATCTCCGTGCCACCGTGCCGCATCCAACCAACATGGAACATCGGCCGTCCCACAGGGATGACCTCCGGCTAGGGAGCCGCGGGGCCCGCGCCCCGCGGGCGATCGATGGCCATCGGCCTCACGTCGTGATCATCGGCGGCGGGTTCGGCGGCCTCGCGGCGGCGCGTGGGCTCGCCAAGGCCCCCGTCAACATCACGCTCCTCGATCGGCGAAACCACCACCTGTTCCAGCCGCTCCTCTACCAGGTCGCGACGGCGGCGCTCAACGCCAGCGACATCGCGTATCCGATCCGCGCCGCGCTCGCGAAGCAGGGCAACGCACGCGTCCTGCTCGCCGAGGTCAGATCGATCGACACGGCCGAGCGGCGCATCGGCCTCGACGACGGCGCGCTGTCGTACGATTACCTCGTCGTCGCCACCGGCGCGACGCACTCGTACTTCGGCAAGGACTGGGCGCATCTCGCGCCCGGCCTCAAGTCCGTGGAGGACGCGCTCGAGATCCGTCGCCGCATCTTCCTCGCGTACGAGGCCGCCGAGCGAGAGTCCGACCCGGTCGCGCAGCAAGAGTGGCTGACGTTCGCCGTCGTCGGCGGCGGCCCAACCGGCGTCGAGCTCGCGGGGGCGCTCGGCGAGATCGGGCTTCATACGCTCGCGCACGACTTCAGGAGCATCGATTCCAGGCGCGTGCGCGTGCTGCTCTTCGAGGGCACCGATCGCGTCCTCGGCGCCTACCCGCCGAAGCTCTCCGAGGCTGCGAAGCGCTCACTCGAGGAGCGCCAGGTCGACGTTCGGGTCAACACCCTCGTCACCGCGATCGATGGCACCTGCGTCACCGTCCAGAAGACCGAGCGCAACGCCGATGATTCCGACGGCGACGCGCCTCCGGTCACGCGCGAGGAGCGCATCGGCGCGCGCACAGTGCTGTGGGCCGCCGGCGTGCAGGCCTCCCCGCTCGCGCACTCGCTCGGCACACCCCTCGATCGCGCGGGCCGCGTCGAGGTCCTGCCCGATCTCTCGATCCCCGGGCATCCCGAGGTGTTCGTCGTCGGCGATCTCGCGCGCATGGTGAACCCGGACGGCAGCCTGGTTCCGGGCGTCGCGCAAGGCGCGCTGCAGGGTGGTCGCCACGTGGCGAAGCTCATCTTCGAGGAGGTTCGCGGCCGCTCCGCCGCGCGCGCTCCGTTCCGCTATCACGACAAGGGCAACATGGCGACGATCGGCCGTGCGTCGGCCGTGATCGCGACCAAGCGCTTCGCTCGCTCCGGCCTGCTCGCATGGCTGCTGTGGTGGGTGGTCCACATCATGTTCCTCGTCGGGTTCCGCAACCGCGTGCTCGTGATGTTCCATTGGGCTTGGTCGTGGCTCACCTTCAAGCGCGGTGCGCGCCTCATCACGGGGCAGGTCGGTGCACTCCCCGCCGTTCGCAGCATCGGCCCCGACGGTCAGGTCGCGCTGCCGCCGCCCGCGACGACCATCACGCTCGAGCCGCCGGTCTCCACCGGCGACCACCGGCAACGGCCGCCGTCATCGCCGCCATCCTGACGGATCAGTCGCCCAGGCGCTCGACGTGCGAGGTGTCGCGATCCTCGGGCACCTCGATCGTCACGTCGCGCTCGACCTTGAGCACCGGGTTCGAGAAGTGGATGCGGTGCTTCCCCGGTGCGAGCAGCACCGTCTTCATCGTCTCGTGCTGGGTACTGTCACCGTCGATCGTGAAGTACGCCCATGGCGTCGCGTTGATCGAGACCCGCCGCTTCACCAGCGCAGCTTCCGGTGCCTGCGCGCCGCTGCCGGCGGCGGTGGGTTTCGCCTGACCGCCGGTCGGACGAATCTGTCCGCTGACCGGACGATTGTGTCCGTTGCTCGGACGGTCCTGTCCGCTGCTCGGACGGTCTGGGCCCGTCGTCACGCGGTCCTGGGGCAGGTCGCCGTGCACGCTGTTCGTGTCGGCTTGTCCGCTCGCGTCCGCTGGAGCAGCGGCGTCATCGGCGGTCGCCCTGGCGGGGGCATCTTCGATCACGGGCGGCACGCCCGTGGCCACGCGCTCGCCAGGCACCGCGGCAGGCTTGTCGTCGCGCAAGAACCGCATCGCGAGTGCCCCGATCCCCGCTGCCGCGAGCAGGATCAGCGCGATCGCGAGCGTCCCGATCCGGCGCCCGGCGACGATGGCGTGCGCACCCGATGCGGTGAGGAGCGCAGCCTGGTCGCCGCCCGGCGACGATGCGACGCCCGGGGACGACGCGCCCGACGCGAGCTCGGGCGAGGATGCGCGCGCCAGCGGCGGGGCCTCGGATTGCGTGCCGAGGCGGCCGACATCGGACGGTGCGGGCTGCGCGGCGAGCTCCGCCGATGCGCGGACCTCGACCTTCGACGAGGGGCCGTTGGCGGGGTCGGGATGCACGGATGCGGGCGGGGCGTCACCGTCGTCGGCGGCGGTCGCGAGGAGCGATCGCTCGGTGCCGGTGCCGATGACATCGAGGGCGCCGTCGTCGAGGAAGCTGACGAGGTGGTTGCCGTCGACCTCTCCTTCAGCGGCGTGCTCGTCGTGCTCGCCGGCCCACACCTCGGCGAGCCAGGCCGCGAGGAGGCGGGCGGGGGCCTCGCTCTTGCGTGCGGCGCGCTCGCCGACGATGACGGCGTCGAGCTCCTCCAGCATGGAGCGCGCATCGGGGTAGCGATCGTCGGGGAGAATCGAGGTAGCGCGATCGACGATCGCGATCAGCGGCGTGCGAAGGTCATCGGGCCAAGGCAGCATGGCGCCGACCTTCGCGGCCTCGATGTAGTGCTCGCGCTCGGTGCCGGGGCGCGCGCGCTGACCGGTGAGCATCTCGCGGAGCAGGAGTCCGACGGCGTAGACGTCCGCGCGCGCGTCGAGAGGCTCGCTGCGCGCCTGCTCGGGGGCCATGTAGGCGGGCGTGCCGAGGAGCTTGGCGGTGGCGTCGCCTGCGAGTGCCGCGATCCCGAAATCAGTGAGCTTCACTTCGCCGGACCAGGACAGGAGGACGTTCCGCGGCGTGACGTCGCGGTGAACGATGCCGAGGTGGGCGCCGTCGGGACTCTTGCGGTGATGGGCGTAGTCGAGGGCCTGGCAGCACTCGCAGGCGATGAAAGCGGCGACGAGCGGCGAGATGCGGCGGCCGGGCGCCCGCGCGAGCGTCGAGCCGAGGTCCTTGCCTTCGACGCGCTCCATCGCGAGGAACACCTGGTCGTCGATGCGGCCGAAGTCGAAGACGGGGACGATGTTCTGGTGCACGAGGCTCATCGAGAGCCGCGCCTCGCGGACGAAGAGATCGAGGAACCGCGCGTCGCCCGAGCGCTCGGGGCGGATGCGCTTCACCACGAGCCACTTCTCGATGCCGGCGGCGCGGCGCCGCGCGAGGTAGACCTCGGCCATGCCACCTCGCGCGAGCGGGCGAAGGAGCTCGTAGCGGCCGAGCGCTCGGCTCATCGAGGCGAGTATAGCGTGCGAACGGCTCGGATCCGGAGGCTCGGGGGTGCGACAAGCCACGTCCGGCGCGGTAGCCCAGAGGCGGCCGCCAGGGGGACGCCCGCGTGGCGGCCGGGCCGTCGTGTTGAGTTTCGGCCGTGGGCAGCAGAAACTCGTGGCCGGTGAGGATTTTGGCCATCTTGCTCGTCGCCGTCGGGCTCGCCCCGTCGGCGTGGGCGAGGCCAAACGCGGACGTCGTGATCGTATGGGCGCCCGGGCAGCGACTGGGACCGATCCAGGCGACCGCACGCGAGGCGGGAGCTGCGGTGATCGATCGCTCGCCGCTCGAGGCGGTGAGCCTGCCGACGGCGAGCCTGGTCAAGCGCGGCATCGCGGCATACGACGCACTCGAGCTCGAGCGCGCGAAGCAGCTGCTCGATGAAGCGCGCACCGCCGCGGATCGCTCGGGCGCCGCGGAGCTCTCGCAAGGCGAGCTCTCGGATCTGTTCCTGTACCGCGGCCTCGTGAAGATCCAGGCCGAGGACACGACGGGCGCGTGGGACGAGCTGGTCACCGCGATCACGGTGGCGCCGACGCGCGTGCTCGATCCGGCGCGCTTTCCGCCGCGCGTCGCGAGCGAGCTCGAGCGGGTGCGCGCCACGCTCGCCGAGCGACCGCGCGCGAAGCTCGAGGTCACGGCGCCCGCGGGGTGCACCGTCTCGATCGACGGCGTCGCGGTGGCGGCGGGCGACGCCGCGACGCCGCGCTTGCACGGACCGCACTGGGTGCGCGTGGCGTGCAGCGAGTACGCGCCGTGGGGCACGCGCGTCGAGCTCACCGGCGACACCACGATCGCCGCGGGCAATGCGCGGCTGGTCCCGCCCTCCGCGGACGAGGCGCTGATCCAGGCGCGGACGGTGGGCGCGCGGGCGTACGTCGTCGTCGAGATCGCGGGCCACATCGCGACGACCAGGCTCTACGGCATCGACGGCCGCGAGCGCGACCGCCGCACGTTGACCGTCGTGACGTCGCTCGACCCGGTCGCGAAGGTCGTCGGCGAGATGCTCGTCACGCACTCGACGGCCAGCTGGTACGAGTCTCGCTGGGTCTGGGCGGCTGGCGCGGCGCTCGTGGTCGCCGCCATCTTGATCCCGATCACGGCGTCGGTCGCCGACGATACGCCGACCGACGCCGTCGTGCGGCCCGCGACGCCCGGGGAGTGGCGGCGGTGAGTCGTCGCGGGTGGTGGGTGACAGCGGTGGTCTGCGCCGGCTGCACCCAGGAAGTCGTCGTCACGCCCGTGATCGATCTTCCCGTCGACGACCCCGAGGCGGCGCCGTTCGCGACCCTCGACGAGATCACGCTCGCGGTCGCGCATGCAGGCGAGGAGCGCGATCGCACGATCGCGCGCTTCACGCGCGGAGAGACGTTCGAGCTCGGGGGGGTGCCGTTCGGAGACGACCTCGTGATTCACATGACGGGCTTCGACGAGCTCAGCCCCTCGGCGTACGGCCGCACGTGTACGTTCGCGCTCGACGCCGACGGCCCTTCGGCGCAGCCGCACCTGTTCTTCTCGCGCTCGCTGCGCTTCGCGAGCACGGGCATCGAGTCGATCGCGCGCATCGGCGGGCGCGCGGTCTCGCTCGACGGCGCCGCGATCCTGATCGGCGGCACCGTGCGCAACAACCCGGTGCTCGACATCGAGCGCTTCGATCCGCTGACGGGGGAGCTCTCGACCGTCGGCGTCGTCACCGAGCGCGTCGGCGCCGTCGATGCGCTGCTCGGGACCTCGTCGGCGCGGGTGATCATCGTCGGGGGCCGCATCGGTGCCCAGGGGGCGGGGTTCGTCGAGACGATCGATCCGGAGGACGAGGGCAATCCGGTCAACAAGGTCGAGAACACCAAGGTGGCGCGCGTCGGTCTCACCGCGACGACGCTCACCGATGGCCGAGTCATCGGCGTCGGCGGCAACCCACCCGGCCTGCCGCCCGTCGGCACGATCACACAGATCTCCGCGCAAGGCGCCGACGTCGACATCGTGGACCTGCGCACCGAGCTCGCGCATCCGCGCACCGCCCACACGGCCACGCGCCTCGGCGACGACATCGGCGCCCCCGTGCTGATCGCGGGCGGCGTCGACGCGACGGGCTCGCCGGTCGCGGTCGCGGAGCTGTTCAAGCCGCTCACCGACGAGCTCGCCCGTCCCGCGACGTTCGCACCGCAGATGGTCGTGCCGCGGTCGGGGCACGCTGCGGTGCGCATGCCCGACGGCAGCGTGCTGTTCATCGGTGGCGTGGACGCCGCCGACAACGAGGTCCGCACGCTCGAACAGTTCACGCGCGAAGGTGACTTCGTCGTGGTCGGCGAGCTGCCCGACAACGCGGCGGTGCTCGACAGCACGGTGACCACGCTGCCCGACGGCCGCATCCTGATCGCGGGTGGCCGCAAGCCGGGGGGCCCACCGACCGACACCGCGTTCATCGCGGTGCTGCGCGAGGACGGCTCGATCGACGTCGTGCAGACCCTCGATCGGCTCGCCGCACCGCGCGCGGGTCACCAGGCGACGCTGCTGTGCGACGGCACGGTGTTGATCAGCGGCGGCACCGAGGGAGCCGCGCCCATGGAACGCTACAACCCGCCCGTCGCGGGACGACGGTAGGCGATCGGCAAAGCAGGCGTCGCTCGCCGACGGTCGGACCGTGTTCGTTCGGCCACACCATGGGGCGGGTCTCCCCCTCCAACCACCTCGGAGGGGACCGGCGCGCGAGCCGCTAACCTCGTTGGAGCCGTCGATGCCTGTGCATGATCTGTACGACCGGCGGCGGCCTTCGCGTTGCAGCCGATCGTCGGCGTCGCCATGCAGCGAGCGTACTTCTCGTCGCGATACGTGCTGCACCTCGTCGATCTCGTCGAGCGTTCGAACATTTCGCCCGACGACTTGCTGGTTCCGCTCGGGCTCTCGCGGGCGGCGCTCTTCGAGCCGCAGCACGTCGTGGCGCATCACCTCTTCGTCGCTGTGGTCACGCGGGCCAGGGAGCTCACCGGCGAGCCTGGGCTCGGCTTTCTGCTCGGGGCCGAGATGCAGACGACCCTGCACGGCAGCCTCGGCTTCGCGATGGCGACCGCGCCGACGCTACGCGACGCGATCAGCCTCGCGATCCGGCTGTCTCCGCTGCTGACCTCCGCGATCGGATTCGCTCTCACCGTCGAGCAGGGCACGGCGTGCTTCGAGATTCACGAGCGCGCGGCGCTCGGCAACACGCGAGAGGTCATCCTCATCTGGCTGCTCGTCGGGTTGCTGAACATGGCCGGGTTCATGACCGGACGACCGTTCACGGGGCATCTCGACGTGGCGATCGCGGAGCCGGAATATGTGTCGCGATTCTGCCACCGCGTTCGCGTGCCGATGCGGTTCGGGCAGCCGCGCTCCGGCCTGATCTTCGATGCGGCGGGGCTCGATCTGGCCAACATGCATCATGATCGGGTCGCCCACGCGCTGCTGCAGCGCGACTGTGATCGCGAGCTGTCGCGGATGCCTCGGAGCGAGCCGTTCACCGGCAAGGTAGAGGAGACCTTGCACGCGATGGTGCGCGAGCACGCATGGCCATCGCTCGAGCACGTCGCCAGCGCGATGACGATGTCCGAGCGCAGCCTCAAGCGTTGGTTGGCGGCCGAGGGAACCTCGTTCTCGTCGATCTCGAACGTGATCCGTCGCCGCATGGCGGAGGACCTCCTGCGAACCACGAACCTGTCGATCGAAGCAATCGCCGAACGCGTCGGTTATTCAGATCCGGCGAACTTCGCGCGGGCGTTCGTACGCTGGACGGGCGTTCGGCCCGCCGCGTTCAGGCTGCGCCGCAGCTGATCGCCCTCGGCCCGAGAAGACCGAACATAGTCCCATCCTGACCTCGTGCTCTGCTCGATCGCTTCATAGCGTGCGCCGGAGAACGAACAGCACACAGATTAGCAATCTCAGGGAGGACAGGGATGATGTCGAGGAGTTGGAAGTGTCTTGGAGCGGCGGTGCTGGCGATGTGCCTCGCCGGAACCGCCGACGCGGCGCCCGGTGATCTCGCGATCGGCAGCTGGGGATACAACCATTGGCAAACGGACTTGCCGACAGGACAGACGGAGACTCTCCACCCGGTCGGGCCGCGCTACACCAGCATTGGTGGCGCGCTCGTCGTCGGCGGGAGCGCGACGGCGGCCCCGTCGCGCGCCTTCGCGGCCGGGGTGATCGAGGACGCGGGGATGGTGAAGCCCGCGCTGACGATGTTCAACAAGAAGGGCTACGAGGAGAACAAGGCCAACGGGGCCGCATGGGACTTCGGCAACACGCTGATCGATGACACCTACGGCACCGCCGTGCCGGCGAACGTCCCGGCGGACCTGCAGTTCCACAGCGCCGCGACCTCGCGCATCGTGGTCAATGGCACGACCGTTCAGAGTCAATACTTCTATCAGGTCGTGACGACTCCGAGCACGATGTACGTGTACGGCTACAACAACGATGGGACGATCAACACCACCTTCGGTACCGGCGGGCGGCTCGACATTCCGTTCTACAGCAGCGTCTTCGAGATCGTCGACATCGTGAACACCGGGACGAGGCTGGTCATCGCTGGTTCGGCGAGGGCCACGTCCACGTCCGAGCCCGACGCGGTCCTCGTCGGCGTCACCTATGCGGGGGCGCTCGATCCGACCTTCGGCACGGGCGGCAAGGCGTGGGCGTCGATCGGGTTCGTCGATCGCTTCACGTCGTTGGCCGTCGATTGGGATGGAAAGCTCGTCGCGGTGGGGCGGACGCGTACGCCGACCACGACGTGGGACGTCCTGGTCGCCCGGTTCAACCCCAACGGGACGCTGGACACGAGCTTCGACGGTGACGGCCTGGTCCGCTTCGACTTCGGGAACGCCGCCCGCGATGATCAGGGCCGCGCGGTGTACCTGGATGGATCCGGGAAGGTCACGTTGACCGCTTCGCTGTGCGTGGCCGGCGTCCTCGGATGCGACGTCGGCGTGGCGCGGCTCAAGGCCAACGGAGCGTTCGACGCCCCGTTCGCGCAGAACGGACGCGCGGAGTTCGACCTCACGGCCGATGGCGTCCGGGTGTCCGCGATCGGGACCGACGGGACTCGCCTGCTCGTCGCCGGGGAAGCGTACTTCGCCCCCGATGGCAGCCGTTCGGAGCCGTTCCTGCTCGGCCTCCTCTCCAACGGCAGCGCGGACAGCACGTACGGCCCGGGCGGATTTCGCCACTACCCCGACGTGACCTACGTGTCCGCGTTCGAGAGCCTGACCAGCGTGTGGCGAGACGGCGTTCGCCGTCTCGTGGCCGCGGGAACGCGAGAGAGCGACCTGACGTCCGGGCTCCGGCGGGCCGGCCTCGCGAGCGGACACTGGCCGTAGTCATCGCGTGACGACGCTCGCTGCAACTGTCTCTCTCTCTATGCGGCGCGCTTCGCGTCGAGGTCGCGGAGCAGCTGCTCGCTGCTCAGCTGGTCCGCGGCGGCCCCGTTGAAGTACTGCATCAGGCCCTGCTGCTCGTAGCGAGGGAGGATGCGCGGACTCATCAACCCGATCTCGCGCAGGTTGGGCACGAGCCGCGTGAACATCACGGTGCGGAACTCGTTCATGCCGCGGTTACGCATCACGAACTCGCGCCACTTCGCACGCGGCAGGATGCCCTCGAACCACTCCTCGTAGACCTCGTAGATCATGAAGCGGTTGCGCATCAGCAGCGCGACCTCGAACGCCCAGTCCTCGCGCTCGTGGCGCTCCTTCTCCGAGAGCTCCTTCGTGATGTGCTCGCGCAGCGCGCACACGCCGTAGTGGACGTGCCTCGCTTCGTCCTGGATCACCATCTTCAGCAGCTGCTTGAGCAGCGGCTCCTTGGTGAGCGCGTAGATGGTGCCGAAGGCGCCGAGTGCGAGGCCCTCGATCATGATCTGCATGCCGAGGAACTTCATGTCCCAGCGCGAGTCGGTCATCAGCGAGTCGATGATCGTGAAGAGGTTGTCGTTGACCTGGTAGAGCTTGTTCAGCTTCTCGTCGAGGTAGCGGTGAAACACCTCGACGTGGCGGCCCTCGTCCATCACCTGCGTCGAACCGTAGAGCTTGCCGTCGAAGAACTGCACGGCCTCGGTGACCTGCGCGGCGGCGAACAGCGCGCCCTGCTCGCCGTGGAGGAACTGCGACAGCGTCCAGGCCGCCATCGAGTGGATGACTCCCTGCTTCTGCTTCGCGTCGAGCTTGACGCCCATCTCCTCGAGGAGGGCGAAGTCGGCGAACTGCTCGGGCAGGATCGGGACCTCGGGGTTCATCGGGTCGACGCTCGTGTGCCACGGCAGCGCCGTGTCGCTGTCCCACTGGCCCGCCTTCGCGCGGCGGTACAGATCGCGCATCTCGGCGTTGTCGGCGGGGTAGGTCCAGTCGAAGTGCGCGGCGTGTGACGCGGGCATCTTCGTCGGCACACCTTGCTTGCCGCGCTGGAGCACGAGGCCACGGACGCCAGCGGGCCCGAGCGCGCGCAGCACGCGCGGATCGCGGATCTGCAGGAACACGTCGAGCGTCTCGCGGAGCGCGTCGAGCTGGTCGCGGACGCGCTTGGGGACGATGTTCAAGATGCGCTGCATGAGGGCTCCTTCACAGCTCGGCGATGAACGTGCGCAGCTTCCGCTCGTGGAAGCGTGCGAGGAAGCGACCGATGAGCGGCACGGCGCGCTCGAACATCTCCGCCGCCCGATCCGGCGGGACGTGCCGCAAGCGCGCGCCGAACACCTCGGCCTCGCGCTGGATCAACGTGGCGACCGCGTGCTGATACATCGCGAGCACGCTCGGCGTGAACCCGAGCTCGCGCGAGAAACCGGCGGCGCGCAGCTCTCCCCACAGCTCCAGCATCCACACGTCGGCCGCGGCGATCCGCCGCTTGCCCTTGGGACCCGACACGGCGATCACGTCGAGCTTCGCGGCTTCCTCGAGATCGCGCTGCTCGAGGCCGTGCTTTCGCAGCAGCGGAGTTGCCTCGACCAGCTCTTCGTGCGTGCGGCCGGCGGCGACGCGCTCCTTGACGTCGAGCAAGAACCGGCGCTGCTCGGGCGTGAAGGCATCGTCGCGCTCCTCGAGCATCGCCTTGATCGCCCCGAGCGGCAGGAAGCGCTCGTGCTGTAGCTGCCGGATCAGCCGGATCCGCGCGACGTGTGCCTCGCCGTAGTAGGCCATGTTGCGCCCCGTCTTGCGGCCCTCGGGGACGAGGCCCTCCTGGATGTAGAAGTGGATCGCCTGTCGCGGCAGCCCGGTCAGCTCGCACAGATCCTTCATGCGATACGGGAATGCTCTCCGATCGATCGCGCGGACCGGGCTCACGGGAGCTCCAGCACGAGCGCGCTCGTCGGGCGCGCGATGCACGCGAGCACGGCACCCTGCGCGCGCTCGTCGGGCGTGAGGCAGTTCGGCTCCTCGAGCTCGACGGTCCCGGTCACAGCGCGGCACTTGCACGCCGCGCAGCCACCCAGCGTGCACGAGAACGGCATCGCGACGCCGGCGGCGAGGCCCGCCTCGAGCACCGTCTGTCCAGGGGCCACGACGAACTGGCGCTCACGGTCGCGCAGCCTCACCGTCACGCGCTGCGGCCCGAGGCTCGCCGCAGGCCGCGTCGCGATCGGCGAGAAGAACCGCTCCTCGTGAATGCAGTCGTCGCCGACGCCGAGCCCGCGCAGCGCTGCGCGCACCGCGGCCATCATCGGCGCGGGGCCGCACACGTAGTAGCCGTCGGCGCCGGCGAGACCGGCGAGCTCGCGCGTGGCGATCTCCTCGTCGAGCATGCCCGCACCCTCGGTCCAGCCCGGCGGAGGGTCGGCGAGCACGTGCCGCACCGCGAGCCGCGGCCCGGCGAGCTCCGCGAGCGCAGCGCGGAAGATGACATCCTCCACGCGGCGGCTGCCGTAGACGAGCGTCAACCGCGTCTGCGGCGCGGCGGCGAGCAGCGTGCGTACGATCGACATGATCGGCGTGATGCCGCTGCCGCCGGCGACCAGCACGAGGTGGCGCGGCGCCGCGCTCGCGGCGGGACCGAAGCTGCCCGAGGGGCCGAGCACCTCGAGCCGCGCACCGGGACGCAGATGGTCGTGGAGGTAGCTCGACACTCGCCCGCCCGCGACGCGCTTCACCGTGACGCTCACCGTCGAAGGCTCGAGCGCGCTCGACGATGCGGAGTACGCGCGGCGCAGCCGCTCTCCGCCGAGGTCGACGATCAGCGTGAAGAACTGCCCCGCCGCGAACGGGATCGGGGCTCCATCGGGCCTCGCGAGGACGATCGAGATCGCGTCGGGCGTCTCGCGCCGTACCTCGCGCACCTCGAACACCTTCGTCTCCGCGCCCACGCGCTGCCGGCGCGTGAACGGCGGCGGCCGGCGACCGACCGCCCTGCGGGCGACGTGCGTGACGTCCCGCCGCAGCGTCGCGAGTAGCTCGCGCAGCGCCATGACACGAGCATGCCCGCGTCGGAGCTAGCTGTAAAGTGAAACTTTACACTAGACAGTCAGGGCGTAGGCGTCAGCGCCGCCAGGTCGTCGACGCCGAACGCCTGCTCGAGCTTGGCCACCTCCTCGACGGCGCGCTCGAAGCCGTGATCGCCGAGCATCTGCCGCTCCTTGTCCTCGAACTGCTCGCCGAGCTCCGCGTACGCCTTCCCGCCGACGAGGCCTCGCAGCGCCGGGAACAGCACGGTGTCCTCGCGCGCGGCATGCGGCCGGTACATGTGGTTGAAGCTCCGCAGCACCGTCGCGAGCTTCGCGCGATCGGGCGCTGCCAGCGGTGCCTTCGCCAGGGCGAGGATCTGGTCGGTGAGGGTGCGGCCGGCCTGGTGCTGCGCTTTCAGGACGGCGGTGAGGTCGGCGAGCGCTCCGGCCTGTTCGAAGCGCGGGAACAGGAACTGCTCCTCGAGTTGCTCGTGATAGTCCTCGATGACGCGCCGGATGATCCCGGCGCCCGCGGCGAGGGCGTCGAGCGGTACCTCTCCCTGTGCTCCGAGCCGGGAGCTCGCCTCGTCGTACAGGTACATGACCCGGCGCAGGACACCATGCTCGCGCATCAAGTCCTCCGCCGGGGTGACCTCCTCTTCCTCGCCCGTAGGGCTCGCCGCCGCATCGCGTGAACCGCGGCTGCATCCGACGAGCAGGGCTCCCGAGCCTGCAACCAGGAACGAACGTCGCGTCGTTGGCGTCATGGGTTCGTCTAGCACCTGGCCGAAGTCGTGCGTGGACTCCCGTCGGACGCGCGGGAGCTGGAGCACGTGTACTAAGCTCGACCTCGTGCCGCCGAGCATCCGCCGGTATCTGACCACCGATCACGAGCGCCTCGACGCGCTGCTCGCGCGAGCGATCGCCAGCCCGCCGGGCATCGACGAGGCCGCGTTCGGGGAGTTTCGTGCCGGCCTGCTGCGCCACATCGCGATGGAGGAGAAGGTCCTGTTCACCGACGCGCGCGCACGCGGGGACGCGCCGCTCCGATCGCTCGTCGGCGTCTTGCACGCCGACCACGCCGCCATCGCCTCCATGCTGGTCCCTCCGCCGACGCCCGCGCTGATCGCGAGCCTGCGGGCCGTGCTCGACGAGCACAACCCGCTCGAAGAGGATCCGGGCGGCTTGTACGACCGGTGCGACGAGCTGAGCGGTGGTGACCCGGCGAGCACGATCGCGCGCATGGAGGCGATCCCTCCGGTGCGCGCCTCGCAGTACCTCGACGAGCCACGGATCCACCAGCACATCGAGCGCATGCTCGCAGCGCGCCGCCGCGCGACCTGACCGCCGCCGCGGATCACACGATCACGTCATCGAGCGGATGGCGCTCCGGCGCGGCCGCCGCGCGCGCCACGGCGCGACACAGCGTGCACGCCTGGGGCGCATGCGGTGCATCGCGCCGGTGCACGTCGAGCAGCGCACGCGATAGCTCCGCGAGCTCGCGCCGCACCTCGCGCCGGCGGCCTGCCACGCGCTCGATCTTCATGTCGTCGTA
Organism: Kofleriaceae bacterium; assembly: GCA_035539815.1. Classification (GTDB taxonomy): domain Bacteria; phylum Myxococcota_A; class Polyangia; order Haliangiales; family Haliangiaceae; genus JABFXX01. Next base: position 25,404 of record DATLHR010000390.1, read on the forward strand.
GCCGGTCGTCTGATGCCGCATCCAGGCGATCACGGCGGCCCGGGCGCGCTCCTCGATCGGAATGCGCTGCGTGCGCGCGACGGTGCCGCTGCCCACCGGCGTCGCGTGCACGGCGACCAGCTGCGCGAGCCGCTCTCCGAGCGCTGCCCAGCGCGGCGCGAAGCGCAGAAACGCACGCACCTCGTCCTCGAAGCTCGCGGCGTACGCCGCCTGCGTGCGCGCGCGGCGCTCGACGTCCGACGCGCGCTTCTTCGCATACGCTTCGGTCGAGCGATCGGCCTCGATCGCGGCGCGCGCGGCCTCGATGTTCGCGCGCGGCGCCCACAGCCCCTTCGAGAAGCTCTTGCGGCCGCGCTTCTCGATCACCTGCCACGACGGCCCCGCCGCCTTCACTCGCCGCGTCAGGCCCGCATCACCGGGTGGCAAGCAGGCCCAGTCGGCCGGTGGTGATAAGCGGCGCCCGTCGGGGGCGAGGAACACGCACGGATCGCCGGTCGGTGCGAGCGTCAGGGACTCGGGCACGCGCCGACGTTACCTCGCGCGGCCGCTCTCCGGTAAGCGCCGGTTTGTAGCGCCCGGGAGGTCGCGTCACCGCGCGGCGTAGAGCTTGGCGAGCTCCGCCGACTTCGCCGCGTCGATCCCGTTGATCCCGGCGACCAGCACCTGCAGGAAGAACGGCTTGTCCGCGAGCTTCACGAAGGCGCCGGTTTTCTCCGACGTGAAGACACCATCGGCGCCGGCGGTCGCCTTGGCCATCGAGACCGTCGCGTCGAGCTCGCCCGCCGGACAGACGTCCACGGCCGCCGGCTTTTCGCTCGTGGTGATGAACAACTTCTTCGACATCGGCGCCGAGTGTAGTCCATGCGAGGGCCGCGTTCGGCCGTCGAGACGCGGTACGATCGCGCGATGGAAGCTCGTACCTTCATGCTCGCCGGGCTCGGCCTGGGCCTCGTCGCCGCGCACGCCCGCGCCGAGACGTACCAGGTCGGACCAACGCGTACGCTTCAGACGCTCGCGGATGTGGTCGATCTGCTCGCCCCGGGCGACGTCGTCGAGCTCGACGGCGATCACACGTACGACGGTGGCGTGGTGTTCGATCGCCCGGGCTCCGCGGCGAGCAAGATCACGATCCGTGGCGTGCGCGTGAACGGCGCGCGCCCGGTGCTCAGCGGTGGCACGAACACGATCGAAGCGCGCGCGAACCACTACATCTTCGAGGGGCTCGATCTCACCGGCGGCACGAGCCGGTGCTTCTATCACCACGCGGACGACATCACGTTGCGCGACAGCATCGTTCACGACTGCCCGAGACACGGCATCCTCGGCGCCGACACCGACTCGGGCTCGTTCACGCTCGAGTACTCCGAGGTCCACCACTGCGGCGGTGGCACGCAAGACCACCAGATCTACATGTCGAGCGACGCGACCGTGTATCCCGCCGCCGTGTTCCGCATGCAGTTCAATTACCTGCACGACGCGAACGGGGGCAACAACGTCAAGTCGCGCGCCGCGCGCAACGAGATCTTCTACAACTGGATCGAAGGCGCGCTGTATCACGAGGTCGAGCTGATCGGTTCGGAGGTCAACCCGGAGCCGCTCGTGCGCGAGGACTCCGACGTCGTCGGCAACGTGCTGGTCAAGCGCAGCTCGTTCGCCACGGTACGGTTCGGCGGCGACGGCACCGGGCAGACCAATGGCCGCTATCGGTTCGTCAACAACACCGTCGTCGCGGCGCCCGGCGGTGCGGCGGTGTTCCGGCTGTTCGACGGGATCGAGAGCCTCGAGGCGAGCAACAACGTGCTCGCCGTGCGCGGCGGCGGCGAGCTCAACGTGGTGCGCGAGGTCGAGGCGGTGTGGGTCACCGGCTCCACCACGATCTCCGGCCAGCACAACTGGCTCCAGAGCGACGCGATCAACGTCCCCGCCGGGTTCACCGACTCGCTGACCGGCGCGGACCCCGGCTTCACCAGCATCGACGATGACGACCTGCGCCCCGCCGACGGCTCGCCGCTCGTCGACGCCGGGGCGGCGAGCTCCACCGGCCCCGCGGGCCACGAGCTCCCCGATCCGCTCCCCGCGCCGCTCTACTTGCCGCCGGCGAAGGCCGCGCTCGCCGCCGACACCGCCGAGGGCCGCAACACCGTTGGCGCGATCGACATCGGTGCGTTCGAGCTCGGTGGTGGCGGCCCACCTCCACCCGATGGTACAGGCCCCGACGGCGGCAACGGCGGTGGCGGCGGCGGTGGCAACCCCGCCGACGGTGAGAGTGGCGGCTGCGGCTGCGCGCTCGCCGGCGATCCCGCGAGCGGTGCGCCACTCGTGCTCGGCGTGCTGCTCGCGCTGCGCCGGCGCAAGCGTTAAGGACGTCTCGGAGGTCGTAGCGCAAGGACTCCGCGCAGAGCGAAGGCGCTCGCTCGACGAGGCGTTCCCGAGCGGTAGGGTTGGCGCGACCGAGTCATGTCGAGCCGCCCCGTGATCCTCATCGCCTGCGCGCGCGCGTCGTCCCTAGGGCACCTTCGCGAGGCGCTCGAGCGCAGGTTCCGCGCCGACTACCGGATCGGCGGCTATACGTCGGCGACCGTGCTGCTCGCCGAGCTCGCGGCGAGCGTGGCGGCGGGCGAACAGACGGCGCTCGTGATCGCCGATCAGTGGATGCCCGAGATGACCGGACTCGAGCTCCTGTCACGCGTCCACGCGATCCACCCGGGTGCACAACGCGCCTTGATGGTCGGGTGGAGCGAGCGAGAGGCGTCGCAGATGGTGCTCGAGGGGTGCGCGTTCGGCATGCTCGAGAACTACATCCTGCGGCCGTGGTCGCCGCCCGAGATTCACTTGTATCCGGTGGTGGGCGAGTTCCTCAGCGAGTGGTGGCGGCAACACCAGCCGAGGATGGAGCTGGTGCGCGTGGTGTCCGCCGCGCTGTCCCCACGCGGGTTCGAGATCCGCGAGATGCTCGAGCGCGCCGGGATTCCTTACGGCTTCTATCTCTCCGATTCAGAGGCGGGGACCCGCGTGCTCGAGAGCTCCGGCACCTCGGGTGCCCGGCTGCCGGTGGTGATCGTCGGTAACAGCGCTCCCTTGGAAGATCCAACCAACGTCGAAGTTCGGCAGCGGCTCGGCGTGCTCGAGCCAGAGGATCGGACGTGCGACTTGGCCGTGATCGGCGCCGGCCCGGCCGGGCTCGCCGCGGGCGTGTACGGCGCGTCGGAGGGGCTGCGCACCGTGGTGATCGATCGCGAGGTGATGGGGGGCCAGGCGGGCACCAGCTCGCTGATCCGCAACTACCTCGGGTTTCCGCGCGGGATCAGCGGCGCGGAGCTCGCGCAGCGCGCGTATCAGCAGGCCTGGCTGTTCGGCGCGAAGTGGGCGCTCATGCGCGAGGTCACCGAGCTGCGGCGCGATGGCTCTGCCTGGCAGGTCACGCTGCGCGATGCACGGCCGATCGTCGCACGCACGGTCTTGATCGCCACCGGGGCGAGCTATCGCCAGCTCGGCGTACCGAGCGTGGAGAAGTTCACGGGCGCGGGGCTGTTCTACACGGCGGGTGCGGACGTCTCGAGCGTGATGCGCGGTCGCGACGTGATCGTCGTCGGCGGCGGTAACTCCGCGGGGCAAGCCGTGGTGCAGCTCGCGAAGTTCGCGCGTCACGTGTTGCACCTCGTCCGCGGGCCGGACCTGTCGCGTGGCATGTCGAAGTACCTGAGCCAGCAGATCGAACGCCTCCCGAATGTCGAGGTTCGGTTCAACTCGGAGATCGTCGACGGCTCCGGCACGCTCGGGCTCGAGAGCGTGGTGATCCGAGATCAGGCGCGCGCGACCCAGGAAGTGGTCGCGGGCCGCGTGGTGTTCGCGATGATTGGAGCCATTCCGCACACCGAGTGGCTCGCCGGCGTCGTCGATCGCGATCCATCCGGCTACATCCTGACCGGCGCCGACCTGCCTGCGATGGCCGGACGCGCCGCCTTGCCGTACGAGACCAGCGTGCCGGGCGTGTTCGCCGCGGGCGACGTCCGCCACGGCTCGAGCAAGCGCCTCGCGAGCGCGGTCGGTGAAGGAGCCGCCGCGATCTCCTCGATCCACGCGTACCTGCGACTTCCCACCGAGAGCGCCGCACGCGCCGCGTGATCGCTAAAGGCTGCGCGGAGGAGCGCCGGCCTCGATCCAGCGCACGATCGCCTCGCGCTTTTCGACGCATAGCGGTGGCAAGAGCCCGGTCGTGTCCTGCGGCATGTACCCGACGTCGGGATCGGGCTCGCCCGCCGGTGGAACCATCTCGGGGCCGGAATAGTGCCTCAGCGTGAACAGGAGGTAGCTCTGTCGTGGCTGGTTCGGAACCACGAGCTTGTAACTGCCAGGCGGCGACGCGAGGGCGTCGGTTCCAGCGTCGACGTCGACCAGTGCGGCGTGGCTCATCGAGGCCCGCAGGTCCAGCGTTCCAGTGGTTCCGACCCCGTCGTGGCACGCCTGGAACGTACAGCCCACCCTGAAGATGCGGTCCTCGATGAACGCGAGGTCGGAGTGGCTTGTTGCCTCCAAGCAAGACGGGCTCGCGTCGATCGGCGAGTCGATCGTCGAGTCCGCTAGGGGCGATGCATCGGGTTCCGCATGCTGGGACGTGCAGGATCCAGTCGCGAGCAACCACCCTAACCACCACCGAGATCGCATGCGCGCGAACCTATCACCTGTCAAGGCACCGAAGGAAACGCGGTCGACGAGTACGTCGTATAGGGCAGATTGTCGAGATCGATCCCGCCGATGAAGTACAGGTAGTCGGCGACGATATCCATGTCGAGCAGCGACGTGCGCGTGCTGCTCTGGACCTGCGTGCGGTTGGGGACGTCGAACGGCGCCCAGCGTGGGTCGGCGGGCAGGGCCGGGACATGGATCGACGTGCCGGTCGGCGGTGCGTTCACCCGCCAGGTCAGGAAGTTGGAGCCGAGGGTGAAGTAGAACCATGCGACCAGCACATCGGGATTGCCGGTCGGCGTGTCGAGCGTGAACGCGATGCCGGGCCGCGCGGGGTCGCTCGTATCCGAGGTGCAGCTCGTGAACCGCGGCAGGAACAGATGACCGTCGAACGTGTACGGGCCCGGAGCGAGCTGCACGCGCGTCGCGCCGCGATCCTCGTCGATCGTCACCGTTGCCTGCACGCGCGTGACGACGCTCGCGGGCGGCATCAGCTTCGAACGCATCTGCGTGGAGCCGGGCGCGGGGGAGGGGATGAGCTGCTGGAACGGGCTGTAGTTGACGACCGTCCCCGCCAGGAACCAGTACATGAACGTGAGGTCGACCGCCGACGCGGGCACGTCGGTGACCGTCAGCTCCATCGGCGTGAGCGTGGTCTGCCAGGTGTCGGCCACGAGGTCGACAGGCGTCGCGGGATCGACCGCGATGCTCGGGAAGTACTGGTAGCCGAGCGGGACACCGGTGCCGTCGAGCGCTTCGACGTAGAGGCTCGCCATGCTCGGCGCGACCATGCACGACTCGTTCGTGGCGTGGTTGAGCGGGATGTTCGAGGACACGGAGGCCGTGTTCGAGCCGCAGCCGGTCGACGTCTTGATCGTGGTCGTGCCGGCGGGCGTGTTCGCCCAGGTCAAGCGGACGTTGCCGGCGGGTGCGACCGACCCGCCGAGGCCCGGGAAGTCGACCGCGATCGTCGTGCCCGCTGGCACCTCGAGGTAGCTGACGAGCTCGACGTTGCCGCTCGGCTTGACGTTCGCGACGGTGACCTCGGTGTTGCCGTCGACGGTCGTGCTCGCTTCACCGTTCGCGTCGGTCGCGAGCGTCGTGTCGCCGATCGCGACCGTCGTATCCGGGGAGGGGGTTCCATCCGTGGTCACGCGGACCGTGACGTTGCCCGGGCCGCCGACACACACCGCGCGGTCCCACGTGCACTCGTCGGTGCAATCGACCACCGTGTTGCCGCCCGGCAGCCCGAGCTCCGCGCACGACGTGAACGAGACCGTCGAGGGGACGCACTCGGAGTCAGGGGACTCCGCGCACGTCCCGCCGCTCGGGTTGCTGCTGCCGCAAGCGCTCGCGGCCACGAGGATCACGCTCCATCTCCATGTCGTCATCCGTCCACGCTACCGAGCGGCGGACGACGGCTACATCCTCCATCTGGGGTACAGGCGTCTGGTTCCTGCCGCCGCAGGCCGAGCTTGCCGACGCCGAGGTAGCCGACGATCAGCGCCGTCTTCAGCGCCGGCTAACTTCGCGTTCAGTAGGGCGGGCCGACCGACACGCCGAAATATGGTCCGCCGTATCCCACGCCGACGTTGAAACCGATGTTCGGCGGAGGGCTATAGTAGTACGGAGGGACGTAATACGGAGCTGGATTGACGTAGTAAGGCGCCGGGTTGACGTAGTAGGGAGCTGGATTGACGTAGTAGGGGCGCGCGTAGCCGTAGTAGGGGCGCGCGTACCGGTAGTACGGGCGGGGGTAGTAGTACGGGCGCGCATAGCCGTAATACGCGCGGCCGTAGTACGGGTGCGCGTGGCGGTAGTACGGACGCGCATGGCCGTAGTACCGGCGCGCATGGCCGTAGTACGGGCGCGTATTCACGTAGTGGTGCCCGTTGTGCGGACTCGCGTAGACCGTACTGACGCCGCCAGCTCCTGCCAACGCGACCAGCGCGATGAGCATGATGCGATGCATGGCGATCTCTCCTCGCCTGCAGTGTGGCCCTTGGTCCCCGTCGACGCACGTTGCGCGTTGTGAAGCAGTGCGAGCTCCGAGCAAGTCGCACAGCGCATAGACGCGCTTAGTGCGCGCGAATGCACAAGTCGATCGAGTGCCGGCGTACACGTGTCACGTGTCACGTGCACGTCCACGTCCACGACATCTGATCTATGACGCTTGCGACGGAGTGCTCCTAGATCCCTGACGGAGAGTCCCCCCGCGACACGCAGCACGCAGCACGCAGCCCCGCCTCTGCATCAGATCGTGGACGTACACGTGCACGTGACACGAGCACGTGCACGATCTCGACGGAGTTGTCCATTCGCGGCCCCTAACAGCTCGCGCAGCGCCGGCCGTCGGTGCCGGTCATCGGCTCGATCTGGATCGTCGTGTGCGCGATGCCGAAGCGATGCTCGATCTCGGCCTCGAGCTCGCGCAACAGCGTCGGCGACGACGCCTGGCACGGCATGAC
>DATLHR010000391.1:0-24734 GCA_035539815.1 Kofleriaceae bacterium
ATGATTGGATGTCGTACCCGTGTTGTAGGGTCCCGACGCTGACAACTGAATCAGGGGCGGCAAGGCGCCCCGTCGAGTAAACCGCACATTTTCGTCGCTGCCCGCCTCTGCGGGAGCCAGACGAGCGCACACCACGAACGGGGGTGGCTCGACGAACGTCGGCACGGCCGAACAACCAACCCCGAATGAGACCTGCATGCCTGCAGGACCACGTCGGAACGATGTTACGGCGAACCGACATGTCTCGTAGTGGCAGCATTACGGGACAACCCTTAGAGCACCTCGCAGACGCAGGTCGACGAGCAGCCGTCGCCGCTGACGGTGTTGCCGTCGTCGCACTGCTCGCCCGGGTCGAGGGTGCCGTCGCCGCAGCAGGCCTCCTTCTCGCAGGTGGCGGAGCAGCCATCGCCGTCGTAGGTGTTGCCGTCGTCGCACTGCTCGCCCTCGTCGATGGTGCTGTCACCGCACGCGGGCTCCCGCTCGCAGTTGTAGCCGGTGCTGCTGTTGAAGCCGTCGAGCGCGCCGACGAGCGAGCTCGTCGTGCTCGGGGCGAGGTAGCCCGCGCCGACCGGCGGGACGACGCGGCCGCCGATCAGCGCATCGGCCTGTGCGATGGCCGCGGGCGTGATCGCGCCGGACGCGTCGTTGAGCTTCGCCGCGATGAGCTGGTGCGCGAGCGAGATGAGCCCGTTGCCTTGGACCGGCGTGGTGAAGATCGCGAGCAGCTGCGTCTTGCTGTACGTCACCGTCCCGAGCGTCAACGAGCTCACGGGCCACACGTCGGGGTGGTTCTTCCAGAACCCCTGCGTGTGCGTGCAGTCGGTGCGAACCACGATCGACTCGCGCGTCAGCTCGCTCTCGCCATCCCCGATACAGCTCGCGCCGAGCATCGCGCCGAGCACCCCGATCAACCCAGTGACCTTCCCCATCGAGCACCATCCTGTTGGTTTCGCCGGGGCCGTTGCCAGCGGCGTGCCCGCGGCGCGCGTGGCCGCGACGCGCGGTTTCGCGTGGATCGCTGTGAGGCGACGTGCGCCGCGGCCGCGCGTGCGGGTCAGAGCAGGGCGAGCTGGCGCGGCGCGGAGGGCCACGGCGGCAGGTCGCCGACGTCGGCGAGCGCTCGCAGCCGAGCGTGGAAGGCGTACGCGTTCTCGGCGGCGTACGTGTCGTCCGGCGCGTGCATGAAGAAGTAGGGCTCGCGCCCCTCGTCGATCCAGGTGGCGAGCTGGCGCGCCCATGCGTCGAGGAACGGCGCGCTGCGCGTGAGCTCCTCGTGCGGGACGCAGCGTACGAGCGGGCGCGACCCGGTCGCTCGGAAGTGGACGGGGAGCGCGGGCTTGCGCGCGCGGACGCCGGCGTGCTCCAGGCGCTGGCTCGCGTGCAGGCCGCGCGCGTCCATGATCACGAGATCGGCGTTGCGCTCCCGCAAGAGGCGGATCGCGGCCGCGTCGGCGGGGCCACCGTCGAACAGCTCCTCGTGCCTCGGCTCGACGGCATAGCGGAGCTCGGTAGGCAACCGCGCCAAGAGCTCATCGAGGCGCGCGAGCTGCGCGGGCCCGAACCGCGGCGGCAGCTGGAGGAACAGCGTGCCGAGCTTGGCGCCCAGGGGCGAGATGCGCTCGAGGAACTCGGCGACCTCGCGCTCGCAGTCGACGAGCAGCTTGTCGTGCGTGATCGTGCGCGGGAACTTGAAGCAGAAGCGAAAGCTGTCGGGCACCTGATCGCGCCAGCGCGCGACGGTGTCGGCGGTCGGCAGCGCGTAGAACGTCGTGTTGCCCTCGACGGTGTTGAACACCTCGGCGTAGCGCGTGAGGAACTCCGTCGGCTTGGTGCCCGGCGGGAACAGCCGGCCGACCCACGTCTTGACGCCCCAGCCGGGGCATCCGAGGTAGTAGCGGCGGATCGGCACGACGCGGGTATCCCACGCCTCGCGATCACCAGGGGTAGCGGTTGCCCTTCCAGTTGAGGAACTCGCCCGAGTCCGCGAGCGTCGCGCGATCGACCTCGCGCAGGATGCCGGCGACCGACTCCGCGACCGGCGTCGGCGCGCTCGCGCCGCCCATGTCCGTCTTCACCCAGCCCGGGTTGATGACGACGGACGTGATGCCATCGGCGCGCAGATCGACCGAGAGCGAGCGCGACATCATGTTGAGTGCGACCTTGGCCATCCGGTAGGCGTACGCGCCGCCGCTCTTGTTGTCCTCGATCGAGCCCATCCCCGACGTGACGTGCACGAGCTTCTTCGCGGTGCCTTTGCGCACCGCCGGCAACAGCGCGATCGTCACGCGCAGCGCGCCGAGCGCGTTGACGTCGAACACGCGCGCGGCCTCGGCGAGCGTGAGGTCCTCGGCGAGCTGCCCGAGCCCTGAGGCCTTCGCGATCACACCGGCGACGTTGAACACCATGTCGATCGGCGCGCTACCGACGGCGGCGGCGAACGCCTTCACGCTCCCCGCATCCGCGACGTCGAGCGCGTGCACGCGGACGCCGGGCTGCCCCGCGAGCTCGCCCGCCGCGCTCGGATCGCGGACACCGGCTTCGACCTGATCTCCGCGCCGAGCGAGCTGCCGTGCCAGCTCGAGCCCGATGCCGCGATTCGCTCCGGTGACGACGACTCTCATGAGAAGACTCTGGCCGCGCTTCGTGGAGGACCGCAACTGGCGATTCGACCGGGAAATCCTGCACGACCTGCGCGTACAATCACGTCATGGAACCAACGACCCCGGGTGGCGGAACCGTGACGTGTCCCAAGTGCGGAGCCACGGTGGATGAAGGCGAGAAGTTCTGCACGAAGTGTGGCGTCGGCGTCGCGATGAGCGCCGGCGAGCTCGTCGCGCAGGATCCGGTGCCGAGCCTGGCGCGGCTCTCCGCCTCGTCGTCGATGGGCACCGCGCGCAAGTGGCTGCTCGCGATCTCGATCATCACGCTGCTCAGCGGCTTCGTCTTCTACGCGATCAACAACAGCGACGTGGAGAAGCAGATCCGCGAGGTGGAGGCCGCGACCGCCAGCCTCGATCCGGAGATGCGCGACGCGATGATGAAGGAGCAGACCGGGATGACGTTCCAGGAGGCCATCGACCACGATCGAGGCATGGTGAAGCTGCTGCTCGTCACCAACATCGGGCTCTCGGTCGTGTACTTCGGCCTGTGGATCTGGGCGAAGCGCAAGCCGTTCACCGCCGCCGTGATCGCATTGTTGCTGTTCTTGACCGTCATCGTCGTGAACGCGGTGATCGAGCCCAAGACCTTGCCGCAGGGCATCATCGTCAAGATCCTGTTCATCGCCGCGCTGGCCAAGGCGATCAGCGCGGGCAACGAAGAGCGCAGGCTCGCCGGCGCGTGACCGAGCCGCTCGTCGGAGCGCCCGCGTGCGCGGTGTGTGGCCGCGCGCTCAAGCTCGGCGCCGAGTTCTGCGGGGGGTGTGGCCAGCGCGTGATCCTCGCGCCGCGGCGCAGCGACGTCCGCACGCTGATCACGTTCTACGTCACCTCGCTCGTCATCATGGCGAGCGCGATGATCTACGTCCGCGTCACGGACGACGAGCTGCACGGTGTCATCGGTGCCACGCTCGGGCTCACGGTGGCGAGCGGCTTGTTCGCCGTCCAGCACCGTGACCTCGTCGCGCTGCCGCTGCGTACCGCTGGGTTCTCGCTCGTCGGGTATGCGCTCGTCGTGCTCGCGAGCGTGCCGATCGTGCTCGGCGTGCATGCCTACGTCGGCCTCGTTCACCGTCTGCTGGGCATGCACATCACCGACGAGCTCGCGGTGTTCGCCGGCTCACCGGCGTGGCTGCCGATCGTGATGGTGGTCGTGTTGCCGCCGCTCGGCGAGGAGCTCGCGTTTCGCGGGCTCATCTTCGGCGGCCTGCGGCGCTCGCTCAGCGTGACCGATGCGTTCTTGATCTCGTCGTTCGCGTTCGCCGTGCTCCACCTGGCGATCCCGTCGCTGGTGACGCACTTCCCCCTCGGGCTGTACCTGTGCTGGCTGCGCCACCGCTCGGGCAGCTTGTGGCCGGGGGTGCTCGCGCACGCGTGCCACAACCTCGGCATCTGCATCCTCGCGTGGACGTAGCGCGCACGGGAGCGTGTGCGCGCTCTCGCGTCAACGTCCGCAAGACGCCCGACGTCTCGTCGGATGCACGCTCTCAGCGCGGGCACGTCGGTTGCTCTCCTAGAGCCGCGCAGGAGGGCACATATGAAGAGAGCATTTTCGATTTCGATTATCGCGGCGGTGGCGTGCCTCGGCGCATGTGACGACGACGACGATGACGACTTGATCATCGGTGGTGAGGGCGACGTGGTCGTCTGGAACGCCGACGTCTTCGGCATCACGCCGTTCCAGTTCGTCGGCGGCTCCGCCGAGGTCACGCACGAGATCGGCACGTTCGAGTTCTCCGCGAACGCCGAGATCTTCGGCGACACCCCCGGCGCGGTGCGCCCCTGGCACGTGCACTTCGGCACCTGCGCGACCGGCGGCGACATCGTCGGGCTCGACAGTGACTACGTCCCGTTCGTCGTCGATGCGGCGGGCACGGATCGCGTCTCCGTGATCGTCCCCGAGCCGCTCGATCCGAACGAGCTGTATCACGTCAACTTCCACCTCGGCACGTCGCCCGAAGACTTCGCGACGATCATCGCCTGCGGCGATCTGTTCCTGCTGTAGCGCTAGAAGCAGCGCTTGACGTCGAAGCTACCGGCGACGCTGATCGTGCCGATCTCGTCGTCGGTGGTGTCGAACGTGACCGTGCCGGTGACGCGCGGCTCGACGGCCGTGATCGTCACCGAGCCCGATGACGTGTTGGTGGAGGTGCTGCGGTCCTCCGACTTCATCACGCTGACGTACGCGGAGTCGTATGTGCCGGGTTGGTCGGTGACGTTGAAGTAGACGAACGTTCCTTCGGGCGCGCTGAAGTTGAAGAACACGTCGAGGTAGGTGTCGCAATCGACCTCGTCGGTGCCGAGCTGGACGAGCATCTGATCCGTCGTGTCCGCCGTTCGGACAGCCGTACCGACGACGAGATCGGGAGTGCTGCCTCCGTACTGGATGGAGACGTCCCCGCTGAGGGGCTCTCCGCTCGTCCCGCAGCCGGCGAGCAGGACCACGATCCACGCATGCCTCATGGATTCATCGTAGACCAGGGCGCGACGGGGTGCGACGAATCCGCAGTCGATGCGTGTCGCACTAGGCAATCGATGGAGGGCTTGGTACGCACGTCGGCACCAAACGACGGAGTCCCCGTGAAGAAGCTGATCGCCTCGTTCCTGTTGCTGACCGCCTGCGGATCGAAGTCCGCGCCGATGACGAACACCACCGCGCCCGTGACGACGGACACGCCATCCGGCACGCCGGTCGCGGACACGAAGGCGCCTCCGGCCCCGGCGACCACCGCCGCGAAGCCCGAGATCGGGACCTACGGCTTCGACAAGTCGGGCATGGATCCGAAGGTCACGCCGGGCACCAGCTTCTACAAGTTCGCCAACGGCGGCTGGGAAGCGCGCACGCCGATCCCGGCGGACAAGTCGAACTACGGCATGTTCTCCGTGCTCGCGGACAAGAGCGACGAGCGCACGAAGGAGATCATCCTCCAGGCGAGCGGCGCGCCGGGCACCGAGGCCCGCAAGATCGCCGACTACTACGCGGCGTTCATGGACGAGAAGGGCATCGAGGCGAAGGGCATCACGCCGATCCAGCCCGAGCTCGCGAAGATCGAGGCGATCAAGGACACCAAGGGCCTGGTCGCGCAGTTCGCCGCGAACGCGCGCATGCTCCGCAAGAACCCGTTCTTCACGATCGTCGGCCAGGACGACAAGGATCCCGAGAACCACCTCGCGATGCTCGCGCAGAGCGGCCTCGGCCTGCCGGATCGCGACATGTACGACGCCTCGAAGAAGCAGTTCGCGCCGCTCCGCGTCGGCTACAAGAAGTACATCCAGACCATGTTCGAGCTCGTCGGCGTCAAGGACGCGGCGAAGCGCGCGGCCAAGGTCTACGACCTCGAGGCGAAGATCGCGAAGGTGCACTGGACGCAGGTCCAGAACCGCGATCCCGTGAAGACGTACAACAAGGTCGCCACCGCGGACCTCGGCAAGCGGTTCCCCGGCATCGACTGGAAGCTGTGGCTCGACGGCACCGGCCTCGCGAACGCACCAGCGATCAACGTCACCCAGCCCTCCGCGATCGCCGGCATCACCAAGCTGATCGCGGGCCAGCCGCTCGCGGTGTGGAAGGACTACCTGACGCTGCAGCTCCTCACCGCGACCGCGCCCTACCTGTCGAAGGCGTTCGTCGACGCGCAGTTCGACATGTACGGCAAGACGCTCAGCGGCACGCCGGAGAACAAGGAGCGCTGGAAGCGCGGCGTCGACGAGGTCACCGGGGCACTCGGTGAGGCCGTCGGCAAGATCTACGTGTCGAAGTACTTCACGCCGGCGACCAAGCAGCGCGCCGACCAGCTCGTGAAGAATCTCCTCGCGGCGATGGACCAGCGCCTCGACGCACTCGCGTGGATGAGCCCCGAGACCAAGGCGAAGGCCAAGGCGAAGCTCGCCACCTACAACCCGAAGATCGGCTACCCGAAGAAGTGGCGCGACTACAGCGCGCTCGAGGTCAAGGCGGACGACGCCGTCGGTAACGACATGCGCGCCGCGGTGTTCGAGTACAACCGCCGCCTCGCGAAGCTCGGCCAGCCGATCGATCGCGACGAGTGGGGCATGACGCCGATGACCGTCAACGCCTACTACAACCCGGGGCTCAACGAGATCGTGTTCCCCGCGGCGATCCTGCAGCCGCCGTTCTTCGATCCCAACGCCGACGACGCGGTGAACTACGGCGGCATCGGCGCGGTGATCGGGCACGAGATCAGCCACGGCTTCGACGATCAGGGCAGCCAGTACGACGCGAAGGGCAAGCTCGAGAACTGGTGGACGAAGAACGACGCGGCGAAGTTCAAGGCCGCGACCGACAAGCTCGTCGCGCAGTACGACGCGTACTGCCCGCTGCCGAAGCAGTGCGTGAAGGGCAAGCTCACGCTCGGCGAGAACATCGCGGACCTCGCGGGCCTCACGATCGCGTACGCGGGATATCAGCTCTCGCTCGGCGGCAAGCCCGCGGCGATGATCGACAACACGACGGGTGATCAGCGTTTCTTCTTCGGCTGGGCGCAGGTGTGGCGCCGCTCGTATCGCGAGCAGGAGCTCGCGAATCGCCTCGTCACCGATCCGCACAGCCCGTCGGAGTTCCGCGCGGCGGTCGTGCGCAACCTCGATGTCTGGTACGACGCGTTCAAGCCGGTGCAGGGCGAGGCGTTGTTCCTCGCACCCGAGCAACGCGTGAAGATCTGGTAGCGACGAGCTGCGTCGCGAAGATCCTCTGAGCGCACGACGCTGATCGGGCGCTCCGTGGCATGTGCACTGCACTTTCGGCGGTCATGCGATCCACACTCATGATCACGGTCCTCGGTGCATCCCTGATGGTCTCCGCGTGCGCGACCAAGGGCGAGACAGGTCTCGCCGGCGGCGCGATCGGAGGCGGCGTGCTCGGCGGCGCGATCGGCGGTTCGTCCGGCGCGCTGATCGGCGCGGCGCTCGGCGGCGCCATCGGCTACGGCGTCGGTCACTCGATGGATGTCGAGGATCAACGCCGCATGGCCTACGCGCTGGAACAGAACCGGCAGGCGCAGTGGGTCAACCCGGACGGGACCACGTACCAGATGCAGCCGACCGGCACGTTCTACAGCAACGAAGGTCGCGAGTGCCGTCAGTTCACGATGCTCGCGGAGGTCGAAGGCCGGCCCGAGCGCATGAACGGAACCGCGTGCCGCCAGCCCGACGGCAGCTGGGACATGGGCACGTGACGGGTAGCGCGGCCGTCTTCGCAGTAGCCAGCACGCCGGCAACTGCGGCTGCCACGACCGCCTGACCCCAGCGCTGCCGCAGCGGAACTCCCTGGAATTGCACCGGCTTTACGTCGGGGTGTCAGGGATCGTCGCTTGCACGAAGGCAGCGCACCGTGACCTCGCTGCGCTTCTTCGCTGTCCTCTCCCTCCTCGCTGCCTGCGCCGACGACGGCCAGCCCGTCGAAGACACGGAGGAGCCGGCCGGTGACCTGCCGGTCGGTGACCTCTCGGCCGACGACATGAAGGCGGACGGCGAGTGGGGCGCGGCGCTCGACTGCAAGCCGGTCCCGGACCTGCCGCCGCTGGCGAACCCCAAGATCACGCTGTCGATCGACGGGCTCACGCTGCGCCTCACCGACGCGGACACCGGCTTCGACAAGGTCTATCCCGTCGGGCCCGGTCAGATCGAGACCGACCCGGAGAGCGGCGAGTTCGGCGAGTCGCTGTCGTACTACCCGATCGCGGCCACCGGCCGTCAGGACTTCCAGATCACGCCGTCGTCGATCCAGCCGTGCAAGACGTGGTGGACCGACAAGGCGACCGGCGAGAAGCGCCCCGTGTTCGCCGGCCTGCCGTTCATGAGCTTCTACGGCCCGTACGCGATCCACGGCCCGGTCGACAACTTCCGCGCGACCAACGGCGGCTCGCTGCGCCGCGGCTACGTCTCGCACGGCTGCTTCCGCATGGAGGCCGCCGACGTGCTCGAGGTCTACGCGCGGATCAAGGGCGTCGCGAAGGTCCCCGTCCGCCTGCAGCGCGAGCCCGAGCGGCTGCCCGAGCGCGCGAAGGTCGACGTCGAGAACAAGTGGATCGGCGCGGCGTGCGAGACCGACTCCGAGTGCGGCTACGCCAACGGCTTCTGCGCGAAGAACCGGTACTCGACGACGGGCTTCTGCAGCGCGCGCTGCACGTCGACGTGCGCCGACCGCAAGGGCTACCCGACCACGTTCTGCGTCGCCAACCCCGACGCGCCGGGCACCGGGATGTGCGTCGCGAAGATGCAGTCCGAGAACTACGAGTGCCGTCCCTACGATCACTTCGGCGTCGCGCCGGCGACCGCGCGGTTCGGCAACGTGTACAAGACCGCGGACGTCTGCATGCCCAAGTCGCGCGGCTGGGTCGGCGACCACTGCTTCACCGACACCGACTGCGGCACCGGCACCTCGTGCCGCGGCGCGACCGACACCGCACCCGGCGTGTGCACCATGGCGTGCGATCGCTACTGCGCCGACCAGCCCGGCTACGCCGACACGTTCTGCACCAACGTCCCCTCGCTGAGCGTGGACGCCGCGAAGGGCAGCTGCCTGCGCCAGTGCACGCCGGGCTCGAACGCCTCGGAGTGCCCGGTCGACATGGAGTGCCAGCCGATGGCGCGCAACGGTCAGGCGACCGTCGTCCGCAACGTGTGCGTGCCCAGGACCGCGCCCTGATCGGATGCGTTCGCGGGGTGCGGGCCCGCGCTCCGCGCTCCGGGCGCGCGTGATGGTGTGGTGATGACGATCGCTTCGACCGCGGCGGCAGCGCTCGTCCGAGCGGGGGCCTCCACGTAGCCCTCGGCCCGGCCTCGCCACGCGTGCGCAGGCGGTGCGTGAGGACCACGAGAATTGCGGACCGTGCGCAGGAACGAGCGCTGCACCCGACCGGAGCCATGCGTCGGCTCTGGATCGGTCTCGCGGCTGTCCTGGTGATCTCGTTCGCCGTCCTCGGCTGGATTGGATCTCGCATCTATCAAGAGGCTCCTCCGATTCCCGAGCGCGTCGTGTCCGACTCCGGGCGCGTGCTGTTTACTCGCGGCGAGGTCTCCGCCGGCCAGGATGTCTGGCGCTCCCTCGGCGGGATGGAGCTGGGCTCGGTGTGGGGACACGGCGCGTATGTCGCGCCCGACTGGACCGCCGACTGGCTGCACCGCGAGCTCGAGGCCGTCCTCGATGCCTGGTCGCGACGCATCCACGGAACGCCGTACGCAGAGCTCGATGCGGAGTCGGCAGCGGCGCTGCGGCAGCGCCTGCGCGACGAGTATCGAGCGAACCGCTACGACGCGAGCACGCGCACGATCACGGTCTCCGACACGCGCGCGGACGCGATCGTCCAGACCGCCGCGTATTACGAGCAGCTGTTTCGCGAGGGGCGCGAGGAGTACGCCCTGCCTCGCGGCTCGGTCACCGATCCAGCGCGCGCGCATGCACTGGGGGCGTTCTTCTTCTGGTCGGCGTGGGCGGCAGCGACGAACCGTCCCGGAGATGACGTCACGTACACCAGCAACTGGCCGCACGAACCGCTGATCGGCAACGTGCCGACGTCCGATGCGATCGTGTGGACCGGCGTGAGCATCATCCTGCTGCTCGCCGGCATCGGCGCGCTCGCGTTCTGGCATGCGGCGCGTCACAAGGACGACGTGCCCGAGGCGCTTCCGCACACCGACCCGCTGCTCGGCGCCGCGCCGACCCTCTCGCAGCTCGCGACGCTGAAGTACTTCTGGGTGGTCTGTGCGCTCGTGGTCGCGCAGATCGTGATGGGCATCATCACCGCTCACTACGGCGTCGAAGGAGATGGCTTCTACGGCATCCCGCTCGCCGAGGTGCTGCCGTACTCGGTCGCGCGCACGTGGCACGTCCAGCTCGGCATCTTCTGGATCGCCACGGCGTGGCTCGCGGCGGGGCTCGCGATCGCACCGTCGGTCGGCAAGGAACCGCGCCGCCAGAAGCTGCTGGTCAACGTCCTGTTCGGTGCCTTGATCGTCGTCGTCGGCGGCTCGCTCGTCGGTCAGCTCCTCGCCGTCAACGGCAAGCTCGGCGCCGACGGCGTCTGGTGGCTCGGCCACAGCGGCTACGAGTACATCGATCTGGGGCGCATCTTCCAGCTCGCGCTCCTCGTCGGCCTCGTCCTGTGGGTCGTCCTCGTCGCACGCGCGATGTGGCCCGCGCTTCGTCAGCGCACCGAACACCGGCCGCTGTTGATCCTGCTCTTGCTGTCGACGGTCGCCATCGGCGGCTTCTACTTCGCCGCACTCGGCGCGGGACGCCACACGAACCTCGCGATCGCCGAGTACTGGCGGTGGTGGGTCGTGCACCTCTGGGTCGAGGGCTTCTTCGAGGTCTTCGCGACCGTCATCATCGCGTTCCTGTTCGTCCGGCTCGGCCTCGTCCGAGCTCGCACGGCGAGCCGCGCCACCGTCTTGTCGGCCACGATCTTCCTCGCGGGCGGCGTGATCGGCACGCTCCACCACCTCTACTTCACGGGCACGCCGACGGCCGCGATCGCGCTTGGCGCGGTGTTCAGCGCGCTCGAGGTGGTGCCGCTCATGTTCCTCGCGTACGACGCCTGGGAGAACTGGCGACACACGCGGACGACGCCCTGGATGACGTCGTATCGGTGGCCGATCTACTTCTTCATCGCGGTCGCGTTCTGGAACGTGGTCGGCGCGGGGCTGTTCGGGTTCATGATCAATCCACCGATCGCGCTGTACTACATGCAAGGGCTCAACACGACGCCGGTGCATGGACACACCGCGCTGTTCGGGGTCTACGGCATGCTCGGCATGGGCCTGATCCTGTTCACGGTCAAGTCGATCCATCCCGGGCTCGTCTGGCCGGAGCGCCTGCTGAAGTTCGCGTTCTGGGGGATCAACCTCGGGCTCGGCGCGATGGTCCTGATCAGCGTGCTCCCCGTCGGGCTGATGCAGACGTGGGCGGCCGTCGACGAGGGGTACTGGTACGCCCGGAGCGCGGAGTTCTTGAACACGCCGATCATGAATGCCTTGCGGTGGCTGCGCGTGATCGGTGACACCGTGTTCGCGATCGGGGCGGTGCTGTTCGCCGTCGCGATCGCGCGGATGACGATCGCGCGGAGCGCCCGGCAGGAGGTGAAGCTCGCGAAGGCGAACGCGCGCGCATCGTGAGGTTTGTGCCCTGATCCCGGAGAGTTGAGACGCGGGCCGGCGCCGACGTCAGATCGAGCGCCTATCCTGCGTGGCATGGGCATCGAAGCCACCGGTAAGTTGCACACCATCTACGAGACCAAGCAGGTCTCGGAGCGGTTCACCAAGCGCGAGTTCGTCGTCGAGCTCGCCGACAACCCGAAGTACCCGCAGATGGTGCTGTTCCAGCTGACCGGTGATCGCTGCGCGCAGCTCGACGAATTCCGCGTCGGCGACCAGGTCCGCATCGACTTCAGCCTGCGCGGCCGCGAGTGGCGCAGCCCCAACGGCGAGGTGAAGTACTTCAACAGCCTCGACGTGTGGAAGGTCGAGCCGCTGCGCGCGCAGGTGTCGAACGGCCGCGGCGGCAGGGGTCGCGACACGGGTGGCTCGAATAGCGATCCCCGCGAGGCATACATGCCGCCGCGCAACGACGAGCCGCGCCCGGGCGACGTCGACGATATTCCGTTCTGATCGGGTGACCTCGGGTGCGTTCGCTCGAGGACGAATGGCTGTTCGGCTGGGATGACACGCCGGGCATCGTCTCGGTGTGGGCGGAGGGCGATGGCCGCGTCGTCGTGTGGCGGCGTGTCGGTGGCGAGCTCGTGCGCGAGGACGTGCGCTCGCGGCCCTGGCTGCTGCTCGACTCGCTCGACGATCTCGCGCACCTGGGCACGCGGCTCGGGCGCGAGGGGAGCGGCGCGCGGTTCATGTATCGCGAGCTCGGCGGCGCCGGTGCGCTGCGGTTCGTGGTGCGCGGCGACGATCTGCAGACGCTGTCCCAGGCGGTGCTGCGCGGTGCGGCGCGCCGCCTCGGGCACGAGGTGCGGCACCTGCGCGAGCTCGGCGACGAGCGCGTGCTCGTGCTGCCGCCCGAGGAGCAGTACCTCGTCGCGTCGGGGCGGACCTACTTCCGCGGCCTTCAGTTCGACGATCTGCGCCGCCTCCAGCTCGATCTCGAGACGACCGGGCTCGACGCGAAGCGCGATCGGATCTTCGTGATCGCCGTGCGCGATCCCGATGGTGCGACCGAGGTGCTCGAAGCGCGGGGCGACGGGGACGCCGCGGAGGCCGAGCTGATCGCACGGCTCGTCGCGAAGGTGACCACGGCGGATCCCGACGTGATCGAAAACCACAACCTGCACGGCTTCGATCTGCCGTTCCTCGACCAGCGCGCACGCACCCTCGGCGTGCCGCTCGCGCTCGGCCGCATCGGGCCGCCGGGGCTGCGGCAGCGCGGTGCGCGGCGCGGCGTCGTCGCCGGCAAGGACACCACGCGCAAGGTGCGGTTCGTGATCCCGGGGCGCGAGCTGATCGACACGCTCGACGCGGTACTTCGCCACGACTTCGCGGCCCGCGATCTGCCGGGGCACGGGCTCAAGGCGGTGGCGCGCCACCTCGGGATCGCGGGGGCCGAGCGCGAGCTGATCCGCGGCGATGCGATCCACGCGGTGTGGCAGCGCGACCCGGCGCGCGTGCGGCGCTATGCGAGCGCCGACGTCGAGGAGGTCGCGGGGCTGGCGCGCGTGCTCGGCGGCGCCGCGTTCGCGCTCGCCCAGATGGCACCGCGTCGCTACGAGCGCCTCGCCGATGCGGGGCCGGCGACGGGCGTGATCGATCCACTGCTCGTGCGCGCGTACCTGCGCGGCGGGCAGGCGCTGCCCGTCCATCGCGAAGGTGACGGCACCCCGCACAGCGGTGCGGCGCTGCACCTGTTCGCGGCGGGCGTCGCGCATCGCATCGTCAAGGCGGACGTCGCGAGCCTGTATCCGTCGCTGATGCGCGAGTACCGCATCGGTCCCGCACGCGATCATCTCGGTGCGATGCTCGCGCTCGTCGATCGCCTCGTCGATCAGCGGCTCGCGGCGAAGGCGCGCGCGAAGACGGCGCCGCCGGGTAGCGCCGAGCGGTTCGGTCACGAGGCGATGTCGGCGGCGATGAAGCTCGTGATCAACTCGGCGTACGGCTACCTCGGCGCCGGCGGGCTCACGCGGTTCGCGGACGTGCACGCCGCGAACGAGGTCACGCGGCGCGGCCGCGAGCTGCTCGCGCTGATGTGTCGCGAGCTCGCCGCGCGCGGCGTGACGCTGCTCGAGGCCGACACCGACGGCGTGTACTTCTCGGTACCGCCGGCGTGGACCGAGGCAGACGAGCGCCGCGTCGTCGCGGAGGTCGCGGCCCTGCTACCGCCGCGCGTGAAGCTCGAGCTCGAGGGGCGCTACGCGGCGATGCTGTCCCACGAGCCGAAGAACTACGCGCTGCTCGGCTACGACGGCTCGCTCGTGCTGCGCGGCGTCGCGTTTCGCTCGAGCCGCGCGGAGCCATTCGGCGAAGCGTTCCTGCGCGAGGCGCTCGCGCGCCTGTTCGTGGGTGACGCCGCGGGCGTGCGCCAGGCGTACCTCGCCACGGTCAGCGCGCTGCGCCGCCGCGCGCTCTCGACCTACGACGTCTCGTCGCGCGTGCGCCTGAGCAAGCCGCCGAGCGAGTACCTCGCGACCCGCGAGGCGCGGCGCGAGCTCGCGTACGAAGCGCTGCTCGCGAGCGGTCGCACGACCTGGAGTGTGGGCGAGCGCGTGCGGGTCTATCGCACGCGGCAGGGAGGCGGTGGGCTCGTCGCCGACCATGGCGACGACGACGTGCCCGACGCGGCGGGGATGCGCGACTACGACGTCGAGCACTACGTGCGCGTGCTGCGCGAGACGTTCGCGTCGCGGCTCGCGCGCGCGCTCACCCCCGAGGACTTCGCCTCGGTGTTCGCGGATCCGGATCAGCTGTCGCTGTTCGCGCCGTCGCTCTCGACCGTGCGCCCCGTGCTCACGACGCTGCTCGAACACGCGATCAGTGGCTAGCGATGCGCTGGCGAACGCACTGCGCATCGTTGGCAATTCGTTCTCCTCACAGCCTGGAGCTGTCACACTCTCTCGACGAGGATGCGTGACAGGCATGAAAGAATCCTCGTCTTGGCGATCTTGGCGATCTTGGCGGCTCACGATCTGCGGCACGCAGCCACCTCGTGGACCGCGGGCTTCTCACCGCGATCTCGCTAACGGACGGGCATCGTGCTTAGCGGCCGGTGGCGGCGAGCGCCGCCTCGAGCTCGGCGATCCGGCGGCGCGCGGCGCGCAGCTCCTCGGCGAGCTTGAGCGCGACCTCGATGCCGGGCCAATCGACGTCGAGGTCGCGCCACAGCGTGCGTGCGAGCAGCACGCGATCGACATCCACGGTGACCGTGTCCTCGGCGCGCTCGACCAGGCCCTCCTCGACGAGGTGAACGATGAGCTCGTCATCGCCTTCGACGAGCTCGAGCAGGTGCTGGTAGGTGAAGCGGGTCATAGCGCGAGGCCCTCCCGGACCGGCCTGGAGTACGCGGACGTGGCGGCGTGCAGCGCGGCGGCGAGCGCCTCGTCCGGTTTGTCGGGAACCCGGACCTCGAGCTCGACGATCAGATCGCCGCGCTCGTGCTTGCGCGGCACACCTTTGCCGCGCAGGCGGAGCTTCGCGTGCTGCTGGCTGCGCGCCGGGACCTTGAGCGCGATGGTGCCTTCGAACGTCGGCACGTCGACGGTGGCGCCGTTGTACGCCTCGTCGAGCGTGACGGGCAGCGTGAGGTAGAGGTCGAGCCCTTCGCGGCGCAGGAACCGGTGCGGGCGTACGATCGTCTCGATCAGCAGATCGCCCGCCGGACCGCCGTTGCGCCCCGGCGCACCCTTGCCGGGCACGCGCAGGACGGAGCCGGTGTCGGCGCCCTTGGGGATCCGCACGCGCACCGTGCCGTGACCGGGCAGGTCGGCGGTGAGCTCGGTGCCCTCGATCACCTGGCGCAGCTCGATCTCGATCTGCGCCGTCAGGTCGCCGCCGCGGCGTGGGCCCGCGGGGGTGCGGGTGCGTGCCCCCGCGCCCCCGAAGAAGTCGCTGAAGTCGAACTCGACCGGACCCTCGTCGGTGAAGCGGGTCTCGCGCTGCTTGCGGGTGTTCTGCCAGCGCGCGTACTCGCGCGCCTTCGCGGGATCGAAGCCACCTTGCAGCGAGGCCTCACCGAACTCGTCGTACGCCTTGCGCTTGGCGTCGTCGGAGAGCACCTCGTACGCGGCGGCGATCTTCTTGAAGGACACCTCGGCGGCGGTGTTCCCCGGATTGACGTCGGGATGTAGCTTGCGCGCGAGCTTGCGATACGCCTTCCGGATCTCGTCGGCGCTCGCCGTCTTGCTCACGCCCAGCGTGTCGTAGAGCGACTCGGCCATCCCCGCACCTTAGCGATGACTCAGCGCCGGCGCACGCTCGTGATCACTACGGCCTGCACCGGGCAGTCCTTCGAGAACGGACCCTGCGCGCCGGTCTTCACGTCGCGGATCTTGTCGACGACGTTCATGCCCTCGGTGACCTTGCCGAACACGGCGTAGCCCCAGCCGCGCTCGTCCTTCGCGGTGTGGTCGAGGAAGCCGTTGTCGACGACATTGACGAACCACTGCGCCGTCGCCGAGTGCGGATCTCCCGTGCGCGCCATCGCCACCGTGCCGCGCGTGTTCTTGAGCCCGTTGTCGGCCTCGTTCTGGATCGGCGCACCGACCGGCTTCTTCTCGAGTCGCTCGTCGAAGCCGCCGCCCTGGATCATGAAGTTCGCGATGACGCGATGGAACACCGTGCCGTCGTAGTGGTTCGCGTCGACGTAGCGGAGGAAGTTCTCGACCGACGTCGGCGCGCGCGCCGGATCGAGCGTGATGGCGAACGTCCCTTGGTTGGTCGTGACTTCGACGATCGGGTCGGGCATGGGCCGACCTTACGCGACTGGCGGATCACCGATCGAGTGTTAGTGTCGACGAATGGTGCGCACGATCGCTCAGCTGGCCGTGGGGATGGTCGCGTTGGGATCGTGTTATCGCGGGAGCGCGCCGCCTCCCGTGGGCAACGCCGAAGGCAGCGCGCCGCGCAGCATCCGCTCGTGGTGCGGCAGCGACGATCTGAAGGCTCCGCCGATCGACATCAATCCGGGCGGTCGCCTTCGCTCGCAGTCCTCCGGATCGCTCGCCGGTGCCGACGCGCGTACGTGGGAAGGCGGTCGCAAGCCGCGCGCGATCCCCGAGAAGCTCGGCACGCTCGAGCTGTTCCTCCTCGACAAGGCCGACGGCGGCTACCTCGCGTTCTATCGCGATCCGTACGGGGTCGGGAGCTGCGGCCTCGGCAACGCCGCGAACTGCGCTTACGAGGCGCGCTTCTACCGCCGCGGCCGCCTCGAGTGGGCGCTGCCGTTGAACGAGCTCCTCTCGCGCGCCGACCACCTCGAGATCCAGGACATCCGTTACGCCGACGGCGTCCTCTACTTCAACGAGGCGTGCCAGAGCTACTCGAGCGGTGCGAACGGCATGTGCTCCGCGCTCGTCGCGGTCGATCCGCGCTCCGCCGAGGTCTTGTGGCGCACGACCCCGCTGACCTCGAACGGTCGGTTCCGGCTGCGCGGCTGCTACATCGTGGCCGGCTACGGCTTCACCGCCGAGCCCGACAACGTGTTCCTCGTCGAGCGGGCCACCGGTAAGGTCACGCAGAAGGTCCCCGTCTCGAGTGCGCCCGAGGTGCTCACGCTGACCGAGCCCGATCGCCTCGTCGTCGAGCTCTACTCCGGAATCCAGCGGCGCTATCGCCTCGACAACTTCGACGGCGAGCGCGCCAGGCTCACCGAGCTCGACCCACCCGAAGCGGTGTTCGGGGGCGCGGGCTACGGTGGCTACGCCTACGGGGGCGCGACCTACGGTGGCCTGGGCTACGCGGGCGCCGCTCGTCCGTAAACGAGGGCTTCCCTCCGTCGGCGAACCTCTCTATTGTGCGCCCCGTGATCGCCTCGGTTCGCACTTTCGCGGGCGCCATCGCCCTCTCCTTTGTCACCTTCCTCGCCGCGTGCGGTGAGGACTCGCCCGGCAGCTCCATCGATGCCGCGACGACGGCCGACAGCCCGGTCACCGTCGATGCTCCGGTGGACGCCGCCGTCGACGCAGCCAACCCGGACATGGGGTTCAGCGGTGCGTGCACGACCGCGACGTGCTTCACGCTCGATCCGGGGCCGGCCGGCGGTACGCCGATCACGACCCACGCCCCGACGGTGGACGCTCCGACGCTCACCGGCACCGGCGGGAGCTCGCTCGACGGCGACTACACGCTGACCGCGGTCGACGTCTACACCAAGGGCACGTTCAACTCGACCTTCGTGTCGAGCGCGGACATCAGCGATAACGGCGAGTCCAACGGCACGGCGCGGTTCGCCGACGATCTGTGGGGCTACTTCCTGAACTTCGACATCCACTTCAACCTCCAAACGATCGGCGGCCCGCAGGAGGGAGATGCGGTGAAGTCGCTGCGCGGTGGCGGCTGCTTCACGCTGTCCGGTGCGTCGCTCACCACCGAGACCGGCCGCTGCGACGAAGGCTGGCCCGACACCGTGACGCCGCCGAGCGCGTACCAGATCTCGTTCGACAGCACGTCGGGGGTGGCGAAGGTGAAGATCACGCTGTCCAAGGAGTTCGTGATCTCGCTGCTGCCGCCCGACCAGCAGACCCTCGGCGGCCTCGCGATCATGGGGCCGCTGGTGTTCGTGCTGACGTTCCAGCACGACACCTGATCACCAGATCGTGGTGACGACGCCCGCCGCGCGGATGACGTCGTCCTTGGTCAGGAGCGGCACGTTCTTGGCGAGCGCCGTCGCGACGATGACGCGATCCGCGGGATCCCGATGGTCCCATGCGAGCCCGAGGCTGCGCAGCCAGACGTTGGCGTCGACGGGGACGAGCTCGACCGCGGCGCTGCGCTCGATGCGGCGCACGAGCTCCTCGATCGAGATCCCGAGCTCGAGCTTGCCGCGCTTGACCTTCGTGCCGAGCTCCCAGATCGAGATCGAGCTCGCGTAGCCACCGTCGCGCTCCATGGTCGTCAGCGTCTCGACGGCGCGCGGCGAGAGCTGATCCGGATCGAGCGCCCACCACAGCAGCGCGTGCGTGTCGAGGACGATCACGTCTCCGGCCACTCGTCGGTGGTCGGTGCGAGCACGTCCTCGTGATAGACGACGCGCCGGCGGACATCCGCGAACACCTCGGCTGCCGGCCGGCGCTTGCGGATCGGGACGATGCGAACGACGGGCACGTTGTTGTCGGTGACCACGAGCTCCTCGCCCGTCTCTTCGACGCGGCGCAGGTACTCGAGCATCTTGGCCTTGAGCACCCCCTTGGAGACGGGATCCATGGGGTCAGCTTGGCCGTGGTCATGACTCTAGTCAAGCCGGCGCTATTTGCACGGGATTGCTCGATCTCCGCGCTCACGGTGATAGGACGGCAGGCGTGAAGACGCTCCGCCTCGCCCTCGCCCTCGTCCTGTTCTCGACCGCGTGCCCGGGGCGCAGCGGGCCCGTCGAGACCACGCCCGCGCCGACGCCGACAGAGGCGGCGGCGAGCGCGCCCGCGCCGACCCCCGCGCCGCTGCCCGCGCTCGGGCCGGCGGCGGTGAAGGCCGACATGATCGCGGTCGCGAAGGAGTCGATCGCGGAGGCGAAGGCCAAGCTCGTCGCCAAGTACGGGGCGGCGCACCAGGAGAGGATCGGCCACGGGGTCGATCAGGTCGCGTCGCTGTGGCGCGCGAGTGATGGCGACCTCGTCGAGTTCTGCGTCGACCAGTTCGTCGCGGAGCCGGCTGCGCGCGATGCGCTGTTCGCGCGGTTGCAGGACACGCTCGAGCAGATCAAGGGGCACAACCTCGAGCTCGGGCGCACCGTGCGGTGGGCGGTCGAGGTGGAGAGCGGACCGATCCTGCCGGTGGATCGCTTGCTGTCGACGTACGACGCGGGCGCGCACGTCATCGACGATCTGTTCAAGTCCAAGGTCGCGTTCGCGGCGCTGCTCAACTTCCCGCTGACGACGCTCGCGGATCGGATCCGCGACGCGAGCACGTACACGCGCCGCCAGTGGGCCGAGGTGCGCCTGACCGGATGGTTCGACACGCGCATCCCCGGCGACCTGGCGCAGGCCGCGAGCGCGGCCGAGGTCGCTGCCGATGCGTACATCGCCGGCTACAACCTGTGGATGCACCACGTCCTCGGCGAGGACGGCAAGCGGAGGTTCCCGCAGGGCAAGCGGCTCATCACGCACTGGAACCTGCGCGACGAGCTCAAGGCGAACTACGCGGACGCCGAGGGCGTCGCGAAGCAGCGCACGATCGCGAAGGTGATGGAGCGCATCGTCACGCAGACGATCCCGCGCGCGGTGATCGACAACCCGCACCTCGACTGGAATCCGTTCACCAACCAGGTGACGGCGGCGGCCGCGGGCACGGTCGAGGCCGATGCGCCGAAGGACCGGCCGATGGCGCCGACCGACGCGCGCGAGCCCGACACGCGGTTCGCGCACGTGCTCGCGCACTTCGCGGCGGCGCGCGCGATCGATCCGTTCTCGCCGATCGCCCCGACGAAGCTCGAGCGCGCGTTCACCAGCGCGGAGCTGCCGGAGGCACGCGTCCGCGCGATGCTCGTCGAGATCCTCGAGTCGCCGCTCGCCGCCGACGCCGCGAAGGAGATCGAGCAGAAGCTCGGCCGCAAGCTCGAGCCGCACGATCTCTGGTACGAGTTCGGCGCGGGCGCCACGTCGGAGACGGAGCTCGACAAGCTCACGCGCAAGCGCTACCCGACCGCCGCGGCGTTCGCGAAGGACCTGCCGCGCATCCTCACCGGCCTCGGCTTCACGCCGGCACGCGCGAAGTATCTGTCGGGGCTGATCGCCGTCGATCCGTCGCGCGGCGCCGGGCACGCGATGGGTGCGGAGCGACGCACCGACAAGGCCCACCTGCGGACGCGCGTCGAGGCGGGCGGCATGGACTACAAGGGCTACAACATCGCGATCCACGAGCTCGGGCACAACGTCGAGCAGACGTTCTCGCTCTACGACATGGACTACACGCTGCTCGCGGGCGTGCCGAACACCGCGTTCACCGAGGCGCTCGCGTTTCTGTTCCAGGCGCGCGACCTCGAGCTCCTCGGCCGGCCCAAGCAGGGTGCTGAAGCCGAGCGCCTGCGCGTGCTCGACGCGTACTGGAACACGCGCGAGATCGCGGGCTCGGCGCTCGTCGAGATCGACGTGTGGCACTGGCTGTACGACCACCCCAAGGCCACCGCGGCCGAGCTGCGCGAGGCCACCGGACGGATCGCGCGCGAGGTGTGGGACCGCTACTACGCGCCCACGCTCGGTGGTCAGGGCACCGTGCTGCTCGGCATCTACAGCCACACCATCGCGTCGCCGCTCTACCTCTTCAACTATGTCGTCGGTCACTGCATCGCGTTCCAGGCCGAGCAGCTCGTCGCGGGCAAGACCAAGGCGACGTTCGCGAAGGAGTTCGAGCGCGTCTCGCGGCTCGGCAACATCCTCCCCGATCTGTGGATGCAGCAGGCGACCGGCGCGCCGGTCGGTGCCAGGCCGTTGCTCGACGCCACCGCACGCGCGCTCAAGCGGTGAAGATCGGCCACGGCTGGTCGCGCATGCCCGCCTGCCAGTTATCGTGGCGACCGTCCCAGAACTTGATCGGCAGCGTGTTGACGTCGACGTCCTCGAGGCACTGATAGTTCACCGACACGAACTCGCCACCGAGCTCCGGCAGGTCGCCGCGGCCGTAGACGTGGATGCCGCAGGTCGGACAGAAGTAGCGGGCGCCGATCGCGTTGGGGTAGACGGCGAACGTCGACTCGTCGGTCAGGACGCGCAGGTCGGCCGGCTTGACCATGCCGCCCGACGCCCCGATGCGATGGCAGATGCTGCAGTTGCAGCGGGTGGCGCCCTTGGAGAGGTCGAGCTGGACCTCGATCTGGATCTTGCGGCAGTGGCAGCTCGCGCGGTGCGTCGTGGTGTTCGTCATGCCAGCAGGTTGCCACCTCGATGTGACAGCCTTCTGTCAGGTTTCAGCTGTACATGTAGAGGATGAACCCGAGCGGGATCAGCAGCCCGGCGCCCACGAAGTACTTGCCGCGACCGGCGAGCCCTCGGTTGCCCTTCATCATCGTCATGCCGGTGATCGCGAGGAACATGAGGGCGACCGCGAACACGTCGGCGACGTAGGTCCACACGCCCTTGAGGTTGTTGAGGTGCAGCGCGTTGACCTCGAACAGGACGGGGCGCGTCGACAGCGTCTTCAGCGTGCCCTTGCCGGTGCGCAGATCGAGCCGCGCCTCCTGGCCCTCGACCATGAACACGCGCAGCTCGTGCTCGGTCTCCTGGAAGTGACCGCGCACGATCGCGCGATCGATCCCGAGCGTCGCGACCACGTGCGCGGCGCGCGCGTCGAGCGGGCCGTCGGGGATCGGGCCGAGGTCGAACGACGAGCTCGCGAACTTGTAGTTCGGGTTCCAGTCGTCGATGTGATTGACGGCGAGGCCGGAGAGCGCGTACGCGATCGTCAACGCGACCGCGATGTAGCCGATGTCGCGGTGGAGGACGCGGAACCAGTGCCGCCAGCTCCTGCTCACGGCGCTACTTGCGGTCGCGGATCTGCGCGCCGGTACCGTCGAGCTGGACGAGCAGCGTCGGCTGCGTGATCGACGCCGGGTCGTAGGGCATGTGGTATTCCTTGGCCTGGTACTCGGCGTACTCGCGGCTCTGCTCGAGCGAGAGCTCGCGGACCGACACCTGGCCCTGCGCGACGGCCCACTTCCCCTTGGCATCCATCGGGAACACCATC
The DNA here is from genome assembly GCA_035539815.1 of Kofleriaceae bacterium. Lineage (GTDB taxonomy): Bacteria > Myxococcota_A > Polyangia > Haliangiales > Haliangiaceae > JABFXX01. The sequence continues at coordinate 22,506 of DATLHR010000391.1, forward strand.
TCGCCGTCGGTGACCTTGAACTTCAGCTTCTGTCCCGGCTGTGCGCCGGCCAGCTCGAACCAGCAGCCGCGCTTCGGGCACACGTCGGTGATCATGCCTTCGACGCGGACCGTCTGACCCTTGAACGCATTGGGGTCGGCGAGCAGCTTGTCGATCGCGACCGTGTCGGGGAGCGTGACGCCCGCGCCGAACGTGTCGCCGCCGGTGCTCGCCTTCGCCGCCACCGTCGCGGCCGGAGCGCTGCTCTTTGTCGGGCCCTTGTCACAGGCGGCGAGCAAGAGCATCAGGGCGCATCCAGTCAGGCAGATCCGGCTCATGGCCGCCGGAGTCTGCGTCGACGGAGAACGGCTGTCAACGCGAGAAAATGGCTGTGGATTCGCTGAGCTCCGCCGACAATCGGTGGTCGCCGGACACCACGACGAACCGCACCGGCGTGCGCTCCTCGGTGTCGGCGAGCCAGATCGTGACGTCGAGCGGATCGACGCCGGCGACCAGCGGCCGCACCGTGCACTCGACGCGAAGTGCACGCCCGAGGTCGGTGCGGTCGCGGACCGGATGCTCGAGATCGACGCGATAGCGATCGCCATCGACGACGAGCCACACGTACGCGCGCGGCGCCTCGCCGCGCGACCACGCGCGGATCGCACCGAGTGCGGAGTGCAGCGTGTGCAGCGTGCCGCCGCCGGGTGCGCGATCGATCGCGACGTCGCGTCGCCGCGTCTCGCCGTCGTACACGACGACCTCGTGCGCGCGGCGCTCGCCGTCGAGCGCGGTGGTCAGCTCGTGACGAACGTCGGCGAGCGCGCTCGCGAGCGTGCCGGTCGCGAACACGCTGCGCGCCTCGTACGGCCCGACGCGGAGCTCGGCGCGCCCGATCGCGAGCCCTTGCCAGAACACGTCCCACACCATCTGCTCGCCGCGGACGAGCACGACGGGCTCGGCGCCGAGCGCGAGCGGTGGGGCCTCCACGGCCGGCGTCGCCAAGGCGCCTCCGCGCGCGGCGCAGGCGCCGAGCCACACGACCACGAGCATCGATAACGCACGCACGTGATCAGGCTACGCGCGACCTCGGCGTTCGCGTCGGTGAGGCCCGAGTGTGCCGCTCGTTACCAACGGATCAAGTGCAACATTGGTACACCTGGATTTCCGCAGGCGTCCCAGGGGGCTCCTTCGGGATCGATCCCGTAAACTGGCCCACCATGGAGTTGTCGGTCCCCACGACGGAGCTGCCCGTCGACGCGATCGTGGGAGACCGGTATCGGGTCGTTCGCAAGATCGGTGAGGGCGGGATGAGCGTGGTGTACGAGGTCCAGCACATCAAGCTGCTGCGCTCGTTCGCGCTCAAGGCGCTGCTGCCCGAGCTGCTCCGGAACCAGGAAGCCGTGGAGCGCTTCGCCCGCGAGGCCGAGCTGCTCGGCAGCCTGCGGCACAAGAACGTCGTCGGCATCTCCGACTGGATCTCGCTGCCGGATGGCTCGCCGGCGATGATCCTCGAGTTCCTGCACGGTGCGTCGCTGCAGGTGCGCCTGTTGCGCGCGCCGCTGTCGTGGGATGCGATCGCGCGGATCGGCGATCAGACGATGTCGGCGCTGTCGCTCTCGCATCGCATCGGCATCACGCATCGCGATCTCAAGCCCGAGAACATCTTCATCTCGATCGATGATTCGGGCGACGAGCAGGCCAAGCTCCTCGATTTCGGCATCAGCAAGCTGCGCGGCGTGGGCCGGCTCTCGGGCGTGCACAAGATGCTCGGCACGCCCTCGTACATGTCGCCGGAACAGGTCACCGGCAACACCGACCTCATCGGCCCGTCGACGGACGTGTGGGCGATGGGCGCGATCCTGTACGAGATGGCGACCCAGCAGGTCGCGTTCAAGGGCCAGGACGTCATGCAGACGCTCGAGCTGATCACGGAAGGCAGGCCGCCTCCGCTGGCCAACTTGCGCGCCGACGCGCCGCCGGAGTTCATCGAGCTCGTCGACCGCGCCATCTCGCGCGAGCCCGAGCGCCGGACCCAGACGATCGAGGAGCTGCGCGATCAGCTGCGCGACGCATTGCCCCGCGATCGCACGCAGGCGCTGCCATCGCCACGCCTGACGCCCAAGCCCAACTCGACGTCGGGCCCGGTCGCGCCGACGCCCACGTCGACCCCGGCGCCGCCCGGCCTCGGCGTGATCTCGTTCCCGACCAAGCCTCCGCCGCCGACGGTGACCCAGCTCGAGGTGAAGT
>DATLHR010000392.1:0-3716 GCA_035539815.1 Kofleriaceae bacterium
CGCAGCCTTCCAGGTGCGCGAGCGCCCGAGCGCGCGAGGCCGCATCGAGCGTTCCCGCCACGAGGTCGCGCATACGCTGCGGATCGAGGCACCCCATCCAGGCGCTGATATTGTATCCCGGCGTCGCCCTAGGGTTCGTAGCCGGCGCCCAGTCGCGCGCGCAGCACGTCGCGGCTGCGAGCATAGGCAGGATCTTCGACGATGGCCCGCTCCAGCTCCGCACGCGCCGCGGCTGCGTCGCCACGACTCACCAGCCATTCCGCGAGACGCGTCCGCAGCCGGCCACGCCGGTGCAGGGGCGCGGCGGTGATCGCCTCGCGCATCTCGGCGATCGCACGCGCCTGTTCACCGTCGAGCCAGCTCCACTCGGCCAGCGTCGCGAGTGGTCCGTGCGGATAGAGTGCGTCGCGCACGATCGCCTGCAGCGCCGCGCGCGCGTCCGTGGCGCGCCCCGCCGCGCGCAGCGCCTGCGACAACAGGTGGCGTGCCTGGTAGTAGGGTCGCTCCACCGCGCACGCCACGTCGAGGTACTCGACGGCGCGGGTCGCGTCCCCCGCCGCGAGCGCGACCTTGCCGCGCAAGAGGTCCGCGAGGCCGTCGTCGAGCCGCGCGGCGTGCTCCGCGATCAACGCGCGCGCCTCGGACCACGCCCGTCGCCGTACGAGCGCCGTGATGACGGGCACGAGCACCGCGGCGGCGTCGGGCAGCGAGGCGAGCGCCGAGCGCGCGCGATCGACGGCGGTCGACGGGTCGCCCGCGGCGAGCGCACGTTCGAACGCCGCGAGCTCGGCGCGCGGATATCGCGAACGCGACGGCGCGATCTGGTCCCCCACGCAGCACGCACCCCCGAGCCGGTGGTGGAGCGCGAGCGCCTCGGCGAGCCCCGGAAGCTCTGGCGCCTCCGCGTCGTCGTGATGCACGAGCTGCTCCTCGAACGCAGACGCGAGCGCGGCCTCGTCGACGTCCGGGGTGAATGCGCGGCACGCGGCGGCGACCGCGGCGACGACGTCGCCCTTCGATGCATCGAAGTCGATCAGCGGATACCCGTGCTGCGCGTGATCGCGCTCGAGCGCGCTCGCGTGCGCGGTCCACAGCGCGATGCCTTCCGCGAGCGGCATGCCGCGCCAGCTCTCGAGCGAGCGCGCGACCGCGAGCGGGTGGCGCACGATGCCGAGCGCGTGAAACGGGACACTCGACGCACGCCAGAACGGCAGCGCGAGCAGCATGCGCGGATCCTTGAGCAGCGCCGCACGGCCGCCGATGCGAGCGCGCAACAGGGCATCGCGCGCCGCGGCGTGGGCCTCGGTCCACCGCAGCTCGCGCGGCGGCGAGAGCCAGTGGCCCCCGCTGTGCGCGAGGACGGCTTCGTCGAGGCGCACGAGGTCGAGCATCTCGTGGTGGCCGCGCGCGTTGTCCCAGTTGCGAATCGCCTCGCCCGCCGACGCGAGGCCGGCGGCCGCGACCATGCCGGCGAGACAGCTCGTTCCGCTGCGATGCATGCCGAGGACGACGACGGCGTGCATCACCAGCGGTACGTGCTCGGCGTCCCCGGGCGGTACTTCTCGCCGTACTTGTTGAGGTGCTCGGGCTCGGCGCCGCGCTGGAGCGCGAGCGACACCGACGCGTCCGCACCGGCGGTCACCGTCACCTTCGCGCTGACCGGCTTGCTCGCCCGCCGCGTGTACGCGAACACCGTCCACGTTCCCGGCGGCACGTCCGTGACGACGAACGAGCCATCGGCCTTGGCGCGCGCGTGCGCCCGATTCGGTACGACCACGATCGTCGCTGCCATCTCCGGGTGGATGTTGCAGTAGACGTCGACGACGCCCGGCGACGGGAACTCCTTCGTCTTGGACTCGCCCTTCTTGAACGAGCCGAGGTCGAACTTCCGCGTGTTCGAGGGCGAGAACACGTTGTGCAGGAACTTATCGCCATTCGGGAACGCGACGCTGTCGCCCGCCGTCATCGCGACGAGCTCCGGCATGAACCTTCGGTCCTTCTGCACGATCGTGGTCACGCTACCCGCGCTGCGCTCCTTGAACCCGACGACGTACACGATCACCTCGGCGCCGCGCGCCGGCTTGCCGTCGGCCTCCGTGACTGCCACAGTCCCGACGACACGGCCCACCGGCTGTGCGTCGACGACGCCCGCGAGCACGAGCAGGATGACCACCGCCGCGCGCATCAGAACATGATCCCCCACTGCACGCGCGGCGCGGTCTCGATCTGATAGACGCCGATGCCGAACGACGCGCTCAGCCAGAACCGTCCCTGTGTCCACGCGGCGTTCGGACCGACGACGACCCAGCTCTCCTTCTTCGAATCGAGGCTGAGCTCCGAGTAGACCTCCGCGCCGACGCGCAGGTCACCCACCGCACGGAAGCTCACGCCGAGCCCGGGCCGCACCTCGGTGTGCGTCGCGTCCTTGCCGAAGTGACCGGAGAACCCGACATCGGCGAGCACCATCACGCTGCCGGACTCGGTCGTCGTCGAGGCGACGAGGTCTGCCTCCACGTTGACCTGATCGCGCGCGAGGATGTCGCGATACACCGCGACGCGCGCGAGCGGCGCGAACGGCGGCGCATCGACGGGATCCTGGGACACGAAGCGGTAGCGCGCCTCGAGGCCATAGCGCTGCCACGTGAACGACGGCTCCGTCGACGCGTTGTCGCGCCACAACAGCTCGATCGGCAGCCCGAGCATCAGCTGGTCGGTCACGCCGACGAGCCCGCTCCAGCCCCAGCGCGTCCAGCGGATGTCGTTGGGCGAGCGGTCGTTCTGCTCGTCGATCCACGTGATCACTTCAGCGCCGCGCTCCGGCAACACCTCGGTGCCAAACAGCCACCCGTACGGCGTTCGTCCCGCGTGCGCGATCGCGGGAGCGCAGACGCACGCGAGCGCGATCACCCAACCAGATGCACTTCGCACGCGCCCAGTCTACTCGAACGCCCTCGCTCGCCGGTATCGTGCGCCCATGATCGATCACATCGGGATCAGCGTCACCGACCTCGAGCGCAGCATCGCGTTCTACACCAAGGCGCTCGCGCCGCTCGGCTACACCCTCCTCATGAAGTTCGATGGCCAGGCGGCCGGCTTCGGCGTCGCCGGCAAGCCCGACTTCTGGCTCGGTCAGGCGCCCGTTCAGGGCACGTCTCACATCGCATTCAACGCGAAGGGCCGCGCCGCCGTGCGTGACTTCTACGCCGCCGCGATCGCCGCCGGTGGCAAGGACAACGGCGAGCCCGGCGTGCGCCCGCACTACCACGAGCACTACTACGGCGGCTTCGTGCTCGATCCCGACGGCCACAACATCGAGGCCGTCTGCCACGAGCCATACCTCGGCTAATTTAATTTAGCTGAACGGCAAGCGAACCGTGTCAGGAGGCAAGCGTCAAATGTGTCGGCCCACCAACCCGCGCCGTACGTTCCATCCGTGATCGACCAACGGCTCCTTGCGGCCGCTAGCTCTCGGTATCCGTGCGGTCGTCGGGTTCGTAACACAACTCGATCTCCTCGACGTCGACCCTTCGCCCGATGTCAGAGACGAGCCACGCGATCAGCCTCAGCTTGATCTCATCGGTCGGTTCGACTTCGCGGTTCGGAACCGTAATCGCTGCGTGCTTCGGGTGGCGCTTGATCCGGATCACCATCGGATCCGTTCTAACGATTACGCACCGAAAGTCAGCGTTGCTGAGGGTCGGCAACCCTCAATCGTG
>DATLHR010000393.1:0-5143 GCA_035539815.1 Kofleriaceae bacterium
CGTCTACGTGCGGCCGGAGAAGGTCGTCGAGATCGCGTTCAACGACGTGCAGCGCTCGTCGCAGTATCCGGGCGGGCTGGCGCTGCGGTTCGCGCGTCTCGTGCGCTATCGCGACGACAAGACCGCCGACCAGGCCGACACGATCGACATGGTGCGCGCCATCGCGATCGCGAGCGGCGTCGTGAAGTAGGATCGACGCATGCGATGGTTCCTGCTCTGTGTGCTGGCGTTGACGGCGTGCTCGTCGAAGGATCGCCTGAAGGAGGACATGGAGTTCTTCTGCAACGCGGCCGTGGCGAACGACTTCAAGACGTTCGTGGAGGTCGGCCCGTACGTCGTCGAGCACACGAAGAGCCCGGAGCTGCACCAGGTGCTGGCCGGCATGGCCGGCGGGCGCAAGACCGCCTGGGAGCTCTCGGACGAGCTCCAGGCGATGGCGAAGGCCAAGGGCATCGACGACTGCAAGACGCTCCGCATCATCGTGCCGCCGCGGCGCGAGTGATCAGGCGCGGGCGGCGGCGGTCCGGATCCCGGACAGCAGCGATGCCTTCGCCTGGGCGGGCAGGAACGACGCGCGCGCCGCGTTCTCGGCCACGGTCACGAGCTCGGCGGGCGAGAGGTCGAGCGCCGCGGCGGTGGCGCGGTAGTTCTCGCCGATGTAGCCGCCGAAGTACGCCGGGTCGTCGGAGTTGATGGTGACGGCGACGCCCTTGCGCAGCAGCGTGGCGAAGTTGTGCTGCGCGAGATCCTTCACGACGCACAGCTTGAGGTTCGACAGCGGGCATACGGTGAGCGGGACCTGATCGCGCACGAGGCGCGCGACGAGCGCGGGATCCTCGTCGCAGCGGACGCCGTGATCGATGCGCTCGACGCGCAGGACGTCGAGGGCCTCCTTGATGTAGGCGGCGGGGCCTTCCTCGCCGGCGTGGGCGACGGGCCGCAGCCCGAGGTCGCGGGCCTTGGCGAACACGCGCGCGAACTTGCTCGGCGGGTTACCGCGCTCGCCGGAGTCGAGGCCGACGCCGATGAGCTCGCGGCGGAAGGGCAGGGCGGCGTCGAGCGTCGCGAACGCGTCTTCCTCGGAGAGGTGGCGGAGGAAGCAGAGGATGAGCTCGGAGGTCATGCCGTAGCGGCGGTGCGCGTCGTCCATCGCGTCGCGCAAGCCGGCGATCACCACCTCCATCGGGATGCCGCGCGCGGTGTGCGTCTGCGGATCGAAGAACAGCTCGGCGTGCACGACGTTGTCGGCGTGGGCGCGCGTGAAATACGCCATCGCGAGCGCGTAGAAGTCGCGGCGGTCACGGAGCACGGCGCAGCCGGCATAGTAGAGGTCGAGGAACGACTGCAGGTCGTGGAAGTTGTACGCGGCGCGCACGGCCTCCACGGAGGCGTACGGGAGCGCCACGCCGTGCTTGCCGGCCAGGCTGAACATCATCTCCGGCTCGAGCGTGCCTTCGATGTGAAGGTGCAGCTCGACCTTGGGCAGGCGCTGGATCAGGCGGACGCGGTCGGGCCCGAGGGAGGGGGCGTTGGGCATGGCGTGACATTACACGCTCGGCGCGCGGACGACCCGGTTGGCGCTTGCCCGCCAATCGCCCCGCGGCTACGGTCGCCGGCTCTATATGACCGACGAGACCACCACTCCCGCCGCGCCCATCCAACTGGACGTCGTGCCGGCGCTGGCCGCTGCCCTCGAGCTGCCGGCGGGCGCGATCGCCGCGGTGGTCGCCCTGCTCGACGAAGGCAACACCGTCCCGTTCATCGCGCGCTACCGCAAGGAGCGCACGGGTGGCCTCGACGAGGTGCAGATCCGCGCGATCGAGGAGAAGCGCGAATACATCGTGGAGCTCGAGACGCGCCGCGCGGCGATCCTCGCGTCGGTCGCCGAGCAGGGGAAGCTCGCACCCGAGCTCGAGGCCAAGCTGCGCGCCGCGGCCACCAAGGCCGAGCTCGAGGACCTCTATGCGCCGTACCGCCCGCGCCGCAAGACGCGTGCGTCGGTGGCGCGCGAGAAGGGCCTCGCACCGCTCGCCGAGCTGATCCTCGCGCAGGGCGCGGAGGGCGACCCCCTCGCCGAGGCGCAGAGGTTTGTCGTCGAGGGTTCGGTGCCCAACGCCGAGGAGGCGCTCGCGGGTGCGCGCGACATCGTGGCCGAGCAGATCGCGGACACCGCCGAGGTGCGCGCGTTCGTGCGCCGCGAGTACGGCGAGCACGGCGAGCTCGTGTCGTCGGTGGTGCCGGGCAAGGCCGACGAGCCGACGAAGTTCGAGCAGTACTACCAGTTCAGCGAGGCGGTGAAGGCGATCCCGTCGCACCGGTTCCTCGCCATCCGTCGCGGCGAGGCCGAGGGCGTGCTGCGCGCGCAGGTCGTCGTCGACGCGCAGAAGGTGGGCGAGGGCATCGAGCGCCTCGTGCACTTCGCGCCGGCGTCGCCGTGGGCGTCGCAGCTGCAGCTCGCGATCGCCGATGCGCTCAAGCGCCTGCTCGCGCCGTCCGTCGAGAACGACGTGCGCGCCGAGCTCAAGCTGCGCTCCGACGGCGCCGCCGTCGAGATCTTCGCCGGCAACCTGCGCAACCTCATGCTGGCGGCGCCGCTCGGCACGCAGGCAGTGATCGGCGTCGATCCGGGGCTGCGCACCGGCTGCAAGTGCGCCGCGATCGACGCGACCGGGAAGTTCCTCGGCACGGTCACCATCTACATCACCCAGGGTGATGCGCAGCTCGCGAAGGCGAAGGAAGACTTCCTCGCGTTCGTGCAGCAGTTCCAGCCGCGCGCGATCGCCGTCGGCAACGGCACCGGCGGCCGCGAGGCCGAGGTGTTCGTCAAGCGCGCGCTCGCCGAGGCCGGCCTACGCGAGGGGCCGAACGCACCGTACGTCGTGCAGGTCAACGAGGCCGGCGCGAGCGTGTACTCCGCCTCCGACCTCGCGCGCGAGGAGTTCCCGGAGCTCGACCTGACGATCCGCGGTGCGATCTCGATCGCGCGGCGGCTGCAGGATCCGCTCGCCGAGCTCGTGAAGATCGAGCCCAAGGCGATCGGCGTCGGTCAGTACCAGCACGACGTGCACCAGCCGATGCTCTCGAAGAAGCTCGGCGACGTCGTCGAGGATTGCGTCAACAAGGTCGGCGTCGAGCTCAACACCGCGAGCGCGCAGCTGCTCGGCCACGTCGCCGGCATCGGCAAGGCGCTCGCCAAGAAGATCGTCGTGCACCGCGACACGCACGGCTCGTTCGCGAGCCGCGCCCAGCTGACCGACGTCTCCGGCCTCGGGCCGAAGGCGTTCGAGCAGGCCGCGGGCTTCCTCCGCATCGCCGGCGCCGCGCATCCTCTCGACAAGTCCGCCGTGCACCCCGAGCGGTATCCGCTCGTCGAGAAGATCGCGAGCGACCTCGGCGTCGAGCTGAGCGCGCTCGTCGGCAACCAGGAGCTCGTCGACAAGATCGATCTGTCGAAGTATGTCGAAGGCGACGTCGGGCTGCCGACCCTGCAGGACATCGCCGCCGAGCTCGCGAAGCCGGGCCGCGATCCGCGCGCCGAGTTCGCGCCGCCGAACTTCCGCGACGATGTGACCGCGATGGAGGACCTCAAGCAGGGCATGGTCCTCGAGGGCGTGGTCACCAACGTCACGGCGTTCGGCGCGTTCGTCGACATCGGCGTGCACAACGACGGCCTCGTCCACGTCTCGCAGCTCTCCGACCAGTTCGTCAAAGACCCGGCCGAGGTCGTGAAGGTCGGGCAGAAGCTCACCGTGCGCGTGCTCGAGGTCGATCACGCGCGCAAGCGCATCGGGCTGTCCGCGAAGCGAGGCGGCCAGCCGGCGCCGAAGCAGCCACGTGGCGACGGTCAGCAGCCGGGCCAGCCGGGCCAGCCGGGCCAGGGCCGCCGTCGTGGCGGTCGCGGTCGTGGCGGCGGCGGTGCACAGCAGCCCCACATGCAGGGGCAGCCGCAGGGCCAGCAGCCACGCCGCGAGCGCGGGCCTCAGCAGGGCGAGCAAGCCGCGCAGGGCGATCGCCGACAGTGGCGCGAGCGTGGCCCGCAGGGCGAAGCGCCGCAGGGCGAGCAGGCCGCACACGAGCAGGCCGAGCGCCGTCAGTGGCGCGAGCGCGGTCCGCAGGGCGAAGCGCCGCAGGGCGAGCAGGCCGCGCACGGCGAGCACGCGCCGCAGGGCGAGCACGCCGCCCACGGTGATCAGCGCGGTCCGCGCGGCGGCGGTCCACGCGATCAGCGCCAAGACGGTCCACGCGATCAACGCCAAGGCGGTCCACGCGATCAACGCCAAGGCGGCCCGCGCGGAGGGCAGTGGCGTGGCGAAGGTGGCCCGCGCGATCAGCGTGGCGGCGGTCCGCGCGATCAGCGCCAGGGTGGCGGTCCGCAGGGCGGGCCGTGGCGCGGCGAAGGCGGTGGTGGTCAGGGCCCGCGTCGCGACGACCGTGGCCCGCGCCGTGACGATCGCGGTCCGCGCCGCGACGATCGTCCCGCCGGTCCGCCGACTTCGAACTGGGGCGTCTCGGGCTTCACGAATAATCCGTTCGCGAAGCTCGGCGGCGGCGACAAGAAGTAGCTCTACCGCGGCGCGCCGGCCGCGACCGCATGCTCGATCGGCGCGGTGTACACGATGCACGTCGCGGTCATTCCGCGGATGTTCGCGGGCGTCTTCAGGTCGATCGAGACCGTCGTGCGGTTCGTCTTGCCGCCGATGACGAGCGCGTCACATCCGATCGCTGCGCCTCGCGCACGGAGCTGATCGAAGAACTCGCGCGTCCCGTGCGCGCTGAGATGGCTCTCCTGCTCGGCCTCGAGGTACGCCACGTCGACGAACGGCCGCAGCGGTGGCCCGCTCGTGAACAGCTCCACCGTCTCGGGCGGCCGCGCCCTCAGCGGGCGGGGTGACGGATTGATCGGCGTGACCGCGATCGTCGTTCCGCATGCGGCGCTCAACAGCATCACCGCGAGACTGGCCTTCGCGTGCATGCGCGCCAGCGAGCAAGTCGAGTGCCGGCGCAAGTGCGCGATCTCGTGACGGCGACCTGTGGCGATGCGCATGCAGTGCGCCCGTCCCTGTCGCACCGGCGATACAGTCGTCGCGCGCGCCAACGGGTCGGAGTGCGCCTCTCCGGGGGAGGTCTTAGCGTGGGCCGTACG
>DATLHR010000394.1:0-19160 GCA_035539815.1 Kofleriaceae bacterium
CTAACAGCTCGCGCAGCGCCGGCCGTCGGTGCCGGTCATCGGCTCGATCTGGATCGTCGTGTGCGCGATGCCGAAGCGATGCTCGATCTCGGCCTCGAGCTCGCGCAACAGCGTCGGCGACGACGCCTGGCACGGCATGACCAGGTGCACGGTCAACGCGGCCTGCGTCGTGCTCATCGACCAGATGTGGAGGTCGTGCACCGCCTGCACGTCGGGCACCTTCGCGAGGTAGTCCTCGACGGCAACGGGATCGATGTGCGACGGCACCGCGTCGAGCAGCAGATCGAGGGCCTCGCGCAAGAGATCGATCGTGCCGTACAGGATGACGATCGACACCACGATGCTGGTCGCCGGATCGATCCACGTGTGCCCGGTCTGCCACACGATCAGGCCGGCGATCACGACGGCCGCCGACACCGCCGCGTCCGCCATCAGGTGGAGATACGCGCCACGGCGGTTGACGTCGCGCTCGCGCCCCGCGGCGAACATCATCGCGGCGCCTCCGTTGACGAGGACTCCGATCGCGGCGACGACGGCGACGATGCCGCCGTCGATCGGCGCCGGATCGCCGATGCGACGGATCGCTTCCCACGTCACGCCGCCGATCGCGAACAGGATCAACATCGCGTTCGCGAGACCCGCGAGGATCGTGGTTCGCTTCAGGCCGTAGGTCCGGCGTGCGGTGCGCTGGCGACGAGCGAGCCACGTCGCGCCCCACGCCATCGCGAGCCCGAGCACGTCGCCGAGGCTGTGCGCCGCGTCTGCGAGCAATGCCGTCGAATCGGCGATGACGCCGGCGACGACCTCGGCGAGCACGAAGGCGACGTTGAGCGAGATGCCGATCGCGAACGCGCGGTTCGCGTTGATCGGCGGATGGCTGTGATGCGCGTGACCGTGTGCGTGGTCGTGCATGGCTCTCCTCGAAGGCTAGCGCGCGACGCGCGGCACGACGCTTGCTCTTCGGAGTCGCATGAAAGCGTTGCGCCTTACGCGCTGGGGAAACCCCGCGGAGCTGCGCGAGATCGCGGGGGCCGGTGCGTGTCATTCCGATCGGCACCCCGTGGACTGCCCGGAAGGGCAGCTGCCGTGGCGGCTAGCCGTCATCCTGCCGGGGCGTTGATGCGCGCGATGGTGCTCGAGCGCCTCCGCGAGCCGCTGGTGCTACGACAGCGGCCGGCGCTCGTTCCCGGTCCCGGGGAGGTGCGCATCGCGATCGACGCGTGCGCCGTGTGCCGCACCGATCTGCACCTCGTCGACGGCGAGCTCCCCGATCCGTTGCTGCCGATCATCCCCGGGCATCAGATCGCAGGCACCGTCGACGCGCTCGGCCCCGGTGTCACCGCGCACGCCGCCGGCGATCGCGTCGGCGTCCCGTGGCTCGGCTGGACGTGCGGTCACTGCTCCTACTGCACGAGTGGGCGCGAGAACCTCTGCCGCACCGCTCGGTTTACCGGTTATCAGCGCGACGGCGGCTTCGCCGACAGCTGCGTCGCCGATGCTCGCTTCGTGTTCCCGCTGCCGGCGACGTACTCGGCGGTCGACGCCAGTCCGCTGCTCTGCGGTGCGTTGATCGGCTATCGCGCGCTCACGCTCGCCGGCGATGCGCGCCGCCTCGGCCTCTACGGCTTCGGCTCGGCTGGCCATCTGATCGCTCAGGTCGCACGCTACCTCGGTCGCGAGATCTACGCGTTCACGCGCCCCGGCGATACGCGCGGTCAAGCCTTCGCGCGCAGCGTCGGCGCCGCGTGGGCGGGCGACTCCACGGTCCGGCCGCCGGTCGAGCTCGACGCGGCGATCATCTTCGCGCCCGCGGGCGAGCTCGTGCCGCTCGCGCTCGCGGCGACCGCGCCCGGCGGCACCGTCGTGTGCGCCGGCATCCACATGAGCGACATCCCGTCGTTCCCCTATCGCTTGTTGTGGGAAGAGCGAACGCTGCGCTCCGTCGCGAACCTCACGCGGCGCGACGCCGAGGCCCTGCTCGCGCTCGCGCCCGTCGTCGAGCTGCACCCGCACGTCATCCGCTACAACCTCGAGGACGCCAACCGCGCGCTCGACGACCTACGCGCCGGTCGCTTCGACGGCACCGCCGTCCTCGTCACGCACTGATCGGACCCAGCCGAAAACTTGGCCACAGCTGCGTTCTCGGGCTTGTTTTGCGGAATGAAGAAGCTGACCAAGAAGCAGCGCCGCGTCGCGCGCAAGATGCTGTTCCCGATCGTCGCGCTCGTCATGATGACCGCGACCATGGCACTCGCCGGTTCGAGCCGCGCTCCGACAACGGCGTCGTCGGTCGCACGCTGAACGCGACGAGGCGCGCGCCGACTGCTCGGCCACCTTCGTGGTCGAGCGCCGGCACGCGCATCATCGGATTCATGGTCGGCAACGCCGACCTCCGCAGGTCACGAGATCGTGGCCGAGTAGGGATGCTGCCACGTGTGCGAGCCGCGCATCGCCGCGCTCGGATCCCAGGGCGACTGCGAGATGCCGTTGCCGACGTATGGCATCGACCACGCGCCGAGCGGCGAGGCCACCGGGGCCGTCGTCTGCTGGATGCCGCCGAAGAACGGCGAGCCGGTGAACGGCGTCGTCGCGAACGGCGTGGTGTAGGGGGTCGTCGCGAACGGCGAGCCGGTGAACGGCGTCGTCGCAAACGGCGTGATGTACGGGTTCCCCGTGAACAGCGAGGTGTACGGGTTCTGCGCCGAGAACGGCGTGACGTACGGGTTCTGCCCCGAGAACGGCGTGACGAACGGGCTCATCGCGAGCGACGTGGCGTACGGGTTCGCCGTGAACGGTGTGACGTACGGGTTCCCCGTCTGCGCGATCGGGTGCGGCTGCACCGCGTACGGTGGCACGAATGCCTGCTGCGCGTAGGGCACGCCGTAGAAGGGCTGCACCGGCGAGAACGCCGTCGACGCGTAGGCGCCGTACTGGGCGTAGCTCTGGGGCGGCACGGCCAGCGTGTGCTGGATGCTGTGCGCGGACATCCTCACCTGGTTGAGCGCCTCGATCGTCTGTGCGATGCGCTCGTTGAGCAGTTGAAGCTTCTGGTTATCGACCTTGACCGTTTCCATTCCTGATCTCCTCTCGATTGCCAAACCCACTACGACGTGATCGTGATCTGTGAAGGTTGAGTGCGCGGCGATGGATGGATCCGGATCGCCAGCACGCCGTCATCGAGACGCGCGCTGACGTGTTCCGGCGAGATCCGCGCCAGCAATGGGAACGAGCGCGTGAACGGCCCGACGGGCGCGTCGCTCGCGAGCGTGGGGCGCGGCGGTCCCACGCGTCGCCCGACCACGGTGACGGACTCGGGCGCGACGCGGATCTGCAGCTCCTCGCGCCGCACGCCCGGCACGTCGACGGCGAACACGATGTCTTCGCCGTCCCGGTACATCAGCGCGCGCGGCGTCCACGCGCGGCCCGACGAGATCACCGCGTCGACGCGATCGAGCATGCCACCCAGCTGCTCGTGGACGTGGACGATCGGGTCCACCTCCGGCGGAAACGCGACGCGTTGCCCATTCGAAGCCGGCGGGCGCGTTCCCGTCAGCACGTGATACAGCTGTTCGACTCGCTCGATCGCTTCATCGATCGTCACGCTCATGATCTCCCCCTGTGCGGATGCGCCGCGCGGTGCATGTGGCGCACCAACCCACGTTCGACGTGAATACGCGAGATCCGCCACTACTCGGCGACAGCTGTGGCGGGAGGGTGCGTGGCACCCGCGCACTGCATGGCGCAGGTGCACGCTCCCGCGATCGCGCTCACGTCTCGAGCTTCCACTCCGGGGTCGTGATGAGCCGCGAGGCGCGCTTCGAGAATACGTAGCTCCACGCAAACGTGCCGAGCGCGCGCAGCCGATTGCGAAAGCCGACCAGGAACATCACGTGAACCGCGAGCCAGAGCCACCACGCGACGCGACCGGAGATCCGGACGTGCTTGAGCTGGGCGATCGCGCGATGCTTGCCGATCGTCGCGAGCATGCCCCTGTCGTGATAACCGAACGCGGTGCGTTCTCGCTGGTGCAGCGAGGCGAGGACATTGCGAGCCGCGGTG
The DNA here is from genome assembly GCA_035539815.1 of Kofleriaceae bacterium. Taxonomy (GTDB): domain Bacteria; phylum Myxococcota_A; class Polyangia; order Haliangiales; family Haliangiaceae; genus JABFXX01. The sequence goes on from DATLHR010000394.1 coordinate 4,060, forward strand.
CGGCCCTCCTGCATCGCGACCTGCGCGAGCCCCGGCGCCAGCCCGCCCGACGGAAGCTCGACCCGCGCGAGATCGCCGACAACGAACACGTCGGGATGGCCGGGTAGCGACAGGTCGGCCGCGACCGCAACACGACCCGCATGGTCGACGGGAGCGGCGAGCTGTTTCCCGAGCGTGGACGCCGTCACCCCGGCCGCCCACAACACGGTCTTGGCCGCGATGCGCTCGCCATTCGCGATCACGCCATCCGCATCGACCTCCTCCACATGAGTCGACGTCCTCACGTCGACACCGATCTGCGTCAGCGCACGCTCCGCCTCGACCGACAGGCGCTGCTCGAAGCTCGGCAGCACGTGCGGCTCGCCCTGGCAGAGCAGCACGCGAGCGCTGCTCGGATCGATGCTGCGGAAGTCGCGCGTCAGCACCGTGCGCGCGATGTCCGCGATCGCACCGGCGAGCTCGACACCCGTCGGACCGCCGCCGACGACGACGAACGTCAGATAGGCACGCCGCACCGCTTCGTCGCGCTCGTTCTCGGCGCGCTCGAACGCGATGAGGATGCGACGCCTGATCTCGACGGCCTGCTCGAGCGTCTTGAGCCCGGGCGCGTAGCGCTCCCATTCGGGATGCCCGAAGTAGCTGTGCGAGGATCCCGTCGCGACGATCAGATAATCGAACTCCACGGAGATGCGCCCCGCCCGAACGACCTTGCGGTCGAGGTCGATCGCGTCCACCGCACCGAGGTGCACCTCGACGTTCGGAGCGCGCTCGAACAACTCGCGGATCGGGGTCGCGATGTTCGACGGATCGAGGCCGCCGGTGGCGACCTGATACAGCAGCGGCTGGAACAGGTGATAGTTGTGCCGATCGATGATCGTGAGATGCACGTCGGGTCGCGCGGCGAGCTGCTTGGCGGCTTCGAGGCCGGCGAACCCGGCCCCGATCAGCACCACCTTCGCCGTGCGCGCGGTCGCCATGGAGGAGGCTACCGCCCGCGCACGAGCTCGTCAGGTCGTCGTGGGCCAGCTCGACCAGACGAGCCGATGTCTGGTCTATCCCCCCGCGCTGCGCGGGAATCGCTCGGTGTCGGATCGGCGCACGAGCATGTTCGGATCAGCGGCGTCTCGCCTCGCGAGGCGCAGTTCTTGCTCCGGGGCGCAGTTCTTGCTCTCCTCATCGGAACGATGCTGTGTGCTCGCGATCTCATGCACGCGGAGCCGGTGACGGTGCCTTCCAGCGCATCGTTGCTCGAGGTCCAGCACCTGCTGGTCGTCACCCAGATCGGCGGGTTGCCGGTGATCGGTCCCGACGGTGTGGTGGTCGGCCTGGTGAGCGCGAGCGACGTCCTCGGTGCGCTGGAGCAAGCCCTCGACGAGGATCAGGATGAGGGCGAGGAGGAAGATCTTCTCACCCAGCTCCAGGCGATCACCGCGAGCGAGGTCGCGACCCCCGAGGTCATCTGGGTCTCGCCCGACACGCCGGTCGCGCAGGTGGCGGAGACCATGCGCAACGAAGGGATCCATCGCGTGCTCGTCGGCACGCGCGAGCGACTCGAGGGGATCATCACGGCGTTCGATCTGCTTCGCGCTCTCTAATGGCGCGACGACGCTGACGCTGGCGGGACGACCAGCACGTCACACGGGACCTCGCGCAACACATCGCCGGCCACCGAGCCGAGCAGCATGTGCGCGATGCCCTTGCGTCCGCGCGTGCCGAGCACGAGCAGATCGGCGCCCAGCCGTCTCACGGCCTTCTCGATGTTGATCCGCGGCGAGCCGGCCTCGACCAGATATCTCCACGACGGTGCATCACGCGGCGCGATCCGCGCGCGTTCGACCGAGGCGGCGAGGATCCGGGCGAGCTCTCGCGACGCGGCATGCGCGAGCTCCTCGTGTCTGTGCGCGAGCTCCTCGTCGGACAGACCGAGCGAAGCGAGGCCATAGTACGCATCGAACGTGTGAACCACCGTGACCCTCGGGCGCGGGCCCGAGACCACGCGCAACATCCCCGCGATCACGTCATGCGGCGCTGGCTGGAGCTCCAGGGCGAGCGCGGGGTGCTGGTAAGCTCTGCGTGCGGGCAGCCGGACCACGAGCACCAGGCACGAGCTCGCGCGGATCACGCGCTCCGCGGTCGAGCCGAGGAACACCTCGCGCAAGGCGCGCTCGCCGCCCCGTCCCATGACGATGAGCTCCGCGTGCATCGCGTTGGCGCGCGCGACGATCGCCTTGGCGGGCGCGCCGTGCGTCACCATCGGTCGCACGCTGACGTGATCGGAGAGCGCGTCCGCGAGATAGCCGGCCTCGTCGTCCAGGAAACGATGAGCATCGCGCTCGGCCCGGTGCTGGTCTCGTACACGCAGGCTGTCCGGGACGACGTGGAGCAGCGTGATGCGCGCGTCGTCGGCGAGCGGCAACAACGCGAGCCGGGCGATGAGACGATCCGAGATCGCGGTCAGATCGATCGGCACGAGCACCGAGCGCACGGCCGCGGCCGCGCGCGCATGCGGTCGCGGCGCTCCATCGAGGCTCCGGACGTCGGTGGTCACGGTCACGCGATGGCTCCATGCATCGCCGGCGCCACGCAGCGGCACGCCAGCGGCTCTGTCAGAGCTTTGCAGTAGGTGACCGGCACGGCGGTCGCAACGAACGACTCGCGCCCCCATGACGCACTCGACGGCGCCAGCGCTCGACGTCGGTAGACCGCGTATGTCTCGCGCGGAGCGTGCGCGCGTGTCCGGCCTGCGCCTGGTGCTCGCCGCCGGCGGGTGGTGGTTGCTGAACGAGGGACGCTCCACGAGCCTGGTGTTCAGCGCGCTCGTCATCGCGGCGGCGGTGCTCTGCGGCCTGCGCGTCTCGGACGTGCGACCGCCACGCTGGCGGCTGCGCGGGCTCCTGCAGCTCGCCGGCGTGTTCCTGGTCGGATCGATCCGCGGCGGCATCGATGTCGCGCGCCGCGCGCTGGCGCGCTCGGTTCCGATCGCTCCGGGGATGCTCGACTACGAGCTGCAGCTGCCTCCTGGCCCCGGAGCTCACTTCTTCACCGGCGCGCTCAGCATGGCTCCCGGTTCGCTGGTCGTCGCCGAACACGAGGCGCACCTCGAGATCCACGTGCTCGTCGAGGACGACGCTACCCCAACACTAGCAGCGCGACTCGAGCGCTCGATCGACCGCGCGGTCGGCGGGGAGGACGCGCATGCATGAGGTGCGGATGGGCATCACCGTGGTGCTCCTCATCTCCGTCGTCGCCGGTCTGGCGCGCATCACCCGCGGTCCCACGCTGGCGGATCGCATGCTCGTCGCGCAGCTGTTCTGCACCACCGCGGTCGCGGTGCTGTTGCTGCTCGCGGCCGATCCTGGCGCCGAAGCACTGCGGGACGTCGCGCTGGTGTTCACGCTGCTGGCGCCGACCGTGGTCATCACGTTCGCGCGCTATCGCGCCCCCACGGGGGCTGGGCCGTGACCGTCATCGACGTCGTGGCGACCGCGCTCTGGGTGGTCGGCGCCGTGTTCTTCTTCGCGGGGACGGTCGGACTGCTGAGGTTTCCGGATGTCTACACGCGCCTGCACGCGTTGACGAAGCCCGACAACGTCGGGCTCGGCTTCATCGTGAGCGGCCTCGCCATCCAGTCGAGCGAGCTCGCGGTTGCCCTCAAGGTGATCGCGATCTGGGTGCTCCTGCTCGTCGTCAACGCGGTGTCGTGTCAGGTGATCGCGCGCGCGACATGGAACCGCGGGATCCGTCCATGGAGCCGGCGATGACCGCGCTCGATCTGGTGTTCGATGTCGTGCTCGCGACCGTCATGCCGGTGCTCGTGTGGCGCATCCTCGCGAGCAAGGATCTGGCGTCCTCCGTCGTGCTGTTCGTCGCGCTGGGCCTGGTCTCCGCGCTCGCGTGGGCGCGCCTGCACGCGCCGGACATCGCGCTGGTCGAAGCGGCGGTCGGCGCGGGCTTGACCGGCGCGCTGCTCATGAATGCGCTGAGCTGGATCGGCGCGGAGGCCGGCGTGACCGAGCCCGTGTCGCGCGCGACCCGCGTCGGTGTCGGCATCCTCGTCACCGCGGTCGGCGTCGGGCTCGCCGTCGCGGTCATCCATCTCACGCAGCCGGTGGGGCTCGCGCACGAGGTCGATGCTCGGCTCGCCGACGCGCACGTCGACTACCCCGTCACCGCCGTCCTGTTGAGCTTCCGCGGCTACGACACGTTGCTCGAGATCGCGGTGCTCGTGACCGCCGCGCTCGGCGCACGCCTCTACGCGCCCGGCTCGGTCCCCGGCGGCGATGACCCGCTGTCACCACACCCGCGCGTGCTCGCCCGCGTGCTCACGCCGATCGTCGTCCTCGTCGCCGGGTATCTCTTGTGGCGAGGTGCGAGCGCTCCGGGTGGAGCGTTTCAAGCCGCCGCCGTGCTCGCGGGTGGCGGGATCCTGCTGGTCCTCGCGCGCGTGCTCCGTCCGCCCCGGATGTCCAGCATCGCCGTGCGAGCCGCGCTGGTCGCGGGGCTCGCGTGGTTCATCGCCGTCGCCGCGCTGCCGCTCGCGACCGGCGCGCAGCTGCTCGAGTATCCATCCGCGAGCGCCAAGCAGCTCATCATCTCGATCGAGGTCGCGCTGACCCTCTCGATCTCGATCGTCCTGCTGATGTTCTTCCCCGGCGAGCCAGCGCCAGGGGAGGCCGCGAGGCACCCGGAGGATCGGTGGTGAGCGCGTGGTCGATCTATGCATGCTCGGGAGCCGCGATCATCGCGCTCTCGCTGTACGGCGTGTTCGCGTGCGCCCCGCTGTTGAAGCGCATCCTCGCAGCGAACCTGATCGGCACCGGTGTATTCCTCATCCTCGTCGCGCTCGCCGACCGGAGCGCGCCGGCGCAGCCCGACCCGGTGCCGCACGCTCTGGTGCTGACAGGTGTCGTGATCTCGGTCAGCGCGACCGCCCTGGCGCTCGCCATCGCGATCCGTCTCGCGGATCGCCGGTCGTCGGATGACGAGGGAGGCTGGCCGTGAACGCCACGGTGGCGGCCGTCCTGCTGGTGCCGCTCGTGGCCGCACTGGCCGTCGCCCTCGTCGGCTCGCGTGCGGCCCGCTACGTCGCCGGTGCGGGGGTCGCCGCCACGCTCGCCTCCGCGATCGATCTCGCGCGGCGGGTCGAGCGCGACGGCCCCGCCGAGCTCCACGTCGGTGGCTGGGCGGCGCCGCTGGGGATCCTCCTGCGCGCGGACGGGTTGGCGGCGGTGCTCTCGCTCGCGATCGCGATCATCGCGAGCACGCTCGGCTTCGTCACGGTCGCACGCACCACCGGCCGCGAAACCAGCGCCGCACGGTTCTTCGCGGTGTGGCTGTTCGCGTGGGCTGGCTCGAACGCGCTCGTGCTCTCGAGCGACGTCTTCAACCTCTACGTCACGCTGGAGCTCGTCACGATCGCGGCGGTCGTCCTGCTCTCGATCGGTGGCGAGCGCGGCGCGCTGCGGGTCGCGCTGCGGTACATGCTGATCGCCCTCCCGGGCTCGCTCGTGTACCTGGTCGGCGTCGCGCTGCTGTACGGGCGCTATGCCACGCTCGATCTCGCGCTGATCGCCGAGCGCATGACGTCGACGCCGGTCACGTGGGCGGCACTCTGGCTGCTCGTCGCCGGCCTCGTGCTCAAGGCAGCGCTGTTCCCCGTGCATGCGTGGCTGCCTCCGGTCTATGCGAATGCGCGCGCGATCGTCGCCGCCCTGCTCGCCGCGATCGTCGGCAAGACCGCCTTCATCGTGGTGCTCCGGGTGTGGCCCGCCCTGCCGCACGCGTTCGCCGCCAGCGCGGGTCCCATCCTCGGCGCCCTCGCGAGCGGGGCGATCGTGTGGGGCTCCGTGCTCGCGCTCCGGCAGGTGAGGTTGCGGCTGGTGATCGCGTACTCGAGCGTCGCGCACACCGGCTACTTGTTCCTGTGGTTCGCGCTCGCGACGCCTGCCGCTTGGGAAGGCGCGGTCTACATCGTCCTCTCGCATGCCTTCGCGGTCGCCGCGCTGTTCCTGGTGTCCGACACGCTCGAGCGTCTCGGCGGCGACGACCGTATCGAGCAGGTGCACGGCCTCTCGGCGCGGTTGCCGCTGTCGTTCTTCGCGCTCGCACTGGCCGCCGCGAGCATCATGGGCATGCCTCCGACGGGCGGCTTCATCGGCAAGTGGCTGCTCGTGCGGGCCGCGATCGAGACCGATCAGTGGTGGGCCGTCGTCGTACTGGTCGCCGGCAGCCTGGTGTCGGCCGGCTACATGTTCCGGATCCTGCGCCTCGCGCTCACGACCGCCGGGCCGATCGAGCGCGTGCACGCGCCTCTCGCCGGTCAGTTCGCGGCGTTCGTGCTCGGGATCGCAGGGTTCGTGCTCGGCCTGGGCTCCGGCGTCGTCCTCGACCTCCTCGCGAAAGGACTCACGCCATGACCTGGAGCTCCGCGCTTCCGGTCCTCGTGATCCTCAGCTCGCTCGGGCCCGGGCTCGTGATCTTCGGGCTCGCGGAGCACCGCACGAGGGAGCGGACCGCGCTGAACGTCGCGGCGGCGCTCACCAAGCTCGGGCTGGTCGGCATCATCCTCGTCGGCGTTCTGCGGGGCGAGCAGTTCCAGGCCCGGATCCCGTTCGTGCCGGGGGCGGATCTCTTGCTGCGCGTCGACTCGTTCGCCTTGCTGTTCGTGTCGCTCTCGACGGTGCTCTGGCTCGTCACCACCATCTACGCCGTCGGCTACCTCGAGGGCTCGACGCAGCGCAGCCGCTTCTTCGGGTTCTTCTCGCTCAGCGTCTCCGCGACGATGGGCATCGCGATGGCAGGAAATCTGCTGACGTTCTTCGTGTTCTACGAGCTGCTCACGATCGCGACGTATCCCCTCGTGGTGCACGAGGGGACGCCCGCGGCACTGCGCGCGGGCACCACCTACCTGCGCTACACGTTCTTCGGAGGCGCGTTGCTCCTCGTCGGCACCGCGGCGCTGTACGTCACGGTCGGCTCGATCGACTTCGTGGATGGCGGCGTGCTGCGGTCCGCCGCGGAGTCGAGCTCGCGCGCCACCCTCGTCTTCATCTTCGTGCTGCTGCTCGCGGGGCTCTCGGTCAAGGCCGCCGTCGTCCCCTTCCACGGTTGGCTTCCGGCCGCGATGGTCGCGCCCGCCCCGGTCAGCGCGCTGCTGCACGCCGTCGCGGTCGTGAAGGCAGGTGCGTTCGGGATCACGCGCGTCATCTACGAGGTCTATGGCATCCGCGTCGCGGCACGCCTCGGTCTGATGAGACCGGTCGTGGTGATCGCCGCCGTGACCATCATCTACGGGTCGCTGAAGGCGCTGGCACAGCACGATCTGAAGCGCCGGCTCGCGTACTCCACGGTGAGTCAGGTCTCGTACATCGTGCTCGGCACGGCGCTCGTCGGAACCATCTCGACGGTCGGCGCCGTCGTCCACCTCGTGCACCAGGGCTTGATGAAGGTCACGCTGTTCTTCTGCGCCGGCAATCTCGCGCACGAGCTCCACATCCACGACGTCAGGGAGATGAGAGGGGTCGCGCGTCGCATGCCGCTGACGATGCTCGCGTTCACGCTCGCCTCGCTCGGCATGATCGGCATCCCGCCGCTCGCCGGCTTCATCACCAAGTGGTACCTCGGCGCGGGCGCGCTCGAAGCGCACGCCCCGTGGGTGATCGTCGTGTTGCTCGCGAGCAGCCTGCTCAATGCGGCGTACCTGCTGCCGATCGTCTACGACGCGTGGTTCCGCGAGCCGCGCACCGAGTGGCCGGGCCGCACGGGTGGCCGCGAGATCGATGGGTGGTTGCTCGGTCCCACGCTGACCGCCGCCGCGCTCGCGCTCGCCGCAGGTGTGTTCGCGGGTACGTCGCTCAGCCCGCTCGGCTGGGCGATCCGCATCGCACGCGAGGAGTTCACGGGATGAGCGGTCTCGGTCCGATCGTCGCGCTCGCGACACCGTGCGTGATCGCCGTGCTGCTATGGACGCGGGCGAGTCGCGAGCTCGCGTTGCGCTGCGCCCCGTACGCCGCGGCCCCCGCCTTCATGCTCGCCGCCGGCTGGCTCGGCCCCGCGCGCCTCGACGTGCCGCCCCTCCTGCTCGGCCTGCACCTGGGGATGGAAGACTCCGTCGACCGCGGGTTCATGCTGCTGACGTCGGGCGTCTGGCTCGCATCGGGACTCTACGCTCGCGCGTACATGCGGACCGAGCCGCATCGGCTGCGGTTCTGGGCGTTCTTCCTCCTGACGCAGGCCGCGAACCTGGGCGTCGTCCTCGCGATGGACGTCGTGACGTTCTATTGCGCATACACGGCGATGACGCTGCTGGCGTTCGGGCTCATCGTGCACGAACAGACGCGCGAGGCGCGCCGCGCCGCGCGTGTGTACGTCGTGATGTCGCTGGTCGGCGAGATGGCACTGCTCGGCGCCATGTTCCTGATCGTCGACACCCGGATCAACCTCCCGCTGGACGACGTGCCGTCCGTGATCGCCGCATCATCGGCACGCGATCTCGTGATCGCGCTCGTGCTCCTCGGGTTCGGCGTCAAGGTCGGCGCGCTCGGGCTGCACGTCTGGCTACCGCTCGCACACCCGGTCGCGCCGACGCCGGCCAGTGCGGTCCTGAGCGGAGCGTTGATCAAGGCCGGGCTCCTCGGCTGGTTGCGATTCTTGCCGCTCGGCATCGTCGCGCTCCCAGGGCCGGGCCTCGTCTGTGTCGTCGCCGGGCTCGCGACGGCGTTCTACGCGGTCGCGATCGGGCTCGCGCAACGCGATGCCAAGACGATCCTCGCCTACTCGAGCATCAGCCAGATGGGGTTCGTCACCACCACGATGGGCGTGGCGCTCGCCGTGCCCGAGGCCGCGGAGCGGGCGACGGCGGCGCTCGTGTTCTACGCGGTCCACCACGCGGTGGTGAAGTCCGCCCTGTTCCTCGGAACCGGGCTCGCCAGCCGCGTGGTCGGTGTGTGGCCGCGCCGCCTCGTGCTGGTGGGGCTCGCCCTCGTCGCGCTCGATCTCGCGGGTGCACCACTCTCGAGCGGCGCACTCGCCAAGCTGTCGATCAAGGATGTCATCGGCGAAGGACCGTGGTCGGGAGACCAGGTGTCGTGGCTGCTCTCGATAGGCGCCGTGGGCTCCACCGTGCTGATGACGCACTTCCTCGCGATCACCTGGCGTCACACGCCGGTCCACGCCAAGCCGGTCACATTCGGTCTGTGGGTGCCGTGGATCGCCCTGGTCGTCGTCGCGCTGACCCTCATCGTCGCGCCACCCTTCGACGCCGTCCTCCACGCGCTCACCGATCCGGCGAAAGTGTGGTCGGCCCTGTGGCCGATCGTCGTGGGCCTCGCGCTGTTCGCCCTGCTCCGGCCGCTCCGCGCAGACACCGTCGGTCCCGCCGTACCGCCCGGCGATCTCGTCGTGGTCTACGCGTCGATCATCCAAGGTCTCCGGCGCGGAGGGCGTCCGCTCGCACGTCGCATCGCCCCGGCCGACCGCATGCGCGCGACGCTCGCCGCCGCTATCCCCTCGGGTTGGATCCGCAGCGCGCTGGGCCGTGCGTCGAGGCTCGAGGCGACGCTCGGCGAGTTCGGCGTGATCGGAGGCTTGTTCGCGGCGCTGCTCGCCGCCGGACTGCTGCTCGCCTGGCGGTAACGACGCGGCCGGTACGCGCCGTGCAGTCGCGCCAGGCATGAGCATCGCCATCGACCAGACCAGGCTTCGTCGGATCGTGGAGCGCCTCGCGCCGGGGTTGACGCTGACGCGCGACGAGGGCGAGACGATCTTGCAGATCGCACAGCTCGCCGCGGGGGCCGACGAGGAGAATCACCCGCAGGAGCACGCCGTGCTCCAGCAGGTCGCGCAGCACATCGGGTCGGCGATGGGCGTCGACGTGGGCGAGCTCCACATGATTCCCAAGATCCCCGACGAGGAAGCTCGTGCGGGGCGGCTGGAACGACTGGCGATCCGGCTCGACGCGCGCCGCACCAAGGATCTCGCGTACACGTTCGCGTTCCTCGTCTCGATCGCGGACCTCGAGCTCGTCCCGGCCGAGACCAAGGCGCTCGAGGAGTTTCAGCTCGCGCTGGGCGTGAGCGACCGGCGAGCGATGGATCTGGTCGTGATGCTGTCCGAGATCATCGAGGGTGGGCGCGCGCCGCGCCCGCACGCATGACGGCTACCCGCGGTAGCGCGCGAGCGTCGCTTCGCTCGCGAAGTACTTCACCCTGCCCTGCGCATCCTGAACGATGACCGCCTTCGCCTTGTCGACGGCCTCGCCGGTCACGGGATCCTGCGCCAAACGAGCAGCCGGCTGCTGGTTCAGCTTGTCCTTGCACATCGCGCAGCAGCCGTAATACGTGCGGCCCTCGACCTCGACGGGGATCTGCGGCTTGCCCATGAACTGGTCGTTGACCATGCAGACCAGACTCGGGTCGGTGACGCGCGTCATGCCCGCCGGCAGCACCACCGCTTGCGTCTGCGCCGCCCCCGATTCCGTCGATGTCGATGTCGAAGATGACGTGCTCTGCTGGGAGCACGCCGCAACTGCGAGGGACAGACAGATCACCACGAGCATGCGCATGTCGCCAGGTATACGCAGGTCGCCCCGCTCTGCCAAGCGTACAGAAACAGCCGGCGACCTGTCCCACCGCCTCGGTAGGCCAGATCATGGTTCGGGTTCGTCGAGTCCGAGACGAAGGCCGTTCCACCATCGGGCGTACCCAGGATCTCGGAGCCGTCATCGTCGAAGTAGCTGGCCAACGACTCTCCCCGGATCAAGAAGTGATCGCGATCCCACGCGGCGAGCACCTGATCGCGACCGTCGCCCAGCAGACGCAGCGCGCACACCGGCACTTGCTCGGCTCCGATCGCGATCGCGAGGCGTCGATCCACGTCGAGGCGGCAGCACATGCGTTCGTCGTGAGGAGAGGAAGGAACTTCGACAACCGCACATGTGAAGCGAGGAAGTGAATCGAGCGCGACGCAAGCCCCGGGCGAAGCCGCCCCGACTTGCTGCACCCAGTCGTCGTCGATCCCACTGAGATGGCTTATCCGCCCCCCGGATCGCTCTCGTCGGCCATGGTCGCGAGCGCGATCGTCGCATGGGCGAACGCGCCGCCCGCACGCATCTCGGCGGCGACCCAGATCGCTTCCATGATCTCCTCCTGAGTGGCCCCCGCGCGGAGCGCCGCCTTCGTATGGCCGCGGATGCAGTACGGGCACTGTGTGACGTGGGCGACCGCGACCGCGATGAGCTGCTTGGTTTTCGCAGGCAGCGCCCGGTCCGCGAACACCTGCTTCGAGAACGCTCGAAACGCGGCGTCGGTGTCCGGCGCGAGGTCGTGTCGCTTGCGGGACAGCTCGGAGCTCGGGGGCGGATAGACGTCGTCGCTCATGTTCGATCTCACCCTGCAACTCGCGCGCGCGGGCGAGGTGGTCGGCGACGAGCCCGACGCTTGCATGATTTCGTGCCAGTGGAGTCAACAATCACTGCACCGCACTGCGATGCGCTCGTGTTCGAGAAGGAGGGACGCCTCGAGCTCCTCGTCGTCGGCGTAGCGAGCCAGCCGTGGACGACGGAGCAGCTGCGCGCCCGCGTGCGCCACGGCGTGGAGAAGCAACGCCGGAGCGCAGACGGTGCTGCCTCCGAGCCGTGGGACGCGCGTCATGGCTGAGGTCGAGGTCCTGTTATTCGATATCGGCGGCGTGCTGCTGACAAACGGCTGGGATTACGCGGCGCGCGCGCGCGCCGTCGAGCAGTTCGCGCTCGAGCCCGAGTTTCACGAGCTCCACGACGCGCTAGCGGTCGACCTCGACTGCGGACGGATCACGCTCGACGCCTACCTCGAGCAGGTGGTGTTCAACCAGCCACGCTCCTTCTCGCGCGACGAGTTCCGCGCGTTCATGTTCGCCCGCTCGTCGCCGCACCCCGACGCGATCGCGGTGGTCGACGAGCTCGCACGATCGCGGCGCTACCTGATCGCGGCACTCAACAACGAATCCGTCGAGCTCAACCAGTACCGGGTCGATCGATTCGAGCTACGGCGTTACTTCCGCATCTTCCTGACCTCTTGCTACCTCGGCGTGGCCAAGCCCGACGACGCGATGTTCGAGGCCGCGCTTCACGTGCTGCAATGCCCGCCGGCGGCATGCGCGTTCGTCGACGATCGCGTCGTGAACGTCCTTGCGGCACGCCGCGCCGGGATCCCCTCGCTGCACTACCGCGAGCCATCGCAGCTGCGCGCGTGGCTGACCGAGCACGGCATCCAGACGACCACGTCGATGTCATGCGAGCAGGAATGATCGGTGGGGGGCGGGTTGGCGCGAACATGGTGAACACGGCCGAGTCCGCCGAGGCTGCGGCCGCGGCCGATGATCTTCATCGCGTGGTCCCGGATCACGGATGAGCGGCGCGTGCATGGCGGGCGGGTTTGCTCCGCTTGCGCGCGAGCCTGCGCTCGAGCTCCCGCGCGAGCACCACCGCGTTGTTGTGCGCCTCGTCGTGCGCCGCGTAGACGAGCGTGACGGTACCGTGTCCCGCTCGATTCGCGAGCTTGGCGAGCGCCGAACGCGCGGGCTCGGCGTGCAGCTCTCGCTTGTAGCGCTCGCGAAACTCGGAGAACCGGCTCGGATCGTGACCGAACCATCGCCGGAGCTCGTGGCTCGGCGCGACGTCCCTGAGCCATTCGTCGAGATGGGCATCGGCCTTGCGGAGCCCGCGCGGCCACAGCCGTTCGACGAGAACGCGATAACCGTCGCCGGCTCGTGATGGTTCGTACGCTCGCTTGAGGTGGATCATCGCTACCTGAAGCGAAGCATCGTTCGTGCCAGCTTGCCGAGCGCGCCCGAATCCCGACGCAGTGGATCCCGCGAAGGTCGGCGAGTATCCCGCGTCATCCACGCGGAACTGGCAAATAGCAACGCGTTCACAAGCGTTGGCGATTACATGCTCGTGCAGCGCAGTCGCTCGAAGCGGTTCCTGCTGTGGACTTTCATCGTCGCGGCTCATGGTGGTTGCGGATCACGGCCCTCTACGGTCAGCCGCGTCCCTGACCAGGACGTCCCGCAGGTCAGGGCTTCTCCATCCGATTGGGCCGAGTCAGGCGGCGTTCCACCAGCTGTTGGAGAAGTCTGCGATACCGATGATCGAATTGTGGTCGTCGATGCCCGGCCGGTCGGCCCCCCGGTCATCGCCGCTCATGGGTCGACAACTGATCTCGCTGGATCGGTCGTCGTGATCTCGCGCTCTGAGGGCAGGCGTGTGACGGCCGCGATCGATCGCGGCTCGGTCCTCTACGACGATTGCGGCGGCTCCGCAGGAAGTCATGCCGGCTGTTCCGATCTCGGCGGCTCGACGATACGCAGCGCAGCGCTCGGCTTGGACGAACTCTTTCTCGATCCTTACGGACACAGGTCGGTGCTTGTCCATGACGGCATCGCGAGCCCGTGTCGCGATAAGACAGCGGGACTGATCGCGACGTGCTCGACCCGTAGTTGGTTCGCTGTCGTCGACAGGGCCGAGGCGGTAAGCCCATCATCAGGATCTATCGAGGCGGCGGAGCTACGGCCGTTCAGGACGACGGTCCTGTCATGGCAGAGCCAGCAAAGCCGGAGCCGGGTCGATACACCGCACGCCGCGCCCGCTTGGTGATCGACAACGGGATCGGCGGCATCGAGTTCGACGGCGAGCGAGAGCAGTGCGTGGCGTTGCTCGAACCGACCTCGTAGAGTCGACGCGAACGCCGCGAGCCGACGCAAGGTCGCGAGCGAGCGAGACGACCCGCGAAGCGATCCAACCGCGCAGTGCTGCCACCGCATCGAGTAGCCAAGCACTCGCGAGTCGAGCCGAGCATCGAGACGCCTTCGCGAGCCTCGCCAGGAACGTTCGCGGCCATGCCCGCTGCTGGGTGACCGAAGGATCCCGGGGGCTCATCTACTCGGCCACGCGCGGCCGGATCGTCGCTCGTGATGATGACGACGGCTACGGCCTGAACGGGTCAGGCGAAATTGCGTTGGCGACCCCGACGGGATTCGAACCCGTGTTACCTGCGTGAAAGGCGGGTGTCCTAGGCCTCTGGACGACGGGGTCAGGTGTTTGGAACTTCGGAAGCTTTCTTGCGAGGGGTGAGCCCAGAAGGGATCGAACCTTCGACCCTCGGCTTAAAAGGCCGGTGCTCTACCACTGAGCTATGGGCCCTCGGCGTGCGGCAATCTGCCGGATGCGAAGACGGATTGCAAGCCGGCTCACCTACGTGCGGGAACGGCGGTTCCCGAAAGCGAAGGAATTGATTCTGTGAACGTGGGTCGATAACGTAGCTTTCACCACATGGACAAGCGGGAAGCGGTTCGAGTCCCTGTCCGGGTTCGCGCCCGATGCCGATGTCTCGGCGTCGTCATCGACGGTTTTGTCGAGGACTTGTCGAGGAGCGGCATGTTCTTACGCGCGGCGAACCCGCTGGGGCCGGGCTCGTCGGCCGAGATCGATCTCCATGTTCCGGGCGACGAGCCGCTGCGGCTCGAGGCCGAGGTGGTTCGGATCGAGCGCACCGGGCGGCGTGAGGGCATGGCGTTTCGCTTCATCGACCAGCAGGCGACGCGGCGCACGCTCGCGAACTTCATCATGCGCCAGCACCAGTCCGCGCAATAAGCTCGTTTTCCTTGGCGATTCGATGGCTTGCGGCCTTGAATCACGGGGGTTGGCGGCTATGATTCCGACCCCTACGAACGTGCTCGCGATCGTGTCAGGCTCGACGTCCTTCGGCGCTCCGAGTGGTCCCGGCAAGCGGGCCACCCGGCAGGCGTTGCTGGCCCGTCGAGATGGCTTGACCTCGGAGGTGCGGGCGATGGCGAGCATGGCGATCGCGACGCGTGCGAACGCGCTGCTCGCCGAGCGCCTGGGAGCCGGGGCGGTGGTCGCGTTGTATGCGGCCAAGGACAGCGAGGTCGCGACGCAGACGATCGACGTGGACGCGCGTGCGCGCGGACTGCGGGTCGTGTACCCGCGGGTCGCGCCCGGGAGCAGGCAACTGGTGTTCGGCGAGGCCGCGCTCGAGGCGCTGGTTCCGGCGAGCTACGGGTTGCGCGAGCCCACGGCGGCGGCGCCGCAGGTCAGCGTCGACGAG
>DATLHR010000395.1:0-8025 GCA_035539815.1 Kofleriaceae bacterium
AAGGCCGGCCGCTCGCGCCCGAGCTCGTCGCTGCCCTCCCCGCGCGCCGACGCGCGAATCCCCGCGGTGTACGCGCCGAAGATCGGACGCAGCACCGCCTCGGGGGCGGTGACCACCTGCGCGAGCGTCTCGATCCCCACGCTGCGCAGCCGCGCCTCCGCCACGGGGCCGATGCCGGGCAGCTTGCGCACGGGCAGCGGCGCGAGCGTCGCCTCCTCCGTCCCCGCGCGCACGAGCAGCACGCCCTCGGGCTTGGCGAGTGCGCTCGCGACCTTCGCCATGGGCTTGCTCGTCGCGATGCCCGCGCTCGCGGGGAGCCCGAGCTCGCGCGCGATCGCCGCCGTCAGCTCGCGCACGACGCGCAGGATCGTCGCGTCGTCATCGGCGTCGCCGGCTCGGCGGTACATGCGCTCACAGCCGCGGAAGTCGAGGTAGTGCTCGTCGATGCTCGCCGCGATCACGATCGGGCTGAACCGCTCCACGATCTCTCGCGCGCGCCGCGAGTACGCCATGTGCTCGTCGTGGTGCCCGGGGACGAACACCGCATCGGCGGGTGCGCGCTCCGACGCCTCGCGGATCGACATCCCCGAGCGCACGCCGAACGCGCGCGCCTCGTAGCTCGCCGAGGTCACCACGCCGCGCCCGTTGCGCTGGCCGCCGACGACGACCGGCCGCCCGCGCAGCCGCGGATCGAGGAGGCGCTCGACGGACACGAAGAACGTGTCGAGATCGAGGCAGCACATGCGGGGCTCGCGCACGCATCGATCCTAGAGTTGAACATTCGTTCAGTAAACGAGCCGTACACGATCGCGCACGCGATGCACATGCGACGCATGTGATTGCGTGCAGTTCAGCCGCGAGATCCCCACGGTACGTGCGTTGCAGCCTCGGGCGTCCCATGTCGCTCGACAACCTCCACGCTGACCTCACCGAATCGGATGGACTCGACGACGTCGCGACGGCCGTGTACTGGCCGCCCGCGATGCGGCCGCCCGCGACGACCGAGCTCGAGCCCACGTCGGACGGCGTTCCGAGCGCGGCTCCAACGGCCCTCACCGCGAAGACGATGATGGTTCGTTGCGTCGGCAAGCCGCGCGCGCGTACGTCGTTCTAAGCGCCGGGCTCGTCGTCCGCCTTGTCGCTCTCGGCCTTGGTGCGGAGGCCGGCGCGCTCGAGGAGCTTGTAGAGGAACTTGCGCTCGAGCCCCGCGATGCGCGCGGCCTGCGAGAGGTTGCCGCCGGCGCGCTGCACGAGGTCCGTCAGGTACTCACGCTCGAACCGCGCGATGACCTCGTCCTTCGCCTCGTGGAACGGACGATCGGCGCGGGCGGTGGGGACCTCGGGCGCGGCGACCGTCGGGCGCAGCACGAACGGCAGCGACTGGAAGTCGTCGTCGGGACCGGCGAGCGCGACCGCGCGCGTGATGTCGTTGCGGAGCTCGCGCACGTTGCCCGGCCAGTGGTAGCGCTCGAGGCGCTCGAGCGCCGCACCGCCGACGTTGGCCGCGAGGTGCTTCGCGCCCGCGCGCTCGAGGAACATGGAGATCAGCTGCGCGAGGTCGCCGGTGCGCTGGCGCAGCGGCGGCACGTGGACCTCGACGACGGCGAGACGGTAGTAGAGGTCACCGCGGAAGCCACCGCGCGCGACCTCGCCGAACACGTCGCGGTGCGTGGCGGCGACGATGCGCACGTCGTAGCGCTCGCTCTTGCGGCCGCCGAGCGGGACGACCTCGCCGGCCTCGAGCATGCGCAGGAGCTTGGGCTGCAGGCCGACCGGCAGATCACCGATCTCGTCGAGGAACAGCGTGCCGCCGTGCGCCGCCGCGAACGCGCCCTGGCGATCGCTCGCGGCGCCGGTGAACGCGCCCTTGGTGTGGCCGAACAGGTCGCTCTCGATCAGCGTCTCGGTCGACGCGCCGCAGTCGAACACGACGAACGGCCCGTCGCGCCGCGGCGACGCGTCGTGAACGCCGCGCGCCATGAGCTCCTTGCCCGTGCCGCTCTCGCCGAGGAACAGCACCGGCGCGGTCGACTTGCTCGCACGTTCGAGCACGGCGAACACCTGGCGCATCGCCGTGCTGCCGCCGTACAGTCCGCCGAAGCGGTCGTTCACCGACGGCGGGATGTCGAGCACCTCGTCGGCGGGCATCAGCTGGATCAGCGTGTGGCCGACGCGCAGCGCGACGCCCGGAGGCGCCACCACCTTGTGGACCGCGACGCCGTCGATCACCGTGCCGTTCTTGCTGCCGAGATCGGTGATCGCGAACCCGGCCGCCGTCGGCGACACCGAGCAGTGCCGGCGCGAGACGAAGCCGTCGGTGAGCACGACGTCGCACGTGCGCTCGGTCCCGATGACGACGCCCACCGGCGGCAGGTCGACCTCGAGCCCGCGATCGGGGCCGTCGACGACGCGCAGCTGTGCCGCGCGGACGCCCTGGCGCGCCGTGGTGGCGTTGGTGACGCGGGTGACCAGCATCAGCGCAGGATCCCGCGCAAGAACAGCTGGCACAGGTAGCGATACGCCTCCATGCGCGGCATGCCGGAGACATCGAGCACCTCGTCGATCGAGAGCGAGCCGTCGACGCGCGAGAGCAGAAAGGCGGCGCGCGGACTGATCGGCGCGCTCGCCAGCTCGTGCAGCGGGCGCGCGAGCACCGGCTGCCGCGCGAGGTCACCGAGGAACGCCTGGAACACCTGCATGATCGTCTCGCGGTTGCGCTGGATCAGCTTCTGCGCGATCGCCGTGTTGGGATCCTCGGCGAGCGCGAGATCCACGGCGGCCACGGCGCGATCCAGATCGCCGGCGGCGCTCCACGAGGCGGCGCGCTCGACGAGCGCGGTGATCCGGCGACGCGTGCGCTCGTCCACCGGCTCGTCGGCGGGCGAACCTTCGTCGACGGCCGCGAGGATCTGGGCGGCGCGCGCGTCGATCGGATCGAACGGCAGCACGACATCGGCGCGCGTGGCGCGGGTCTCGCCGGTCTCGTGCAACTCGGTGGGCTGCAGCGCGAGCTGGCGCAGCCCGAGCTCGCGGGTCGGGGCCGACACCAGGGCATCGAGCGTCCCCGGCAGGTCACGCGTCGGCGCGGTCGCGAGGTTCAGGTCGCGCGTGGGCTCGCCCCCGGCGGGCGTGCGCACCGTGGCCTGGGCGTCGAGATCGAGCGAGCCATCGCGCAGCGCAGCGGAGCGACCAGGGGAATCGCGCACGCTGCGGTGCTCGCGCGTCGGCGGCTCGAAGTCCTCGGCGGGCCGCACGAACCCGAGCTCGCGCCGCCGGATGCTCGTCTGCTCGTGCGCGGTGAAGGTGTCCTCGCCCACGCGCATGCGCGGGTCGTACTCGCTGGTTGCATCGTCGAACGTGTCCTCGGCCTGCGCCAGCGGCTCGAGCTGCAGCGCATCGGGGCGCGCGGCCGCGAGGTCGAGCGTCTTGTCGTCGACGGCCTCGTCGTCCCACCCCGCATCCACGTCATCGCTGGCGAGCGCGATGGGAGTTCCTGGCTTCGGCTCCTCCCCGGGGATGACCTCGATCACGTAGCCCGGGTCCGAGTCGCTCGCGAGCGGCAGGGGCACGCCCTCACCGGCTTCCTGGCTCTCGGCCGTCAGGGTCTCGTAGTTGGTGCGCACGTAGTCGACGTACGACGTCGCCAGCGCGTTCTGCGGATCTTGAGCGAGCACGCGCTCCCACACGACGAGCGCACCGTCGAGGTCTCCCTGGCCGTACAGCGAGAGCCCCTCTTCGATCAGGCGGTCGAGCACGTCCTGCTCGGGAGGCGTCATCCGGTGGTCATCCGCGCGTCTTGGACACGACGCCCCGGAACATGTTGAGCGTGCGGTTGAGGGCCTCGGTGGCCTCGGTCAACGTCGTCAGGTCTTTCGCCGCGATCGACTGCCGTGTCCGCTCGACGACGGCGCGCGCTTTCTTCACCGCATCCTGACCGAAGTCGGAGCCCGCGATGATGTCCGTGACCTGCGGGAACAGCGCCTCGATCTCCTCGAGCGCGCGCTCCGCCGCATGGCGCGCCTTGTCGAACTCCTGCCCCGAGCGCACCTCGAGCATGTAGTCCTTGTTGGCGTCGACCATCTTCTTGAGCTCTTCTTCCGTCAGGCCGCTCGTCGCGGTGACGGTGATCGACTGCTCGAGCCCGGTCTCCTGATCGCGCGCCTTCACCGACACGATGCCGTCGGCGCTGATGTGGAACTGGACCTCGATCTCGACCTCGCCGCGCGGCGCCCGGCGCAGCCCGGTGAGCACGAACTCGCCGAGCAGCTCGTTCTCCTCGGCGCGATCGCTCTCGCCCTGCAGCACGAGGATCTTCACCGACGTCTGGTTGTCCTTGACCGTGGTGAACACGTGCTGCTCGCTGGTCGGCACCGTCGTGTTCTGCGGGATCAGGCGGTGGAAGTAGCCGCCGACGATCATGATGCCCAGCGAGTGCGGCGTGACGTCGAGCAGGAGGATGTCGCTCTTCTCGTCGGTGAGCGCCGCGCCCTGGATCGCCGCGCCGAGCGCGACCACCTCGTCGGGGTGCACGCCCTTGCACGGCTCGAGGCCGAAGAACTCGGCGACCGCCTGCTGCACGCGCGGCATGACGCGCATGCCGCCGACGAGGATCACGTCCTCGATCTGGTTCTTCTGGATCTCCGCTTCCTCGAGCGTGCGCGCGCAGATCTCGATCGTGCGGTCGATCAGGTCCGAGGTCAGCTCCTCGAGCTTGTCGCGCGACATCATCGTCTGCAGGTGCAGCGCCTCGTTGCGCCCCGTCGAGATGATGAACGGCAGGTTGATCTCGGTCTCCTTCGCGCCCGACAGCTCGCACTTCGCCTTCTCGGCGACGTCCTTGAGCCGCTGCAGCGCCATCTTGTCCTTGCGCAGATCGATGCCGTGCTGCTTCTCGAAGCCGAACACGAGCCAGTCGATCACCCGGCGATCGAAGTCCTCGCCGCCGAGGAACGTGTCACCCGCGGTCGAGATGACCTCGAACACGCCGTTGCCGATCTCGAGGATCGAGATGTCGAACGTGCCGCCGCCGAGGTCATAGACCGCGACCTTGCGCTCGATGTTGCGACCGAAGCCGTACGCGAGCGCCGCCGCCGTCGGCTCGTTGATGATGCGGATGACGTCGAGGCCCGCGATGCGACCGGCGTCCTTGGTCGCCTGACGCTGCCCGTCGTTGAAGTACGCGGGCACGGTGACCACCGCCTTCTGCACCTCCTCCCCGAGGTACTCCTCGGAGATCAGCTTCATCTCCTGCAGGATGTACGCGGACACCTCGGGCACGCTGAACACCTGGTCACGCAGCATGATCCGCACGTCGTCGTGCGGGCCCTCGACGATGCGGTAGGGCATGATCTCGAGCGACGAGCGCACCGCCGCGGAGCCCCACTTGCGGCCGATCAGGCGCTTGGCCGCGTACACGGTGTTCTCGGCGTTCGTGATCGCCTGGCGCTTGGCGATGTGACCGACGAGCCGCTTGCCGTTCTCGGCGATCGCGACCATCGATGGCGTCGTCTTGTACCCGCCCCGGTTCGGCACGACAGAGGGGGTGCCATCCTCGACGATCGCCACGCACGAGTTCGTCGTGCCGAGGTCGATACCGATCACCTTTTCACTAGCCATCGGGGCGTATCTTCCCCCTGTTTTCGAGGAGATCAACAGGGGGCGGGATGGGTTTGTCGGTTCGCGCGCGGTTATTGACCGGCGGCGATCATCCGGCGGACCTCGGCGAGGTCATGGCGCAATTCAGCGGTCAGCACGTCATTTTCGCTCTTGAGCGCCATCGCCATGACGAGGACCTCCTCGGCATCGGAGAGCTTGCCCGCCGCGCGGAACGCACTCGCGAGCAGGCGCGCGCTCGACACGTCGCCGGGCGCCATCGCGTACGCCTTCTTCGCATACTCGACGGCGGTCTTCGGCTGCTCGGCCGCGAGGGCGCAGCTCGACGCCCGGCGCAGGTAGCGCGCTTGCGGATCGACGCGCACCGAGGCCGCGAACAGCTTCATCGCGCCGAGCGCATCACCGCCGACCTCGAGCTGACATGCGCGCTCGAACAGCTCCGCCGCGTACTCCTGCGGCGTCTGTGGCTGGTCCTGATGGACGGACATCGCCGCGTGGCTGCCGCTCGCGCGCGTGCGATCGCCGTTGGTCAGCACCGCGTACGCGCGGCTGGTCGCCTCGAACACCGCCGACAAGCGTTCGGCGAACGAGCCGAGGCGCTTGCCGTAGTAGCGATCCGGGTGGACCTCCTTGGACAGCGTGAAGTACGCGCGCTTGAGCGCCTTCGCATCCGCGCCGGGCGCGACGCCGAGCAGCGCGTGCGGATCGGCCTGGCCCAGCAGGCGCGCCATCGCGAGGATGCGGCGGCGCGCCGGCTCGGCGATCTCGACGGCTTCGGCGAGGGCCGCGACCTCCTCGGCGGATGGGTTCGCGAGCTGGAGATCGTGCCCGAGCGCGATGCCGGCGCTGCTCGCAGCGGGCGATGGTGCCGCGCCGGCCGGCGGTCCTGCGGAGGGGCCGCCGATGCGCACGCCGACCGCAGGCGTGAGGGTGCGGCGATACGCGGTGGGCGGCGGCGCCGTCGAGCGCGGCGTCGAGGTCGGCACGATGTTCGGGCGGGTTCCCGAGGCGGAGGTCGTGGGCTGCGGCACGGCGGCGGGCGCCGGCGCGGTGGTCTCGCCCGGCAGCAGCAGGGCGCCGATCGAGCGCAGCCGCGTCACGATGGCGATGCCGCGCTCGACGGGCAGGCCGGTCGCGAGCAGCACCTCGCGCAACGACTGGTTCCCGTCGATCCGCGAGAGCACGAAGTACTCCTCGGGCCCCACCGCTGCTTTGAGCGGGTCGAACCCGGGGCTGACCCGCAACCGCTGAGCGGTCGAACCAATCCCGGCGATCTCGGCCGGTACAGAGCTCACGAGCCAGAGCGTATCACGCGCCGGTCGCGACGCGGGGCGGCAGGCAGCTCACGGGTGGCTCATCACGTACTCGAGGATCGCCTTGGCCACGTGGAGGCGGTTCTCCGCCTGCTTCCACGCGAGCGAGCGCGGTCCATCGAGCACGTCACCGGTGATCTCCTCACCACGGTGGGCCGGGAGACAGTGAAGCACCACACTATCCGGAGCCGAGGCGGAGAGCAGCGCGCCATCGATGCAGTAGCCGCGAAACGCCTGGCGACGCGCGGTCTCGTCGCGGTTGCCCATCGAGACCCAGACGTCCGTGTTGAGCACGTGCGCGCCCTTCGCGGCGACCTTCGGATCGGTGGTCAGCTCGATCGAGCCTTTGCCGAGCCGCTTCTGTGCATCGCGCGCGGCGTTGACCAGCGTCGCGTCGGGACCGTAGCCATCGGGACAGGCGAGCGAGAGCTCGAGCCCGAACATGCCCGCCGCCTCGATCCACGAGTGCGCCATGTTGTTGCCGTCGCCGATCCAGGCGTAGCGCAGCCCGTCGATGCGCCCGAAGTGGCGGAGCACCGTGTAGAGGTCGGTCGCGACCTGGCAGGGATGGTGCTGGTCGGTGAGCCCGTTGATCACGGGCACCGACGCGGCCTGCGCGAACGCGGCGGCGCGCTCCTGGCCGTGCGTGCGCACCATGATCGCCGCGCAGTAGCTGGAGAGGACGCGCGCCGTGTCCTCGACGGGCTCGCCGCGCGCGAGCTGAGTGCCCTCGTTGGACAGCACCACCGCATAGCCGCCGAGCTCGAACGCGGCGACCTCGAACGACACGCGCGTCCGCGTCGATTGCTTCTCGAACACGAGCGCGATGGTCTTGCCGGCGAACGTGGTCGCGTTGCGGCGCTGCTCGAGCGCCCACGTGCGCTCCCACAGGGCGGGCCAGTTGGCGACGGGGATATCCGCGAGGGTCAGAAAGTCGCTCACTTGCCGGCTCCTTCGGCGAGCACCTCGCGCACGATCGCGACGGCCTCGTCCACGTGCGCGCGCTCGATGACGTACGGCGGCGCGAAGCGCACGACCTTGTCGCCCGCGATCGAGACGAGTAAGCCCTTCTCGCGGCAGCGCGCGGTGTGCGCGAACG
>DATLHR010000396.1:0-16489 GCA_035539815.1 Kofleriaceae bacterium
TTCGGGACCTGCATCGATTCCGTCGTCGCGGGCGCAGCGAGCATCCGCTCGGTCGTCGGCGGCGGCAGCTCGAGCGGCACCGGCTCGCTCTTGACCGAGACCGCCTCGAGCCCCGCATTAATCGCGAGCTCGACCCACGGCTCGGGCCGCGTGCCGAACGTCTCGCGGATGTAGCGAGCGAGCGTCTGCGCCGAGAGCTGGTGCCCCATCAGCGTCGCGACGCGCTCGAGCGCCTCGACGACATCGTCGCCGCACTGAAAGCGATCGTCGCGCGACTTGGCGAGCATCTTGAGCACCAGCGCGGCCAGCTCGGGCGGGATGCTCGGCCGCACCGACGACGGCGGCGGCACCTCCGAGCGGACGATCGCCGACATGATCTCGAAGTCGTTCGCCCCGATGAACAGCCGACTCGTCGTCAGCATCTCCCACGCGACGATGCCGAGCGAGAACAGATCGCTGCGCCGGTCGAGCGGCTCGCTGCGCGCTTGCTCCGGCGACATGTACGCCGCCTTGCCCTTCACCACGCCGATCCGGGTCTCCGACTCGCTCGTCGTCGCCTTCGCGACGCCGAAGTCGACGACCTTCACGATGCCCTCGTACGAGATGATGAGGTTCGACGGCGAGATGTCGCGATGCACGATGCCGAGCGGCCGGCCGCCGATGCCGATGCGATCGTGCGCGTGCTGCAGCCCCGAGGCCGTGCCCGCGAGCACCGACAGCACCACCGGCACCGGGATCTCGCGGCCCTTCATGTGGCTGCGCTCGAGCACGCTGCGCACGGTCTCGCCGTGCACGTACTCCATCGTGAAGAAGTACGAGTCGCCGAGCTTCCCGATGTCGTAGACCTGCGCGATGTTGGCGTGCTGCAGCTGTGCCGCGAGCCGCGCCTCCTCGAGGAACATCTGCACGAACCGGCGGTCGGTCGCCTTGTCGCGCAAAATGCGCTTCAACACCACGTACCGCTCGACGCCCGTCGTGTTCGCACCGCGCGCGAGAAAGATCTCCGCCATGCCTCCTACGGCGAGCTTGCCGAGGACCTGGTAGTTGTTCGCGGTCGAACCGACCTCGCCCATCGACACGGCAGGGCCATTGTCCGGCGGCCTCGAAGGGGAGTCAAACGGCCTGGGCTACTCGCAACTTGGCTCGAGCCCCGCCGGTAGCGCACGATGGCTCGCGTCTCCTTGCTGCGCGCTCGCGTTTCGCGCTCGGCATGAGGGCGCGTGCGCTACGCGCCGTCAGGGGCGTCTGCGAGGTGTCTGCGATCGGTCCTTCTGTCGCCGCGTTGTTGGCCGTGCGCAGATCGCGCCAGTCGATCTCGAGCCGCTACCACGATCAGCTGCACCCGGTGCGCGAGCCGAACGGATCACAGGGGGGCTTTGGCTGGTCCACGTTGTTCGCCTTGGTCGTGGGCTTCGTGCGGGGCTTGGAGGATGGCTTGGTGGTCGGCTTGGTGGTCGGCGACGTCGTGGGATCTGACGTCGTCGCCGGAGTCGGCGTGGTCGCCGGGGTCGGCGTGGTCGGGGTCGGCGTGGTCGGCGTGGTCGCCGGAGTCGGCGTGGTCGCCGGGGGCGGCGTGGTCGTTGGATTCGGACTCGGGGTGGGGATCTGGTTCGGAGTCGTCGTCGGACTGGGCGTGCCGCCGGCGGATGGCAGCGCGTCGTCGGAGCCCGACTTCAGGATCGCGATGCCACCTCCGAGCCCGACGACCAACGCGACGAGCGCGATGACGAGGCCGCGGCGCGAGCGCTCGGGGACGAGATCCTGCGTCTGGGGCGGCGACGCTGATGACATCGCGGGCGCGGTCATCGAGCGCACCGGGCCGCTCGCAGGATGCCGCGCCGGTCGCGGGATCGGCGTCGAGTCGCGGCCCGCGGGGACCGCGAGGCCGAGCATGCGGTGCACGCGCGTGATGTACTCGCGCGCGACCTCCTGATTGGAGGAGAACGCCGCGAGGTCGAGCATGAGCTCGGCGACGGTCGCGTAGCGATCCTCCGCGCGCTTCGCGAGGCACTTCTCGATGATCGGCCGCAGCTCGGGCGCGAGCGTGTTGGGCGCCGGCGGATCGATGGCCACCATGACGCACATCTCGGAGAACGAGTCCGCCTGGAAGGGCGGGCGTCCTTCGACGAGCTCGTAGAGCACGGTCCCGAGCGACCACACGTCCGTGCGCGCGTCGACGGTGCGCGCCGAGCGCATCTGCTCGGGTGACATGTATGCGGGCGTGCCGAGCACCGACGACGTCTGCGTCAGCGATAGGTCCGCCCCCGACGTCGTCTTCGAGATGCCGAAATCGAGGACCTTGATCGCCACCGACTGGTCGGGGCGCATCGCCAGGAAGAGGTTCGACGGCTTGATGTCGCGGTGCACGATGCCGAGCGAGTGCGCCTCCGCGATCGCGTCGCACGCTTGCAGCACGAGATCCGCCGCGGCCGGTACATGCATCGGACCATTGACCCCGACCATCTGGCCTAGGTCGCCGCCGGACAGGAGCTCCATGACCATGTACGGCAGCCCATCCTCGAGCGTGCCGACGTCCATCACCTTCGCGACGTGCTGGCTCTTGAGCTTGGCCGCGAGCCGCCCCTCTCGCACGAAGCGCTGCATCGCGTCACGGTCGAGCGCGGCGTCGCGACGCAGCACCTTGATCGCGACGGCCTCCTCCAGCGACAGGTGCTGGGCGCGATAGACCAGGCCCATGCCGCCCTGGCCCAGCACCGACTCGACGCGATACTTGCCGACCAGGACCGAGCCGATCGCGAAGGCCTCTTCGGCAGCACTCACGTACGCCACCAGCGTAACGCGAAAGAAGAAGGGGCGCAGCGGGTTGTTCCGCTGCGCCCCATAATGAGCACGACCGTCCGACCGTAGGGCAGAACTATCCCCTACGCTTTTGCGTAGGTGGGCTCCACGTTAATCCTTCGGGCTTCCTGACGAGCAGGCGTGCACGCCCAGATCAGAGGCAGATCCCTGGATAGCAGATGTAGGAGACAGTTTCAGCCCCGTGTCTCGCATCGAACAGCCCGTGCTCGAATTCAAACCTAGATAACTCGATCCACTCCGTCAACCTGAAAAATGCGCCGGCGATCACTTGTGCGCGGGAGCTGTCTCTACTTTTTTCCGTCGCGCCAATTCGGACCTTCGCCGCCCTGCGTCGCGATCGAACGCACGCCGCGCGCCATCATCGACTCCTTGGTCTCGATCGCGTTCGCGCGATCCTCGACCGGCTTCGCGTGCTCGCCGGTGTCCATGCGAATCGCATCGCAGGGGCACGCCTCGACGCACAGGCCGCACACCACGCAGCGCAGCTCGTCGATCTCGAACACCGCGGGGCGCTTCTCGATGCCCTTGTCGTCGGTCTCGGCCGGGACGATCGTGATGCAGTGCGCGGGGCACACGGTCGGGCAGCACATGCACGCGACGCAGCGCACGGCGCCGTCATCGCGCAGCGTGAGGCGGTGGAGGCCACGGAAGCGCTCCGGGTACTTCACCTTCTCCTCGGGGTACTGAACGGTCTCGATCTCCGCGCGCCACTTGTCCTCGTCGGGTGCGCCGGGCTTGGCGCGCTCGGTGAGCTTCTTGAGCGGCAGGAATAGATTTCGCGCGAAGTGCTTCAGCGTGATGCCGAGGCCCTTGGTGGTCGCGGCGACGAAGCTCGCATCCTCCGGCTCGGGGCGCTCGACCTGGATCGTGCGGACGCGCGGGTGGCGGTCGGCGACGGCGAGGACTTTTGGTCCGGACGTCGGCTCGTCGTGCGCGTGGTCATGTGCAGCGGACATCAGTTGCCTCCCATGAACAGCAGCATGATCAGCGCGGTGACCATGATGTTAGCGAGCGCGAGCGGCAGCAGCAGCTTCCAGCCGAGGTTCATCAGCTGATCCGCGCGGAACCGCGGCAGCGTCCAGCGAACGAGCAGCTGGAACGCGCACAGCAGGATGACCTTGATGCCGAACGCGGCGAACTGCAGCGCCGTCACCAGCCAGTGCGGCAGCAGCAGGAAGTGGCCGCTGGTCGAGACGCCGTTCGGATCGATGTAGCCGCCGATGCGGAAGCCATCGGGATCGAGGAACGGCACCTGGTAGCCACCGAAGAACACGGTCGCGACGACCGCCGAGATGAAGACGATCTCGATGAACTCGGCGAGGAAGAAGATGCCCCAGCGCATGCCGGAGTACTCGACGAAGTAGCCGATGATCTCGGGCTCGCCCTCGGGGATGTCGAACGGCGCGCGCTTGGTCTCGGCGATCGCCGCGGTGAAGAACAGCAAGAGCCCCACGGGCTGCCACAGCCACAGCCAGTTGAGCGGGTTCGACGGCGACATCGAGCTCGACGCGCCGTGACCCGCGATGTGCCCGGGCTCGAGGCTACCGGTGACGAGGAACGCGCCCATCAGCGCGAGCCCCATCGCCACCTCGTACGACATCATCTGCGACGACGAGCGGAGGCCGCCGAGCAGCGCCCACTTGTTGTAGCTCGCCCAGCCGGCGAGCGTGCCGCCGTAGTTCGCGAGCGTGAGCACCGCGAAGTAGAAGATCAGGCCGAAGTCGACCGAGAACATCTGCATGCGGATCGAGTCCGCGAACGAGACGTTCGTCGGATCGGTCGCGAGGCCGTAGACGTCGAGCACCTGCGTGTACTGGTGCGGGTAGATCGTCGGGCCGAACGGGATGATGCAGAACGCGATCAGCACGGGCGCGATCGCGAGCAGCGGCGCGAGCGTGAACAGCCACTTGTGGACGTTGGCCGGGATGAAGTCTTCCTTGAAGATCATCTTCAAGGCGTCGGCGACGAAGTGAAGGATGCCCTTCAGCTTGATCGGGCCGATGTTGGCGCGGTTGGGACCGAGGCGGTCCTGCATCATCGCGCTCTGGCGGCGCTCGGCCCACGTCAAGAGCGACGCGAGCGGCATCACGAGCACGAAGATCAGGAACAGCCACTTCGTCGCGGGAAAGTCGAGGATCGCGTAGACGGTCTTCATCGGTTACCCCCGGCTCCCGGCGAAGCGCAGCGCCAGCGGACGCGCCTCGCGCGCCCACGTGAGCTCCTTCCACGCGGGGACCGCCGCGCACATGTCCTTGAACACCTCGCGCGCGTGCGTCCAGTTCAGCTTGGTGCCGCTGGCCTGTGCGAGCCGCACCACGACCTCCCACGCCGGCAGCGCTTGCCCCGGCGGCGGGAAGGCCGCGTGCATGCGCTGCACGCGGCCCTTGTTGTTCGTGATCGTACCCGCGCACTCGGCCCACGCCGCGATCGGCAGCGCGGTCTTCGCGTGCTTCACCGGCGCGCTGTCGTGCGTGCTGAGTGCGACGTACGCGAGCGACGCGAGCCGCTCGCCCTCGATGCCGGGCAGCACGTCGCCGAGCGCGAGCACGCCGCGGATCGACGGGTCGAGCTCGAAGCTGGGCTTGAGCTGAAGCCCGAGCGCCTCGGCGATCGCCTTCACACCGGCGTGGTTCGGGTTGATATCGGCGACGCGCAGGCGGCCATCGGCACGCGCGGGCACCGGCGGCTTGCCGGCGACGTACACGTGCGTCACGCCCCACGCCTTCGCGAGCGATGCGAGCGCGAAGTTGTCTTCGTTCGACGCGAGCGCGCTGAGCACGACCGCGAACTGACCCGCCGAGCGACCGACCGCGAGCTGATCCGCCGCGGCCTTGATCGCGCGGTCCCAGCCCGCCGGCAGCCCATCGACCGTCGCACCGACGAGGCGCCCTTCGCGCAAGCCGTGGTAGGTGAACCGGCCCTCGTCGCACATCCAGTACGAGTTGACCTCGGGGTTGTGCCGCGGGACCAAGCGCCACGCACGCTCGTTCTTGTGGTGGATCTCGATGTTGCAGCCGGTCGCGCAGCCGTTGCAGACGCTCGGCGTCGCGTCGAGCTCCCACGCGCGCATCGTGAACCGGAAGTCCTTCGACGTCAGCGCGCCGACCGGGCACACGTCGACGGTGTTGAGCGAGTACGGATTGTCGAGCTGCTCGCCCGGCGCCGTCGTGAGCTCCTCGTGATCACCGCGGTACGCGAACTCCAGCTGGTGCTGGCCCGCGACCTCGTCACAGGTGCGGATGCAGCGCGAGCACAGGATGCAGCGCTCCTGATCGAGGACGATGTGCGGTCCGAGGTCGACGGCCTTGTCCTTGTGGACCTTCGGCGTGTCGACGCGCGAGTCGGCGTTGTCGTGCTCGAAGTACAGCTTCTGCAGCGTGCACTCGCCGGCCTTGTCGCAGATCGGGCAATCGATCGGGTGGTTGACGAGCGTGAACTCGAGCTGCTGCTTGCGCGCGAGCGTCGACTGCGGGTCGGTGGTGCGGACCACCATGCCTTCGCCGACGACCTGCTGGCAGCTCGGCTGCAGCTTCGGGTTCTTCTCGACCGAGACCAGGCACTGGCGGCACTGCGCGACGACCGGGAGGCCCGGGTGGTAGCAGAAGGCGCTGATGTCGATGCCGAGGAGCTTCGCTGCCTCGAGCACGTTGGTGCCCTTGGGGACGGTGACCGACTGGCCGTCGATCTGGAGCGTGACCGTTTCGCTCATTACTTATCGCACTCCCCACCGATCATGTTGATCATGCCGAAGATCGGCACGATGTCCGCGATCAGGTGGCCATGAATCAGCTGGCTCGCCGTCGAGAGGTGCACGAACGACGGTGACCGGCAGTACGCCTTGTAGGGGCGGCCCGTGCCGTCGGCGACGACGAAGAACCCGAGCTCTCCGTTGCCGCCCTCGACGAACGCGTACGTCTCACCGGCCGGCACCTTGATGCCGTCGACGATGTGCTTGAAGTGCCGGATCATCGACTCGATCGTGTTGTACGTGTCGACCTTCGGCGGCAGCGCGCAACGCGGGTCGTCGATCATCACGGGGCCGTCCGGGATCTGCTTCAGGCACTGGCGCAGGATCCGGATCGACTGCCTCATCTCCTCGAGGCGCACCAGGTAGCGGTCGAGGCAGTCGCCCGTCGTCCCGACCGGCACGTCGAACTCGACCTCGGGGTAGATCGAGTACGGGTAGTCCTTGCGCACGTCGTAGTCGACACCGCACGCGCGCGCGATCGGACCGACGCAGCCGGTGGCGATCGCATCCTCACGCGTCATCGCGCCGATGCCCGCCATGCGGTCGCGGAAGATCTTGTTGTTGTTGAGCAGGCCCTCGACCTCGACCATCACCTTCTCGATCTCGTCGAGCGTGTGGGTGAGCCGCTCGTCGAACCCGGCCGGCAGGTCCTTCGACACACCGCCGACGCGCACGTACGTGTGCGTGAGCCGCGCGCCCGACACGATCTCGAGCAGCTCGTACAGCCACTCGCGACACTTGAGGAAGAACAGGAACGGACCGAACGCGCCGAGCTCCATCGCCGACGCGCCGACGCACGTGAGGTGGTCGGTGATGCGCGACATCTCCGAGACGATCACGCGGATGTACTCCGCGCGCTTCGGGATGTCCTTGCCGATGCTCATCAGCTTCTCGGCGACCATCGCCCAGCCGACGTTGTTGATCATCGGCGAGACGTAGTTGAGCCGATCCGTGTACGGGAAGATCTGCGTGTACGTCGCGTGCTCGCTCTCCTTCTCGAAGCAGCGATGCAGGTAGCCCGGCTGGACGTCGCTCTTCACGACCTTCTCGCCGTCGACGGTGAGCACGATGCGGACCGTGCCGTGCATCGCCGGGTGCGACGGGCCCATGTTGACCGTCATCAGATCCGGCGGCAGATCCTGCTCGGTGTCGCTGAGGTCCTGGACGTCCTTGCGTCCGAGGACGAGCTGGCGAAGGCTCTGTGCGTCGGCCATGGCTATTTCTCCTTGCCGACCGACGACGTCGAGCGCGTCAGGTCATCACGGCGCACGAGCGGCTGCCGCTTCTCTTTCGGATAGTCCTTGCGGAGCGGGTACCCGACGAACTCCTCGTACAGGTAGATTCTTCTCAGATCTGGGTGCCCCTCGAACTTGATGCCGTACATGTCGAACGTCTCGCGCTCCTGCCAGTCGAACGCGGGCCACAGACCGGCGAGCGACGGCAGGCGCGCGTCGTGCTCGGGCACCGCGATCTTGAGGCGCACGCGATGGCGGTGCTTGGACGAGCGCAGCTGGTAACAGACCTCGAACCGAGGCTTGTCCTCACTCCAGTGCTGCGAAGGTGCGACGCCGAGCGGCCGCCAGTCGAGGCGATCGATGCAGGTGCAGAACACCGGCGCGTCGAACGCCATCGCGGGATCGTTCTTGAGCCAGGTCGCGACGGCGACCAGCTGGTCGCGCTTGACCCAGGCGATCTCGTCGCCGTGCTGTGATTCCGTGCGCTCGATCGCCGCGGCATGCGCGGTGGTCAGCGCGTCGAGGACCTTCTGCGACATGGCGACTACCCTTCGTCTTGCGCGGCCGATGCGATGATCTGCTCGCGCTTGATGGCCAGCTGGCTGTGACCACGCCCCGCCTGGATCCGATCCATCAGCATGATCAGCGCGTCGAGCACCTGCTCGGGACGCGGAGGACAGCCCGGGATGTACACGTCGACGGGGATGACCTGATCGCAGCCCGGCATCGCGTGATAGTTCTGGTAGAACCCGCCCGTCGACGCGCACACGCCAAACGCGATGACCCACTTGGGCTCCGCCATCTGGTCGTAGACGCGCTTGAGCGCCGGCCCCTGCTTCTCGGTGATCGTGCCGACCACCATCAACAGGTCGCTCTGGCGCGGCGAGAAGCGCGGGAACTCGGCGCCGAAGCGCGCGAGGTCATACTTCGGTGCGGCGACGGACATGAACTCCATGCCGCAGCACGCGGTGACGAACGGGTACGAGAACAACGAGAACTTGCGTCCCCAGTTCGTCACCTGATCGAGCTTCGACTGCTTGGCAGCCTTGGCCCACAGCGCGGCGTCGCTGAGGCGCGTGGTGGTGATTTCTACTCCCATCCGATCGCCTTCTTTCTCCAGACGTAGGCGAGGGCGACGACGAGGATCCCGACGAAGAGCAGCATCTCGCCGAAGCCGAACATGCTGATCTGCGCAGGGAGTGGGCCAGCGCCGTCAGGATCCGTCTTCGACAGCTGGTTGTAGAGGACGGCCCACGGATACATGAACGCAGCTTCGATGTCGAAAACCAGGAAGAGGATTGCAACCTGGTAGAAGCGCACCGAGTAGCGGCCGCGTGGCGATCCGATCGGCTCGCTGCCGCACTCGAACGGCTTGAGCTTCTCGGGATTGGTTCGCTTCGGGCCGATGAACACGGCGAGCGCCGTGAACAGGCCGCAGAAGCCGATTGCAAATGCGATCGCCAGCCCCGCTGGCATGTATGCCTGTAGCTGCAAAGCGAGCGCAGTATATGTTGGCCCCCTCGGGGGTCAACGCGCGGCGCCCTCAATTTCGGAGGGTGATCGCGCGGTTGCAGCTTCGGCTGAGCCGCAGCGGCTACAGGTTCGCCTGCGCGTTGCGAAGAGCCTCTTCCAGTGCGGCGATCATGTACTCGTTGGTGTCGACGAGGTAGATCGTCTCCGGGCACGGACGACGGTGCGCGCGGATCTCCTCGACGATGGCGCGTGCGGCTTCGTCGATCGGCACGTCGCCGAGGTCGGTGCCGATGCCCGGGATCGCGATGACCTTGAAGTTGTTGCGATCGCTCGCGATGAGAGCGGCGCGGGCCGCGCGGCGCACGTTCTCGGCGCCGATCTTCATGCCCGGCTCTTCCATCGTCGGGACGTGGATGACGTTCTTCGCGGGGAGCTGCCCCGCGGTGGTCACGAGCGCGGCACCGACGGCGATCGGCGCGGCCTGCATCGCGGCCTGCTGGATCACGTCTCCGCCTTGGCGTCGTAGCGATCCACCAACCCCACCGCCCATGATGCCCAGCGAGTTCGCCGGATTGACGACCGCATCGACGGGCAACGTCCAGATCTCAGCCTTGGCTACGTGAACCTGCATCTGTGGGTCCCGTAGCACGCCGCCACGACGACTAGCAAGGACGCCGAAACGGCGAAAGGCCTCCTAGGAGGCCTTTCACGCGGCGGATTTCGCAATTCGCTCCGCTTCGCTGCGCGATGACCGGTTTTCCTAGGCGCAGGCCTTCTCGAGCTCGGCCTCGACCTTGTCCTCCGCCCATTTCTTGGCGACGGCGAGCTCCTTGACGATCAACTGCTTGGCGTTGTCGAGCATCTTGCGCTCGCCGAACGACAGGACCTTGCTGCTCTTGAGGCGGTACAGGTCGCGATAGACCTCGGCGACGTCGAACAGCGAGCCCGTCTTGATCTTCTCCATGAACCCGCGATAGCGGCGGTTCCACGTCTGCTTGTCGATGTGGACGTCCTTTTCACGCAGGATGTCGAACACTTCCTCGATCTCGGAGGAGGTCGCCACCGGCCGCAGGCCGACCTGGTCCGCCTTTTCCTTGGGCACCAGGATCTGCATTCCGGTCGCCAGCACCTTCAGCACGTAGAAGGAGCACACGGTCGTGTTGATCTCCTTCTTCTCGATCCCGATCACCTCCGCCACGCCGTGGGCTGGATAGACGGCCTTCTCTCCAATCTTGAAGTCGTTCATGTCGGGTAGTTCTCCGTAAGCAATGGCGGTGCCACGATCCTAGCCTTCCCCGGAATTACTCGTGATTCCTTGGGGTTGGTTCGCGATCGGCCGACAGGGACGGAGCATCTAGTGCGCCAAGTTGTCACGCTTCCGAGGAGAAGCTCCCAGAAGCCCGACGCTGAATCCCTAGCAGGTCACGCAGGATATCAGCCATGGACCGGATCGCCAGCTCAATTTTTGACGCGGCGAGTCGACTAGCCAGTGGCCCGTTGGGATTTCGGGGACTTGGCTGGGCGAGAAAATGTGACCGCGAGCCAGCTCTGATACCCTTGCTTCCACGTGCGCGGTTCGATCGGGCAGATGTTGATCCAGCAGGGCGTCATCGATGCTGCTGGGCTGTCCGACGCGCTCGCTCGTCAGGCGGGGCGGCACCCGGTCGCGTCGGAGCTCTACGCCCTGGGGTACGCGACCGAGCGCGAGCTGTGCACCGCGCTCTCGATGCAGACCGGGTGGTCGGGCGTCGTGCTCGACGAGTCGACGATCCGGCTCGACGTGCTCGAGCACGTGTCGGCGGACTGGGCGCGGATCTTCAGTGCGCTCGTGGTCTACGAGGACGCGAACACGATCGTGGTCGCCGCCGCGCGCCCGGAGGACGCGATCGTGCCGGCGCGCGAGCTCGGCGCGAGCCGCAGCAAGATCGTCGAGCTCAAGATCGCGCTCGACGTCACGCTGGCGCGCACGATCCGCGTCGCGTTCAAGCGCTACAAGCTCGGCGAGACGTACCTGGTCGGCAGCGAGGCGACGCGGCCGACGGCACATCTCTCGATCGTGTCGCCCGACGGCGGCGATCAAGACGAGCACCGGCTCGCACAGCGCGCGCTCGCCGAGGAAGCCGCGCGCGCGATCGTGCGCGAGGACGAGCTGCCGAACGAGGATCACCCGAGCGGGCCGAACCCCGGCTTCTCGGGCGACTGGCAGTCCAACACGTTCACGGCGACGACCAACACGACCGAAGCGCAGGCGCTCGACGTCGACGAGCGCACGCAGGTCATCGTCGCGGAGCTCGACAAGCATGACAGCGTCGACACCGCCACGGGCCGGCCGCGGGTGCTCGTCGTCGATCCGGATCCGCCGGGGCGCATCCAGATCGTGTCCGAGCTCGAGCGGCTCGGCTACGAGTGTCAGGCCGTGAGCGCGGGGGCGCAGGCGGTCGATCTCATGTCGAACCTGACCTTCGAGCTGGTGTTCGCGGATGTCGCGACGCCCGAGCTCGACGGGTTGCGCATGTGCCGCGCGATCAAGCAGAGCCGGCGCATGGCGCGCACCAAGGTGATCGTGACGACGTCGGTCGTCGACTCGGGGCAGGTGCCGGATGCCGTGCTGCAGCAGCACGGCGTCGACGGCTATATCGAGAAGCCGCTCGATACGCGGCGGCTGCATCGGCTGTTGCGCGATCTCACGAGCGAGGAGCGCGCCGATCACGATGCGCTCCTCGCCGACGCGCTCGGGCGCTATCACGCCGGCGACATCGAGGGCGCCATCTCGCGGCTGCGCGGCGCGCTGGTCGCGGATCCGTCGAGCCCGAAGCTGCACTTCATGCTCGCCAACATGCTGCAGCGCGCGTCGCGCTGGGCCGAGGCCGTCGACGAATACGAGTCGGTCGTCGAGCTGCAGCCGCAATACTTCCCGGCGCTGACGCGCCTCGCGTATCTGTACTTCCGCCAGGGCCTGCACGCACGCGCCGTCGAGACCTGGCGGCGCGCGCTGCCGGTGTGCGAGGACCCCGCACTGCGCCGCAACATCGAGCTGTTCATGCGCAAGCTCGTCGCGGACATGAGCAAGGCCGACGTCGGTTAGGTCACGCTGATCGCCGAACGATCGAATTCTGTGCGTGATACCGTCGAGGTATGCGCTGGATCCCAGTGTTGGCCGTCCTCGCAGGTTGTGGGTTCAAGGCCACCGGTCAGCCGGGCGCCGGTGATGACGCGCCCACAAGTGACGCGGCGGACGCCGACGCGTCCGTGGCTGACGCTCTGACCACGGACGGACCGCTCGATGCCGTCGACGCGGCGAT
Source organism: Kofleriaceae bacterium (assembly GCA_035539815.1). Taxonomy (GTDB): domain Bacteria; phylum Myxococcota_A; class Polyangia; order Haliangiales; family Haliangiaceae; genus JABFXX01. The sequence continues at coordinate 12,579 of DATLHR010000396.1, forward strand.
GGCGGACGCGGCGGTGGGCTGCGAAACCGACGCCGACTATACGCAGATCGGTGGGAGCCGGTACCTGACACTGACCTCGATGGCGTGGACGGACGGTGAGGCGGCCTGCGAAGGCCGGGGCTCGCACCTGCTGGTCCTCGACGATGCGCTCGAGGCCACGGCGATCGTGCTCCTCCTCGACAGCAATACGTGGCTCGGGGTGTCGAGCCGCCTGAATGATGGCGCCTATCACGCGGTCACCGATCAGGAGGTGTTCCTCGCCCCTGGGAGCTACAACGCGAACCGCTGCGTGCGCCGGAAGGCGGATGCCACGATCGAGTCGCGGGGCAACTGCGCCGAGCTCAACGCTGTCGTGTGCGAGTGCGATGGGCGTGCCGCGGTGCCCGGCAACTTCTGATCAGCCGAGCTCGATCGGGCAGCGCTGGTTCACTCGCGGACGTCGTTGACCTGGATCGCGCGTGGATCGATCGGGTACTTCGCGCGCATGAAGTCGGCGATGTCGTCGGCACTCGCGGCGCCGCGCGGCCGGCGCTTGCGCTTGACGATGAAGCCTCCGACGCGGCGGACGACGAACGCATCGTCGCGCGCGGGCTCGGTGCCCGCGAGATCGACGACGAGCGGATAGCGCTGCCCTGCCTCGACGTGCGCGGGCACGGTGACGGTGAGGCGCTGCGCCCGCCCGTGCACGACGAGCGAGTCCGGACGCTCGCGCGCGAGCGTCGGCAGCGTCGGACGCGCCCACGGATCGGGCGGCGGGATCGCGGCGGCGGCGGCCGCGAGCTCGGCGAGGAACGCGCGGCGCTCGGCGGCGCGCAGCTGGCGCGGCTGGCCGTGCTCGGTGCGCACGTAGATGTGATCGACGGTGAGCAGCGCGCCGTCGTGGATGTACAGCTTGTCGACGCTCGCCTCGCGCTGCTCCTCGCGGTACTGCGCGAACAGGAGGTTGCCGGGGCCGTAGTGCACGTACGCGCCGTAGTGCACCTCCCACGGGTGCGCGACGTGCGCCTGGCTGCCGAGCACGAACAGCGCGCCGGCCTCGGCGAGCCCGCGCAGATCGCGGACGAGGTCGCGCGCGGGCGTGTGCGTGCGCAGCTCGCGGTGCTGCACGCTCGCGATCGGCAGGTAGCCGCGGCGGCGGAGGTCCTGCAGCTGCCACGCCATGCGCGCCCAGTCGCAGTTCGCGGTGCCGAGGCCGTCGTCGATCGCCTTGACCCACCAGTTGACGGCGTTGCAGCCGACGAACGCGAGGCGGTTGCCATGGTGCTCGACCAAGCGCGGCTCGCTCGCTTCGAGCTGCGTGCGGCCGCCGCCGAACCACAGCCAGCCGCGCTGCTCGTACATGCGGATCGTGCGCGCCATCGAGCGCCGGCCGTAGTCGGTGAGGTGGCTGCCGGTGAGCTCGATGATCGTCGGACGCAGCGCGGCGAGCAGGTCGATGTAGCGATCGCGCGCACAGAACTTGAGCCGAGGCGGCTGCTGCCCCGTCCGTGGGTGGCAGTCGCGCACGAACGCGACCTCGTTGCTGAGGTGGACGAGATCCGCGCTCGTGAAGAACGGTGCGATCTCGCCGATCGTGCCGCGCACGCCGGTGTCGTCGATGCGCTCGGCCGTGCGTCCGGTGAGCGCGGTCGTGCCGCTCATCACCAGCGTCGTCAGCTTCGCCGGATCGATGTTGCCCCGCGCGTCGCACACCGGTACCGCGAGCGCGCCGTCTCCGGCGAGCGGATGCGCGCCGTCGACGGCGATCACGCTCCATGCGGGCGACAGCTCGTGCGCCGGGACGATCGCCCACCCGCGGGCGACCGGAGCACGCGCGTCGAGGAGCTGCGCCCCGGCGCCGCGTTCTCCGAGCACGCCCGCAAGCGCGGCCGCGGTGTCATCGCTGGCGGCGATCGCTCCCGCGCGCCACTTCGCGACGAGCGCTTCGCGCGACGTGGTCTGCGCCGGCTCGAACGGCCCGCCGATCAGCGCGAACCGCCAGGCTGCGCTCGGCGTCTCACCAGGCGCGCACGGGTGCTGCCACGGCGGCGGCTCGCGCGAGGCGGCGATCTTCACGGGCGGTTGATCGATCACCTCCGGCGCGATCGCCGCTGGCTCCGAAGGCGATGGCTCGGAGCCTCCACACGCACAAGCGAGCGCCACCAGCGCTCCAACTGACTTCACCGCCGCCCATGGTAACCCGATCGCGGGCGCGAACGCCTGATAGGCGACCAGCCCGATAAGCAGAGCTCGCAAGGCCGCGGTCTGCCTCGTGCATTCCTCGGGGACATGCCGGCGACTGCGACCCAGGAGCCCGCACGCCCCCCGTTTTCGTTAACGGGCGGAGGCCCCTTTCAACGCCTGCTCGCGCGCCTGGGGATGCGTAGCGACGCGCGCGCACGGCGCTACTGGCGCGTGGCGCTGTTCGCGTGGCTGCCGTTGGTGGTCGCGGAGCTCGTCCGCGTGTTCGTGTTCCACCGCGCGCACGACTGGACCCTGTTCGATCTGTCGCTGCACGTGCGGCTCTTGTTCGCCCTGCCCATGATGCTGCTCGCCGAGGGACTGCTCGAGCGAACGGCACGCAGCGCGATGAATAGCTTCTACAAAGGGAAGTTCTGCGACGACGCGCTCGTCGATCGCATTGTCGCGCGCGCGAACGCACTCCGCGACTCCGCCTGGGTCGAGGGCCTGCTCGCGGGCAGCGCCTTGATCGGCGGGCAGCTCGCGCTGTGGAACGTGCTGGGTGCGGCGGGACTCGTGCACGGTGGCGAGAGCTCGGGAACGTGGTCGGTGCCGCGCCTGTGGTACGCGGTCGTCGCGCTGCCGCTCGTGCAGTTCGTGACCCTGCGCTGGATGTGGCGCTGGGTGATCTGGACCTACGTGCTCGCGCGGTTGTCGCGGCTGCCGCTGTTCTTGCTCGCGACCCACGCCGACGGCGCGAGTGGACTTGCCGTGCTGGCACGCCCCGTGTCTGCCTTCAGCCTGTTCGTCCTCGCATGCTCGTCGATCCTGGCAGCGGCGTGGTCGACCCAGGTGCTCGCGACGCGAGCGACGGTCGCGAGCCTGTTACCGCTGCTCGGCGGCTTTCTGCTCGTGGCGCTCGCCCTCGCGCTCGGGCCGCTCCTGTTCTTGTCCGTGCATCTGTTTCGCGCGCGGCGGAAGACGCTGGCGCAGTACGGAGACTTCGTGCGCGACTACGGGCTCGAGTTCCACGCGAAGTGGATCGACCCTCGGACGGCGCGCGGATCCGCGCTAGGGGCCCAGGACATCCAATCGTTCAACGATCTCGGCCAGGCGTATCAAGTGGCGGCAAAATCACGCCTGTTCGTGTTCACGTCGCGCAACGTCGCCGCCGTGTGGTTCGCCGGGGTCCTGCCGATGGTGCCTCTCGTCGCGAGCACGTTGACGCTCGAGGTAGTGCTGAAGAAGATCCTCGGCACCATCATGGGTGGCCTCACGCTGTGAGCTACTCGATCGAGAGCTGGATGCGCGTCATGAAGAACTGCGTTCTGCCGACGAGGTCATCGCGATCGAGGAAGCCGATGCCGTAGGCGGCCTCGAACCGCAGCGCTTCGGACAGGTACCAGTTGAGGAGTGCGGTCGCGCGCAGGAATCGGCCACCGCGCACGGCCGCGGAGTCGAGATCGACGTAGGAGACGCGCCCGACGAGCTCGACGGCACCGTGACCGTTACGAAAGAACGAACGTTCGGGCACGACATCTTCGAAGTACGCGCCGCGCGCGTTATAGGGATGCGATTCGCCCGTGAACAAGTACGCCGCGAACACCTCCCCGCCGTGGAAGAAGGGGTCACCCGTCGTGTCGGACCTCACCTGGTTGATGAAGTACTCGCTGCCGGCAGAGAACGGACCGTTCAGGTAGTACGCCTCGGCGCCGAGGATGGTCGAGTTGTCTGCCTCGAACATCCCGGTG
>DATLHR010000397.1:0-3178 GCA_035539815.1 Kofleriaceae bacterium
CCGCCGCGCAGCCCCCGACGCAGGCGCTCCCAGATTCCGGGCACCGACCCGTTGTCGGCGGCCGACACGCGTATATCCTGCCCGGCGTGTCCGAGTCCGGCAAGCAGACGGAGAGCGCGAAGCAGCTAGCGGCCGCCGAACAGCAGGCGCGCGAGCGGTTCGAGAAAGCGATGACGGAGCTGCGCGAGGGGGCGTATCGATTCGCCAACCGCGCGCGCACCGAGTCGGAGCTGATCATCGAAGAGCTGATCGACCCCGAAGGCGAGACGGTCGAGAAGCTCGCCGAGGAGGAAGGAGATGCGGGGGCGCTCGCGCTCGCGCAGTCCCTCGAGCTGATCACGTTCGATACGTGGCTGTTCGGTCAGATCGGAGACAAGGAGCACCTCGACCTCAAGGCCGAGGAGCACTGGGAGATCTGGTTCACGTTCGGCGCGTGGATCGGCGAGACGATCCGCCGCCGCCACAATGGCCACTGGCTGCTGATGGGCGACGATCCGCACACGTGGCGGATCGGGTTCTCGAAGATCTTCCTCGAGATCGCGCCGTTCGTGTTCGCCGAGCAGCTCCTGCGGATGGGCTCTGGCGCGACCAAGAAGATGGTCACCGAGATCGAGCGCATCCGGCAGCTGCACGTCGAGCAGCAGGAGAAGGACAACGGCAAGGAGGTCGATCGCTTCCTCGCGCAGCACTACATTCGCCTCCACACGGTCCCGCTCGGCCAGTGGATGTCGATGGACTTCGCCCGCCTCGCGAAGCTGTGGAACGAGGAGCCCGTCGCCAAGCTGATCGAAGCGATCAAGGAGTCGGGGCCGCGCCTCGGGCCCGGGAACGCGCAGGTCGTCGAGCAGGTCGTCGCCGCGATCTCGCGTGCAAAGCAGGACGAGCCGATCGCGAAGCAGACCAACGATCGCGGCTTGTTCGAGGCGATCGCGCAGATCATCGCCTTGCGTCGCGCCACCGCGCCGGTCGCGATCGACATCCTCGAGCGCGTCGTGATGCCGGCGTTGCACGTAGGACTGCCCGAGAAGTTCCCGCCGCTCGACGAGGATGATCTCGGGAACCTCCGCAAGGGCATCGAGATGTTCGCGTTCTTCGTCGAGGTCGTGCCCCACAAGTTCCAGGCCGACGATGAAGGCTTCCTCGCGACCATCCCGCACGAGCAGCTCACGACGCCGTACGCGGATCGCAACGTGCTCGAGATCGGCAAGGGCGACTGGGTCGTGGTCAACCCGGCGCACTTCATCCCGATGCTCGCCGATTTCGATCCCGACAAGATGCTCGAGAAGTACGACGAGTTCGTGAAGTACGTGCGCGCGATCCCCGAGGCGCCGAACCGTCGCGACGACGGTCGCATGCTCGCGGAGACCGCGATCCGTGCGCTCGCCGATCTCAAGGTCTGCGTCGGTGTCGCGGCGCAGAACAGCGACGCGCTGCTGTTCCGCCTGCTGCCGCCGCCGGGCTAACGAACCCGCTCAGCCGACGCCGAGGACCTGCGCGAGGTCGATGCCCGGCACCGCGCGGCGGTACTGCATCACCATCTCCTGCACCGTCGACGTGAACTCGCGCTCGAGCATCGCGCGCGAAATGCCGCCCACCACCTGGGGGTTGTTCGCGTTCTCGATCGCGCCGGCCATGACCTGGCCATTCCCCGCGCGCTGCGCGAGCAAGCCGACGATCAGCGACAGCCCGACCTCCGTGGCCTGCGCGCGCCGCGCGCTGCCGAGGAGCTCCACGCTATCGATGGTCACGCGGCCCCCACGGTGCACGGTGAGGCGCTGGATCCTCGCGATCGGCTCGCCCTTCGCGACCACGGTCAACCCGCCCGACTCGACGCTGATCGCCTGGACGTTCGCGGCCGAGACCGCGTTCTGCGTCGAGCCCGCATCGATGAGCTGCTGGATGTTCGCTGCCCCCTGCGCGTGCAGCGAGATCGGTGCGCCGGCCGTTACCTGCAGGCCGGTGCCGTTGCGCGTGTAGTCACCACCGGCGGTGGTCACGGTCGCGCCGACCCCGACGTCCGACAGCTGGCGCGCGTTGATGCCGCCGCCGCCCTCGCTGTGGCCTCCGCTCTGAAACAAGTTGCGGAACCCGGTCATCACGCGATTGAGCGTGCCGCCGAGGTCCGCGTCCTGATTCGGAACGTAGCCGGGGCGCGCGAAGGGGGTGCCCTCGATCGCCTGCGCGATCGACTCGGTGATCTTGCCTTCGATGCGACCCGAGATCGAGATGAAGCCCGCGCCGAGGGCGGATTGATCGTCGACGTTCGCGTAGGGACGGCCGCCGAACCGCAGGCCCGCGCCACGGATGAACGCGTTCTGCAGCGGCCACGTCGAGTCGACGAAGATGCCGGGCTGGCACCACACGTTGACACCCGTCTGCGTGACCTCCACCCCGACGCTCGTCGGGTTGCGCGTGGAGACCGTCGCCTGCCAGCTGCCCGCGAGCTGCACGCCGGCAGGCAGCGTGAAGCTGCCGCTCACGCTCTGGACATCGACGCCTTCGGGCAGATGACGCTCGATCTGCCCGAGCTGCGCGGTCACCCGCTGGACGAACGCGTTGCCGCGATTCTGGTGCAGCCAGGTCAGGATCTCGTCGCGCTCCATCGGGTACTGGCGCATCAAGCGGACGATCGCGGCCGGGTTGGCGGTGGGCTGTGCGCCGATCGCGCGGACCGCGTCGAGTCCCGGGGTCGGCTCGGGCGCCCGCTGCGTGGCCTGCTGCTGCTGGCCGCGCGAGGCTTGCCGGCGAGCTCCGCGACTCTGCGTCTCTGCCATGACCTGATGCTATACGGTTCTGCGCCCGGTAGCTCCCCAATCAGAACCGGTTCATCAGATAGCAGGCGCCGCCGTAGCAGGTCATCGCACGCTCGCCCCCGACGAGGATCGTGAGGGGAATCGGCTTGGCGCTCCCCTGGCACTCGATGCGGTACTCGGTCGCCGGATCGGTCAGCCCGAACGCTTCGATCTTCGCGCGATCGCCCGCGACCACACCGAGCTCGCTGATCACGTCGGCGACGGGACGCATGTGCTCGGTGCGCGAGGCGTGTTCGCACGTGCCTTGCCAGGGGCTCATGAAGCCGTGGGCGGTGATGTCGAGGGTGCGGCCGTGGAAGCCGGCGGCATCGTCGTCGCTGATCGACGCGCCCTTGACCATCACGTGCTCGGCGACGAGCCACGTG
>DATLHR010000398.1:0-9899 GCA_035539815.1 Kofleriaceae bacterium
GGACAAGTCGAAGGCCGGCAAGAAGGCGAAGAAGAAAAAGAAGAAGAAGCGCTCGTTCTGAGCGCCGCGCGCGCGCCGGCGGTCACACGCGCATGCCGGGCGCCTCGCGGCCCGTCGAGGCCACGTACTCGTCGTAGCTGCCCCCGTAGATGCGCGGCCCCGCGGCCGACAGCTCCAGCACGCGGTTCGCGAGCGCCCGCAAGAACTGGCGATCGTGGCTGACGAACATCAGCGTGCCCTCGTAGTCCGCGAGCGCCTTGACCAGGGCGCGCTTGGTCACGATGTCGAGGTGGTTGGTCGGCTCGTCGAGGACGAGCAGGTTCGGGGCGTCGTACAGCAGCTTCGCGAGCGCGAGCCTCGCGCGCTCGCCGCCCGACAACACGCGCACCGGCTTGAACACGTCGTCGTCGTGGAAGCCGAACGCGCCGGCGAGGCTGCGCAAGGTGCCCTGGTTGGCCTGCGGCGCGTGCTCCTGCAGCTCGTCGAGGATCGTGTGGTCCGCGGTCAGCGCGTCCATCACGTGCTGCGCGTAATACCCCATCGTCACCGACGCTCCGATGGCCGCGCTGCCCGCGTCAGGCGCGAGCACGCCGGCGACCATCTTGAGCAGCGTCGACTTGCCGGCGCCGTTCTCGCCCATGATCGCCCAGCGCTCCTTGCGCGCGACGGTGAGCGTGAGCCCCGCGTGGATCGTGCGCGAGCCGTAGCGCTTCTCGATGTTCGCGATTCGCACCACGTCGTCGCCGGAGCGCGGCGGCGTGCGGAAGTCGAAGCTCTTCTCGACGATCCGGCGCGGCGGCTCGACCTTCTCGACCTTCTCGAGCTTCTTGATCCGGCTCTGCACCTGCGCCGCCTTCGCGACGTGAGTCTTGAACCGCTCGATGAACCGGCTCTCCTTGGCGAGCCGTGCCTGCTGGCGCGCGTACTCCGCCTCGCGGCGCTCGGCCTCGATCTCGCGGGCGCGCTCGTAGAAGTCGTAGTTGCCCGTGTACATGCGCAGCTCGCCGCCGTCGATCTCCACGATCTTCGCGACCACGCGGTTCATGATCTCGCGGTCGTGGCAGGTCATCACGACCGTGCCGGTGTAGTCGCGCAGGAACTGCTCGAGCCACAGGATCGACTCGAGGTCGAGGTAGTTCGTGGGCTCGTCGAGCAGCAGCAGCTCCGGCTTGGCGAGCAGGATCTGCGCGAGCGCGACGCGCATCTTCCATCCGCCCGACAGCGTGCCGACGTCGTTCTGCATCTGGTCGTCGGTGAACCCGAGGCCGTGTAGGATCGACTGCGCGCGCGCTTCGAGCTCGTAGCCACCGAGGTCCTGGTAGCGCGCCTGCACCTCGCCGAAGCGCGCGACCACGTCATCGAGATCGTCGCCCGGATCCTCGAGCTTGGCGGTCAGCTCCGCGAGCTCGGTCCCGAGCCGCGCGACCTCGCCCGCACCTGCGCAGGTCTCTGACAGGATGCTTCGACCCCGGAGATCCCCCACGTCCTGGCGGAAGTAGCCGAGCGTGAGCTTCTTCGGACGCTCGATCCCACCGTCGTCCGGGTCTTCCTCACCCGCGAGCATGCGGCAGATCGTGCTCTTGCCGGCCCCGTTGGGACCGACCAACCCGACCTTCTCGCCCGGGTTGATCTGGAACGACGCCTCGACGAACAGGATCTGTCCGCCGTACTGCTTGCTGACCGAAGAGAACGCGATCACGACGGCGAGACGTATAGCATCCCGCTCACTCGTCGCGTGGCTTGGGCGCGCGCTGGCGAGCCTTGCGGTGCGCCGCCAGCCGCTGCGCCTTGGCCTGGCGCTCGATCGCGTGGTCGCGTTCGCCGGCGAGCTTGTGGAAGCTCGCGAGCCTCGCGGCCTCGACGGCGCCGCGCACCGCACATCCCGGCTCGTCGCGGTGCTGGCAGTCGCGGAACTTGCAGCTGGCCGCGAGCGCGGTGATGTCGTCGAACGCGGCCTCGTCGTCCTCCTCGATCCACTGTGCGAGCTCGCGCATGCCCGGGGTGTCGATCCACAGCCCGCCCGCGTCGCTGACGAACAGCTCGCGCCGCGTGGTCGTGTGACGGCCTCGCTCGTCGGCCCGGATCTCTCGCGTCTCCTGCTGCGTGCCGATCATCGCGTTGAGCAGCGTCGACTTGCCGACGCCCGAGCTGCCCAGCAGCACCGCGGTGCGGCCGGCGCCGCCGAGCGCACGCAGCTCCTCGAGCCCCGCGCCGGTCTGGCTCGACACGGCGATCACCCGGACGTCGGCGACGGCGGCGAGCGCGGCGAGGGCAGGGGCCGGATCGTCGACGAGGTCGATCTTCGACAGCACGAAGGTGGGCTCGATGCCGCCGTCACGCAACAGGCCGATGTAGCGATCGAGCCGGGCCGGCGAGAGGTCCGTGTTCGCCGAGGTGAGCACGAGGCCGGCATCGATGTTGGCCGCGATCGGCTGCGGCGCGGTGGCCTCGCCCGCGGCGCGCCGCACGAGGAAGCTGCGGCGGGGCAGGATCGCGCGCACGATCGCCGCGCCCTTGCCTCCGGCCGCCGCGTCCCAGCCTTCGACGAGCACCCAGTCTCCGACGGTGGGCAGTGCGCGCTTGTCGGCCGCGCGATGGAACGTGCGCCCGGTGAGCTCGACCCACGCGACGCCGCCGGGCCCGATCGCGTGATAAGCGCCGCGGTGCTCGGCGGCGATCCGCACGGGCTGCCACGCCTCATCGGAGTTCGCAGCGCGCGCGGCGTCGGCCCATGCGGCGTCCCAGCCTAGCGATGCGGATGGTGCGATCACACGGTCGCAGTGTAGCTGGTAACGTGTCCGCGGATGGCCGAGAACAACGACGACGAGCGCATCCGGCTCGGGCTACCGCGGGTCCGCATGTTCTCGGAGAACGTCCCGCACAACCGCGCGCTCGGGATCGAGATCGTCGACCTGCAGCCGCGCGAGGCGGTGTTCCGTCTGCCCTACGACGACAAGCTCGTCGGCAACCCGGACACCGGCGTCCTCCACGGCGGCGCCCTCACGGCGCTGCTCGACGCGACCTCGGGGGCCGCGGTGTTCGCGTCGCTCCCCACGCTGGTGCCGATCGCGACGCTCGATCTGCGGATCGACTACCTGCGTCCGGCCGCGGCGGGGAAGGCGATCCTCGCCCACGCGACCTGCTACAAGCTGACCCGCAACGTCGGGTTCACGCGCGCGGTCGCGTACCACGATGACCTCCAGGACCCGATCGCACACTCGGTCGGCACGTTCATGGTGTCGACCAAGCCGGGGAGCGCGAGGTCATGAGCGAAGGACCTAGCCTGGTCGAGCGCCTCACCGCGGCGAAGGCCGCCGGTGACCTGGGCGCCGTGCTGGAGCTGATCCCGTACGTGAAGTGGCTCGGGCTCACCGCGGCGCGTGTCGGCGACGAGCTGATCACGACCTTGCGGTACGGCGATCACCTGATCGGCAATCCGAGGCTGCCCGCGCTGCACGGTGGAACGCTCGGCGCGCTGCTCGAGTCCGCGGCGATCTTCGAGCTGCTGTGGCGCGCGGAGACGATCGTCCTCCCCAAGACGATCACGCTCACGGTCGACTACCTGCGGCCGGGTGCGCCCTCCGATACCCACGCACGCGGCGTGATCACGCGCCAGGGACGACGTGTGGCGAACGTCCGCGTCGAGGCCTGGCAGGCGGACCGCGCCGAGCCCATCGCCTCGGCGCACGCCGTCTTCCTCGTCACGCGCAGCTAACCCCAGGGTTCGCTTCTGTTGATCCGAGCCCGAGCCAAGCGCGCGTAGCGCGTGGAGCCCGAGCCCGAGCCCGAAAAAGCGCGCTCCGAGGGCGCGACCAGCGCACCGCTGGCACTGGAATCGACGAACTTCCGTCGAGAACGACGGCTGCCGAGTCGGACACATCGCTTCTGGATCGTGTGATCGGCTGGAGGCGACCACGGAAGTTCAGGTCGGGCTCGGGCTCGGGCTCGGGCTCGGGCTCGGGTCGACACAGCCGATCTCTGGGGGGAAGAGCTCGCGAGCGCGAGGGCGCCGGTGCAGGCGCGCGCGGTGCGGCCGCAGCGCGCACGGAGAGGCTCCGAGTCCAGCGCCCGAACGCGATCCGCACGGCGGAAGCGCGCGGTGAGCGTGGCGAGCCCGCAGCTTGCAACGTCTCCGGTAGACGTCCGTGCACGAGATTCTGGGAGGCCCGGGAGAGCTACGCATGGCGCATTTTCACCAGCACCCCGTCGGCAGCGTCTCGCACGGCGCCGGCAACGGCGCCGCTTTCCCGGCGAGCGAGTCCGACTTGCTGCTGCTGGTCGAGGCGAGCCAGGCGATGTCCGAGGAGCTCGAGCTTGGACCCCTGCTTCGCCGGGTGCTCGATGCGATCTGCGGCAGCACCGGAGCGTCGCGCTGCGTGCTGATGGAGAACCGCGGCGACGAGCTGTTCGTCAGTGGCGAGGCGCGGACGACGTCGGGCGTGGTCACGACGCGGGTGCTGACCCCACCGCGGACGCCGACCGCCGACGAGCTCCCTCTCGAGGTCATCCGCGAGGCGTGGCGGTCGGGGGACCGCGTGGTGCTCGGCGAAGGTGCGTGCGTCGACGATCGCTACCTGCGCGCGAGAGCCATCAGGTCCGCGGTGTGCCTGCCGCTCGACCGCAGCGGGCTGCCGACAGGGCTGCTCTATCTCGAGAGCCCGCACGCCGGCATCTTCACGCCGCAACGGATCGTGGCGCTCGAGGTCCTGCGCGCGCAGGCCGCGATCTCGCTGGAGAATGCGCACCTCTACGCGGAGCTGCGCGACAGCCAGGTCAAGCTGCGCCGGCTGTACGACGCCAACATCATCGGCGTCGTGTTCTGCGGCGCCGATGGCTCGATCGACGACGCGAACGACTACTACCTCGACATGATCGGCTTCACGCGGCGCGAGCTGGAAGCCGGGCACGTGCGCTGGGACACCATCACACCGCCGGAGTGGCGCGCCGCCGACGAGAAGGCGATCGTCACCCTGGAAGCGACCGGGATCGCGAAGCCGTATGAGAAGGAATACCTGCGACGCGACGGGCGCCGCGTGTCGGCGCTGATCACCGGCGCGGCGCTGCGCAAGGGGACCCGGCAGCTCGCCGCGTTCGTCCTCGACATCACCAAGCGCAAGCAAGGCGAGCGCGCCCTCGAGTTCCTCGCCGAGGCGAGCCGGATCCTCGCGAGCTCGCTCGACGACGCCTCGACGCTCGCCGGCGTCGCCGAGCTCTCGGTGCCGCGCATCGCGGACTGGTGCCTGATCGCCTTCCGTCACCCAGACGGTCCGCTGCGGACGATCTGCGTCGCCACCGATCCGGCCAACGCCGAGGTCGCCAGCGAGTTGGCGCGGACGCCGCTGCCGGAGAGCGCGACCGAGGGGCTCGTGCGCGTGCTGCGCACCGGCGAGTCCGTGCGATACGAGAGCATGGACGAGGCCCAGCTCGCCGCGCTGGGCGACGAGCGCCATGGCGAGCTCGTGCGCCAGCTCGGCATCCGGTCCGCGCTCGCCTTGCCCTTCACGATCCGCGAGCACCGGCTCGGCGGGATGCTGCTCGCCTCGACGAACGGGAACCATCGCTACACCCGGGTGGAGCTCGCATACGCCGAGGAGCTGGCGCGGAGGTGTGCCGTCGCGATCGAGAATGCCTACCTCTACGAGGACGCCTTGCGTGCGGCGCGCACACGCGAGGAGTTCCTGTCGATCACGTCGCACGAGCTGCGCGCACCGCTGTCTCCGCTGCGCATGCAGATCGAGCTCGCGCGCGAGATGATCGCGAAGGATCCCGCCGGCGCGACCCAGCTCCTCGTGCGCGCCGACCAGCAGGTGGATCGGATCGTCCGCCTCGTCGACGATCTGCTCGACGTCTCGCGTATCACCGCGGGCAAGCTCCAGCTGCACGTGGAGCGGGTGGATCTCGCCGCGCTCGTCGAGGACGTGGTGAAGCGGTTCTCGCTCGAGCTGGAGCGCGTGCGCTGCCCGCTGACGACGAAGCTCGCGCGCGACGTCATCGGCAAGTGGGACCACGGACGGATCGAGCAGGTCGTCGTCAATCTCCTGTCCAACGCGATGAAGTTCGGCGCCGGCAAGCCGATCGAGCTCGAGGTCACGCGTGTTCCCGACGGCGCTGCGCTGCACGTGCGCGATCACGGCATCGGCATCGCGTCCGGCGATTGCGAGCGCATCTTCGAGCGCTTCGAGCGCGCGACGCCGATCCGCGGCCATGGCGGCCTCGGCCTCGGCCTCTACATCGTGCGCGAGCTTGTCGCCGCGCACCGAGGATCGATCGCGGTCGAGAGTGTGCCCGGCGAGGGCGCCTGCTTCACCGTCCAGCTGCCGATCCGCTGATCACGTCTCGGGCGCGGCGGGCAGCGACATCGTGATCACGGCGCCACCCCCTGGCCGCGGGGCGAGCGTGACCTCGCCGCCGAGCGTGGCCGCGACCGATCGCGCGACGCCGAGTCCGACGCCGACGCCGGCGCCGCGCGCCGATGACCGGAAGAACGGATCGAAGGCGGCGCGGATCTCCTCCGCGGTCAGGTCGCGCCCGTTGTCGGACACCTCGAGCACGACGTTCGGCGCGCGCTCGACGACCGAGACCTGGATGCGGTTGTCGGGCATCGTGGCCCCATCGACGTCGAACCCCGAGCCCGAGAACAGCAGCATCGCGAGCACGGCCTGGCCGATGCGGGACTCCTCGCCCGCGACGGGGCGCACCGGCAGGATGTGCCGCACGACGTGCGCGCGCGGCTCCAGCGTGGGCGCCGCGAGCCGCAGCGCCGCCGAGACCACCGCGGCGAGGTCCACGGTGTGCGTCGCGCTGCGCGTCGCGAGGGTCTGCAGGGCGCGCACGTTGCTGGCGATCCGCTCGGCCCCGGTCGTGATGTCGTCGAGGCAGCGGAGCGCCGTGCGTTGCGGCGTCTCGGGCATCGCACCCAGCTGCTTGCGCAGCGAGCGCAGGTTGAGCAGCACCGAGGTGAGCGGGTTATTGATCTCGTGCGCGAACCCCGCGGCGAGCGCGGCGACGAGCCCGACGCGATCCGCTTCGAGCAGGGACAGGCGCGACTGCACCATGGACCCGGTCGGCCGCAGCACGCAGGTGTAGACGATGGCGTCGTCGACGGCCTGCATGCCCAGGACGAGCTCGGTCATGAGGTAGCTGCCGTCCTTGTGGCGCAGGGGGAGCTCCACCGCCGGCGGCAGAGGCTGTCCGGCGCGCATCGAGGTCGTGAGCTGCGCGACCTGCGGGCGGAGCTCGTGCGGGACGAAGTCGATGGCAGGGACGGCGGTGATCTCTTCGAGCGTGTAGCCCAGCAGCGCCGCCGCGGGGCGGTTCGTGTACAGGCGCTCGAGCTCGGTGCCGCGATCGGCGACGATCAACAGCGCCGTGCCCGACGTCGACAGCGCGTCGAGCAGCGGGGACATCAACGCCGCGAGCTCGGCGGCGGTCTTCATGCGGGTTCCTTCACGAACGTCCCGAGGACGCGGTCCTTGATCACGCCGGGGAACTTCAGCACCTGGTTGTGCATGGCCACGTAGACCCCAGGAGGCACGAGCTGCACCGCGAGCAGCGCCTCGGTCAGGTTCTGCAACGCATCGGTCGAGCGCAGCTCGTACGGGCGCATCGCGCCGGTGAGCACGACCGGCGCGACGGGTGTGCCGCCGAGCTCGACGATGCGGTGGCCCGACACGGCCAGGCGATCCGTGCCGTGCACGACGACGACGCCGTCGTATTCGCCGGCGAGGCGCAGCGCGGTCTCGGCGATCAGCGTGTGATCCTCCGACGACATCTCGAGGCTGTCCTTGTTCATCAGCTGCACGCGCGCGATCTCGATGCCACGCAGCTCGAGCGAGGCGAGCATCACGTCGAGCACCGAGACGTTGTTGGCGAGGACGCCCGACAGCTCGTCGTACGTCTTCTCGATCGTGCCGCCGGTCGAGATCAGGGCGATGCGCTTCATGGTGCTCACGGGCACGCCGGCTCCGGCTCGCCGTGAGCGAGCGCGCGCAGGCGGTTGTAGTTGTCTTGCATGCCCTGCACGACGTCGCCGGTGCTCCCGCTCAGCGCGTCGAGGCGCTCGACGAACGCGAGCTCGCTGACCTCCGGATCGTCGGTCGCGATGATCTGCACGGTGCCTTCGGACAGCGAGATGAAGTCACTGCCTTGCACCTTCTGGTGCCGGATCATGCCGAGCCGCGGCGCGTCCGGCGTACCCTCGATGGTGCCGTAGCGCCACTGGTCATCCCATTCGACGGTGAGGATGTCGTTGACGACGTAGTGGACGAGGAAGCTCGACTCGTACATCGAGTCGTTGTTCTCCATCACGGTCCGCTCGTCGGTCGAGCAGCGCGCGTACATCGCCGACGGCAGCTTCGCGAGCGCCCACAGCTGCGCGGGGGCCGAAACCACCAATCCACGTCCGTAGACGTGGATGTAGTCGGTGTCCTTCGCCTGGGTCAGCAGCTCCTCGCCGGTGGGCTGCTCGACCGGATTTTCTTCGAGCGGTTCGAGCCCCGGCGGGAACGGCGTCGCGACGTTGTCCTGGCACGCGGCCAGGATCATCGCGAGGAGGGCGGGGCTAGCCTTGTGGGGCACCCGACGGTTTATACCTCGCCGTCGCGGTGGGCGTGATCTTCCGGTTAACGAGAAGCAGCGTCGTGACCGGGATGACGAGCGCGATCGCGAGCTGGACGAACATCATCACCGCGCCGGGGTTGCGGCCAAGTCCGCCGAACCCGACCTTGCCAATGCCCTTCAGCATCGGCCACTTCACGTAGAGGGTGAGCGCCGTCGCCACCACCGCGAACGAGCTACCGATGATCCGCGAGTGCGGGCTCATACGGATCAGCTCGAAGCCGGCCCACGCCTGCAGCGCGACCATGCCGACGTCCCACCAGACCGAGCGGAAGCCCGGTGGCGAGAACATGTACATCATCTCGGCGAGCTTGTTCCCCACGCCCTCCGAGGAGCCGAGGATGACCTGGGGCAGCAGGCTGGTCGCCTGCATCGCGGCCAGACCGAGCAGCAGCCACCCCAGGCCGGTGAGCCCGGCGTCGGGGGCGCGGCGATGGAGCGACGCGCCGTCACCAGCCATCAGCTCGCCGAACTGCCGCTCGCTGTAGAAGCGGCGGATGACCATCGGCCACGCGAGCAGCAGCCAGGAGATGGCGCACACGATCGCGATCGCGCTCGGATCCGGCCGGCCCATCATGAACGTCAGGAGCAGCGCGCCGCCCGTGCAGAACGACGCGATAATCGCGAAGTTCGCGTAGCGGTTCGTCAGCTCGACCGTGCGATCGACGCTCGTCTCGCGGATCCCGGCGAGGCCCGCCTGGAAGTGGAAGATCGACCGGATGAACAGCATCACGGCGCTGGCGATGAGCAGCAGGCCGACGGTCTGCTTCATGATCGAGTCGACGTTGTCGAGGAAGACGTAGAGCACGAGACCCATGGCGAGCGTGCCGCACGCCCCGAACACGATCATGAAGATCGAGGCCCCTTCGAAGCCCTTGTCCTCGGCGACGGGCAGCTCGGATCCCCCGAACCGCTTGAACCGCGGCAGCTGCGTCATCACGGCGAGCACCGCCGGCCACACCATGAGGCCGGCCGAGATCGCGAGCACGACCTTGCCGGGGACATGCATCTTGGACTTCATCACGAGCGCGACCAGTGCGGTGTGGCCGAGCGAGACGAGGAAGTAGCGCTTGATGCCCGCGAGCGGGTTGGCGACGCCGTCGAGCGTCTGGCGCCGGTACAGCAGGTCGGTGCCCGCCATGCGGTGGACGAACGAGCGCGCCACGCTCGCCGCGGCGATCAGGATCATCATGCCGGCCTCGCCGCGACCGCCCATGGCTGCGGCGGCCGTCAGCAAGACGAACAAGAACAGCGCGCCGAAGCCGGCGTACACGCTACCGGCG
>DATLHR010000399.1:0-4020 GCA_035539815.1 Kofleriaceae bacterium
CGGCCGTCGGCGTGGCGCGCGAACCGGCCGGCGTCCCGCGGGTGCACGGGCTCGCTGCTCGGCCAGGTCCAGCCGCCGAACTGGGTGAGCTGGTAGTCGCGGATCGCCTGGTGGATCTCGGCCTTGGTGTTCATGACGAACGGGCCGTGCTTCACGACGGGCTCGCCGATCGGCTGCCCCTGCAGCATCAGCGCTTCGCACGCGCCGCCGCCGTTCGCGAGGTGCGCGGTCATGTTCGCGCGCAGCTCGACGACGTGCATCGCCGGGATCGGCTGGCCGTCGATCGTCAGGTCGCCGCCCTTCCATACGTAGAGCCAGCGGTTCGCGCCGGGGGTCGCTGCGGGCATGCGCCAGCGCGCGCCCGGCGACAGCTTCACCGTCCAGATCGCGACGTCGCTCGCCGGCTTCGATGCCCACGAGCTCGGTGGCGGTGACGGCGCGCGCTTGCTGTCGAGGGTGCCCGCGACGACCGCGATCTCGGTGGTGTGGCCGGCGTCGTCGCGCGCGACGTGGCGTGGGATGGCCTCGTTCCACAGCATCGAGAAGTGCGGGGCGGCGAACTTGTCGGCGGCCGGCAGGTTCATCCAGATCTGGAACAGCTCGACGGGGTTGTCGATCGTGCTCGAGAGCAGCGGGAACATCTCGGCGTGCTGGATGCCGGCGCCCGCGGTCAGCCACTGCACGTCACCGCCGCCATAGCGCGCGGCCGCGCCGAGCGAGTCCGAGTGATCGAGCAGCCCACGCCGCACGACGGTGACGGTCTCGAAGCCGCGGTGCGGATGCATCGGGAAGCCGGGCACGGCGCGCCCGTGATACATGCGCCAGCCGTCCTTGCCGGCGAAGTCCGAGCCCAGCTGGCGCCCGGCGAGCGAGGCCGCGGGCCCCATCACCTCGTTGCCGCGCGGATACGCGTCGTCGTGGTGCACGCAGAACAGGAACGGATCCGGCGTCGGCCACGGCGTGGTTCCCGCGGGCAACGGCGACATCCGGAGCACCGCGCTGCCTGCGCCGCCGACCGCGACCGGCCGCTCCGTGCTGCATCCGGCGAGAGACGTCGCTCCCGCGACGACGGGTGCGCCGGCAAGATAACGAAGCGCGCTGCGACGATCGATCACGGTCCAACTACTATGCGCGGATGAGCGCGGTGTGCCTAGCCGCCCCATCGAAACTGTCCGTCTACGAACCCCGCGCTGTCCCTGGCAGCACCTCGTGAATCGATCTAGGGTGCGCCGCATATGGCGAAGGTCCGCATCGGCATCAACGGTTTCGGTCGCATCGGTCGTGGCTTCGTGCGCTGCCTGGCAGCCAAGTCCGACACGTTCGACCTGGTCCTCATCAACGACCTCACGGACGTCGGCACGCTGGGTCACCTGCTCAAGCACGACTCGGTGCACGGCAAGTATCCGGGCACGGTCGAGGTCAAGGACGGCGCGCTGGTCATCAACGGCGACACCGTGAAGATCAGCGCCGAGAAGGACCCCGCCGCGATCAAGTGGAAGGACGCCGGCGTCGACGTCGTGATCGAGTCGACCGGCAAGTTCGTCGACAAGGCCGGCGCGGGCAAGCACCTCACCGGCGGCGCCAAGAAGGTGATCATCTCGGCGCCCGCGAAGGAGCCCGACGTCACGCTGTGCATGGGCATCAACCTCGAGATGTACAAGCCGGGCGAGCACCACATCATCTCGAACGCGTCGTGCACCACGAACTGCCTCGCGCCCGTCGCCAAGGTGATGCACGAGAAGTTCGGGATCATCAGCGGCATCATGACGACGATCCACAGCTACACGAACGACCAGCAGATCCTCGATCTGCCGCACAAGGACCTTCGCCGTGCGCGCGCCGCGGCGCTGTCGATGATCCCCACCACCACCGGCGCGGCGAAGGCGCTCAAGGAAGTGCTGCCCGCGATGGCCGGCAAGCTCGACGGCATGGCGATCCGCGTGCCGACGCCGAACGTCTCGCTCGTCGATCTCACCGTCCGCCTCGAGAAGAAGGCGACCAAGGACGACGTCAACAACGCGTTCCGCGCCGCGGCCGGCGGCCCGCTCAAGGGCATCCTCGCGGTGTCCGACGAGCCGCTCGTCTCGTGCGACTACAACGGCGACCGCCACTCGTCGACGGTCGACGCGGCGCTCACCACGGTCGTCGGTGACATCGCCAAGGTGATGAGCTGGTACGACAACGAGATGGGCTATTCGCAGCGCCTGTTCGACCTCGCGAAGTTCGTCGCGGAGAAGCTCTGATGGCCCTCCCCGACGGCATCAAGCACGTCGAGCAGCTCCCCGTCGAGGGCAAGCGCGTGTTCGTGCGCGTCGACTTCAACGTCCCGCTCGACAAGAAGACGCGCAAGATCACCGACGACGCTCGCATCACCGCGACGCTGCCGACGATCCGGAACCTGATCGAGCGCGGCGCGCGCATCGTGCTGGGCAGCCACCTCGGCCGCCCCGACGGTCGGGTCAAGCCCGAGCTCTCGCTCGAGCCCGTGGCCGCGCGGCTCGCCCAGCTGCTCGAGCAGGACGTCGTCCTCGCCGACGAGCCGGTCGGCGACGGCGCGCGCAAGGTCGTCAGCGATCTGCGCGACGGCCAGGTCGCGATGCTCGAGAACCTCCGCTTCAATCCGGGCGAGGAGGCCAACGACGAGGCGTTCGCGCGCCAGCTCGCAACGTACGCCGACGTCTACGTGAACGATGCCTTCGGCACCGCGCACCGCGCGCACGCGTCGACCGCGGGCATGGTGAAGTTCATCGCCGAGAAGGGCGCCGGCTTCGTCATGGCCAAGGAGATCGACTACCTCTCGCGCCTGCTCGGCGAGGTCGATCGCCCGTACGTCGCCGTGCTCGGCGGCGCCAAGGTGTCCGACAAGATCGAGGTGCTCGACGCGCTGCTCGAGCGCGTCAACGGCATCGTGATCGGCGGCGCGATGGCGAACACGTTCCTCGTCGCGCAGGGCAAGTCGATGGGCAAGAGCAAGGTCGAGCAGGACAAGCTCGCCACCGCGCGCGCGTTCCTGCGCAAGGCCACAGACAAGCGGGTCGCCGTGCACCTGCCCACCGACGTCGTGGTCGCGACGTCGCTCGAGGACGAGGCCGGCTCCAAGGTCCTCCCCGTCGACGCCGTCTCCGAGCACGAGATGGCGCTCGACATCGGGCCCGCGACCATCGAGCGCTACCGCCAGGTGCTGTCCGCCGCACGGACGGTGTTCTGGAACGGCCCGATGGGCGTGTTCGAGAAGCCGAAGTTCGCGGCCGGCACGGTCGCGGTCGCGCGCGCGCTCGCCGAGAACAAGCTCGCGCTCACCGTCGTCGGCGGCGGCGACTCGGCCGCCGCGATCGCGCAGGCGGGCCTGGCCGACAAGGTCTCGCACGTGTCGACCGGCGGCGGGGCCTCGCTCGAGTTCGTGCAGGGCCTCGATCTCCCCGGCATCGCCGCGCTGCGCCCGTAACGCTCAGAGAATACGAGCTCGTCACAGCAGAGCGCCTACTGATCGCTGACGCTCGTCCAGCGTTCGCGGAGCGGCTCCGTGACCGAAGGGTCACGGTGCGTCGCAACGTACCGATAGGAAGGGAAGCGGGCTCGACGCTGCGAGCCACGACGACGAGACGGAGACCGCAGCTGCCGAATCAGCATCCTCCAGCGTCATCGTCAGCGAGCCCATCGACGTGGACGTGGTCGCGCTTGATCGTCACACGCGTCGACGTGGCGGCGCGCTCGAGTTTCGCGCGCACGCTGAAGGCATTAGTGACGCTGGCTCTCCTCGCTTCGCCACGGTCGGTGGTTCACAGCACCGCGCGCACGCCGACGCGGCCGGTGAGCGCCAGCTCGGGCGGCGGCTCCATGGCGCCATCGACCACGCGCACGAGCGCGAGCTCCGGCGCGACCTCGCCGAACACCTGCAGCGGTGCGCGGCGGAAGTCCGCCTGGATGCCGAGAGGCATGCGCACGCCCACGGCCGCGACGTTCCATCGCCGATCCGTGGCGAAGCCGCCGGCGCCGAGATAGAGGGGCACGCTCACGCTG
>DATLHR010000400.1:0-6458 GCA_035539815.1 Kofleriaceae bacterium
ACCTTGCGCTGCTCCTCGCACGTCTTGGTGTCGACCGGGGTCGGCGCGGCCTTGTCGATCGTCGCGTCGACGATCAGCGACCGGGTGCGACCGATCTCGGCGCCGACGCGCGGGACCGTCGCGGAGAACGTCACGCACGGCACCGCGACCGCGGCGATCGAGACCGTCTGGCCCTTCTCGATCGAGCGCACGGACTGCTCGGGGACGGACAGCTCGATCTTGAGCGGGTCGTCGTCGACCAGCGTGAACAGCGGCCGGCCGGGGGCGACCCACTCGCCGGGCGTCACGTTCTTCTCGGCGACCATGCCCTCGAACGGCGCGCGCACGAGGCCGTCGGCGACCGACTTCGAGATCATCTCGGTGCGTGCCTGCGCGGCGCTGACCTGCTGCAGCGCCGAGGTGCACTGGGTCATCTGGCGGTCGTACTCGCTGCGGGTGATCGCGCCCTTGTCGAGCAGGGTCTGCGCGCGCTTGCACTCCTCCTCGGCGAGCGACTTCTGGGCGCGCGCGGCCGCGAGGTTGGCCTGCGCTTCACGCGCCGACAGCGCCGCGCTCCGTACGTCGAGACGGACGACCGGGTCGCCCATCTTCACGCGCTGGCCGCGCTCGATCATCACCGCGAGCACCTTGCCCTGGGTGTCGGCCGTGACCTCGGACCGCTGGTCCGCGGCGATGAGGCCGGTCAGGGTCAGGGTCTGGGGCGCGGAGGCCTCCTGAGCGGTGATGACCTCGGCGTTGACCGGAGGAGCCGCCGGCTTCTTGGCAGCGGCGTCATCGCCCTTCTTGCTGCAAGCGGCCAGCGTGAGGAGTAGGAGGAGGGAGGTTCCACGCATCGCGCGCTCTGGGATGCACGGCCCCTGCCAGTCGATGCCTCGTCCGTCCGGGCGGTTAGAGGCTACGTAGGCCGCCCGTGTGTACGGGAAGCCGACAGGTGTCGGCGGGCAGCCTTACTTCGTGTCATTCCCAAGCGCATGACCGAGCTGGGCCATCGCAACTCGGAGATCGACGCGCGCGTTGAGGGCCGTGATCCGAGCGCGGGTCAGCTCGGTCTCGGCATCGACCAGCTCGACCGCGGTGGCGCGCTCCGCGTTGAGCAGCTCCCGGCGGACGCGATAGCTCTCTTCGGCGGCGGCGAGTCCCTTCTTCGAGGTCTCGAGCGCGGCCTGCGCGATCGCGACCGCCTGCTGCGCCGACAGGAGCTCCACGCGCGTACCGCGCTCGAGGTTCGCGCGATCCGCGCGGAGGCCACGCGCCGCGGCGTACGCCTTGTCCTGCACCGTCTTCGAGAGCAGGGTGTCGTTGAGCGTCCACGTGATCTGCGCGCCGGCCGCCCACGTCAGGTTGAACTCGTCCTGCTGCGGGAAGATGCGCTGGTTCGGGTTCGCGTAATCGGCCTGCGCGAACACGCCGAGCTTCGGGTACATGTTCGCGCGCTCGCCCTCGGCCTGCTTGAGGCGCGCTTCGATGCCGGTGTCGAGCACCTTGAAGTCGAGGCGCTGCGAGCGCGCGGTCCGGTAGAGGTCCTCGAGAGGGATCTGGCTCGGCGCCAGGATGTCCTTGCGGATGTCCTCGCCGATCACGAGGCGCTCTCCCAGTGGCGCTTCGATCAAGATGCGCAGCTGCTCCTCGCGCAGCCCCGCGATGTACTCGAGCTGGATCACGGTCTGCTCGGCGGTCGCTTCCTGCGACTCGACGCGCATGAGGTCGGCGCGCGAGATGCGCTGCGCCTCGGCGAGCGCCCGGAACTGCCTCACCGTCGACTGCACCTGCGCGAGCTGACGCTTGGAGACGAGGACCTGAAGGTTCGCGCGGACCCATTCGTAGTACGCGACGCGCGCGTCCTGACCGACGTTGACCTCGGTCGAGTGGCGCGACAGCCGCGCGGCCTCCTCGCCGAGGCGCGCGGCCTCGATGAACTTGGGGAAGCGCACGAAGTAGTCGGAGACGGTGAGCGCGACCCGCGCCGTCACGTCGTACGTGTTGAGGAACTGCGGGAACGCGTTCGGGATCGTCATGCCGCCGAAGTTGATCGGCGGCAGGTCGACCTTCGAGAGGCGGGTGTAACGCGCGTCGATGCCGACGACCGGGATGCGCGCGACCTCGGCGGCCTTCGCCTCCGCGATCGCGATCTCGATGTCGGCGACGCTGCGCTGCACGGTCGGCGAAGCACGGATCGCGCGTCGCGCCGCTTCCTCCGCGGTGAGGCCGGTGCCCGGGAACAGCGTGTCGAGCTCCTTCTCGAACTCGGCGATGTGATCCGGCGTGTCCGAAAGCTTCGCGGGCGTCTTCGCCCCCGGCTGGGCAAGGACCGGGGTGGTCGCCAACAAGAGAAGCGCGAGCGCGTGCCGCAGAGTCATGGCCGCGACGAAAGCATCCCCCGTGCCACGGCGCCAGTGCGGTGGACACCGGAGAAGCCGCGGAAACCGCCTCCGATCTGTCGGGCGTCCTTACAGATTCCGGTCACGAAACGTGACCCCGACAGTCACGTTTCGATCGAATTGCCGTCGTGGGCTAGAGTTGCGGGATGGCGACGCACCCTGGGTCGGGTGGCATGAACCTGGCATTGCCGCCCTCCGTGCCTCCGGACCTCCACGGACGAGCAGAGAGCTGCAACGCCATCTGGCGCGACCACCGCGACGCGTTCTTCCGGCAGGAAATCTCGAAGACGTCGCGCATCATGATCAGCCTCGGCTGTCTCGTGCAGCTCGGGGTCCTCGGCCTGTTCGTTCACGCCGACTACCCGCTCTGGCGCGTCGTCGCGCTCGCCGGTCTGTACGGCGCGTTCGCGATCGGTCACCGCGTCGTCCTGCAGCCGCTCAAGGCGCAGGGCCGCGTGGAGGCGTCGGTCATCGCGATGACCGTGCTCGCGCAGCTGTTCGTCGTCAGCTCGTCGGCGCTGACCGGCGGCATCCACTCGCCGTTCGTGCCGAGCCTGGTGCTGCCGTCGATCATCTCGCTGCTGTTCTTCGGTCCCTACCCGGTCGCGCGATGGACCGCGCTCGGCAACGGGCTCCTCATCGTCGCGATGGTGTTCTTGCCCGCGTCCGTCGTCGGCGCCTCCCTGCCCCACGTCCACTACACGGTCGCGGTGCTCATCGCCCTCGGCTGGCACCTCTACATCCTCCACATGGCGGTCGGCAAGCTCACGATGATGTCGACGCGCACCGGTGACTCGATGGCGTTCCTCCGCGAGGAGCGGATCACCGAGGCGATCGCACAGCTGCGCCGGCTGCAGTCGGTCGGTGCGAAGGTCGCGCACGAGCTCAAGAACCCGCTGGCCTCGATCAAGGGCCTGTGTCAGCTGGTGGCGCGCACGCCCGAGAGCGAGCGGACGCAGGAGCGGCTCGCGGTCGTCGCGTCGGAGATCAGCCGCATGGAGACCATCCTCGCCGAGTACCTCTCGTTCTCGCGCCCGCTCGAGGATCTCAAGCCCGAGACGCTCGACATCGCGGCGCTCGCGCGTGACGTGATGAGCATCGTCGCGGGCCGCGCCGATCAGGCCGGCGTCACGCTCGAGCTCGACGGTGGCGCGACGTCGGTGCAGGGCGATCCGCGCCGGCTCAAGGAAGCGCTGATCAACCTCGTGTCGAACGCCGTCGAGGCGACGCCGAGCGGCGGCCGCGTCCAGGTCCGCGTGCGGTCCGACAAGAGCAACGTGACCCTCGAGGTGAAGGACACCGGCCGCGGCATCTCCTCCGAGGATCTCGAGCGGCTCGGGACCTCGTTCTTCACCACGCGGCCCAACGGCACCGGCCTGGGCGTCGTGCTCGCGCAGACGGTGATCACGCAGCACGGCGGCTCGCTCGGCTACGAGAGCACCGTCGGACAGGGCACGACGGCGACGATCCAGCTGCCCGTGCAGGCGGCCACGCTCCCCGAACCGGCGCCGCGCGCGGCGATGATCGAAGCCAGGGCGTGAGCGGTTCATGAGCAGCGTCCTTCTCGTCGACGACGAACCCGGAGTCCTGTTCACGCTGCGCGAGGTGCTCGCCGATCGCGGGCACCGCGTGCTGACCGCGCGCTCGGGCGCGGAGGCACTCAACCAGCTCGACGAGGCCGACGCCGTCCTCACCGATCTCTCGATGCCCGGCATGACCGGGCTCGAGCTGATGGCGCAGATCGTCCAGCGCGATCCTGCGCTGCCCGTCGTGCTGCTCACCGCGCACGGCAGCGAGCGCGTCGCCGTCGCGGCGATGAAGCAAGGCGCGTATCACTACCTCGCCAAGCCGTTCGACATCGACGAGGTCGCGGTCGTGCTCGAGCGTGCGCTCGAGGCGCGCCGCCTGCGCGTCGACAACCGCCGGCTCGCCGCCGAGCAGACGCTCGGTCGCCGCATCATCGGCGCGAGCAAGCCGATGCGCCGCCTGCTCGAGGCCACCAGCCGCGTCGCCGGCCGCGACGTCACCGTGCTCGTGCGCGGCGAGACCGGCACCGGCAAGGAGTTCGTCGCCGAGCTCCTGCACGCGCAGTCGTCGCGCTCGCTCAAGCCGCTCGTCCGCTTCAACTGCGCCGCCCTGCCCGCCGAGCTCGCCGACGCGGAGCTGTTCGGGCACGTGAAGGGCGCGTTCACCGGCGCGACCGCGACCCGCCAGGGCTTCTTCGCGCAGGCCGACGGCGGCACGCTGATCCTCGACGAGATCGGCGAGCTGCCGCTCGCGGTCCAGGCCAAGCTGCTCCGCGTCCTCCAGGAAGGCGAGATCCAGCCCGTCGGCTCGGGCCGGATCGAGAAGGTCAACGTGCGCGTCGTCGCGTCGACCAACCGCGACCTGCTCGCCGAGGCCAAGGCGGGCACGTTCCGCGAGGACCTCTACTACCGGCTCGCCGTCGTCGAACTCGTCGTCCCGCCGCTGCGCGACCGCAAGGACGACATCCCTGCCCTCGCCGTCGAGTTCGCGCGCCGCTACGGCGAGCGGTTCGGGCTCGGCCACGTCACGCTCGAGTCGCCGCTCGTCGACTCGCTCGCGCGCGCGGACTGGCCGGGCAACGTGCGCCAGCTCGAGAACACGATCGCGCGCCTCGCGGCGCTCTCGAGCGGCGGCATCATCGGCCTCGCCGACCTGCAGTCCGCGAGCTCGGGCTCCGATGCATCGAACACGCTGTCCGCAGCATCTCAGGACGCCATGACCGCGATGGACCACGGCGACGTCGACGAGCCGCCCGCCACCGACGCGCGCAACGGCCCGTCGCTCAAGGAGCAGGTCGAGGCATTCGAGCGCGGCCTCCGACTGGTTGCCGCCGGTGGAGTCGAGCGCGCGCCGGCTCGGCGTCAGCCGCGTCACGCTGATCGACAAGATGAAGAAGTACGGGCTCGGGCAGAAGCGGTAGTCCCTGCTCTCACGCGGCGCGCGGGGTCCCCGCCTTGCACGCGCTGCGGTCATGAAGCCGCACACTTCTTCCTCGCGCAGGCAGCGTTCCCCAAGATGGGCCCCGGCGCCGCGATCATCGCGACAAGCTCGATCAACGCATTCACGCCGAGAGCTACGGCGCCACGTGCGCGAGCTTGCCGTCACGCCACACGAACAAGCCGTCCTGCGTCGTGGCGAACAGGATGGCGTCGCCGAGATCGATCATCGCGACGGTCGCGGGATAACTACCGACGGAGTCGGGCCGGCCGCTGCGCGCGCGCGCCGGCAGCTCGACGAGCTTCGTCCACTGCTTGTAGTCGGCGCTCACGTCGTAGAGCGTGCGCCACGACAACGCGAGAAGTTGATTGCCACGCGTGATCGCTTGCGCGACCGGTGCGCCGAGCTCGTTCCGGCGGTCCATCACGCTCTCCGCCTGCCAGAGCCGCTTCACGCGATCCCCGATCACCGAGATGGTGCCGTTCGAGATCCCGAGGTGGATCAGCCCGCCGTAGGCGAGTAGTTGCCTGCCACGGCGCACGAAGCCGAACACGGGATCGCCGTCGCTCGCATCGAAGATCTTCGTCTTGTTCGTAGCGAGATCGATGCGGCCGACGAGGCCTCCCCACTCGCCGGCGTCGACGCCGAACCACAGCGAATTACCGTCGAGGAAGAACGTGCTCGCCTTGCCGACCTCCGCAGCCGCGGAGTTGCCGAGCTCGACGGGGAGCGTCGTCCTCGTGGTGCCGCGAACCGTATCGAGCGCGGAGTGACCGTCGGCGCGGACGAACACGAGCACGTCTCCACCGCGCACGCCGATCCAGCGCGGCGCGCCACTCGCTTTCGTCAGCGGCGTCAGCGCGAGCGTCTGCGGATCGACGCGCATGATCTGCTGGTCGTCGAACACGGCGAACACGGCGCCGTCGCTGCTCGCGATCGCGGCGACCGGCGACGGCATCACGGCATCGACGACCAACCGCAGCTGACCGTCGTACCGCGCGAGGTTGCCCTTGCGCGTCCGCACGATCACGCCGTCGGCGACGGCGATCGCCCCCGCAAGCTCGCGGCGTTCCTCGACGGTGAGCCGGCCGCCGACGCGTGGCGCCACCGGTGAAC
>DATLHR010000401.1:0-7873 GCA_035539815.1 Kofleriaceae bacterium
CCGCCGCGAGCTCGCCGAGGGCTTCACCGCCAAGGTGGAGGATCTCGAGCGGATCGGCGCGTCGCGCCGCGGCCGTGCTCGTCACGCGCATACGCATCACGCGGGGTGCGGCCATTGTGATTCTGCGTCGTCATGCTCCACCGCCTTTCCGAGCAAGACCGGCAGTGCATCGCGCGTGCCCTGCCCAGGGCGCCCGCTCCCGCGCCGAGTGCTGCGGCACCGGACCAGGCGCGCTCGTCCGTGCGTGCGCGCGTAGCTTAGTTTGCGGTCGCCGTCGCTTCGAACGCGCGGATGACGGTGACCTTGATCTGGCCGGGGAACGTCATCTCCTCGGCGATCTGCGCCGCGATCTCCGAGGACATCTCGACGACGGTCAGGTCATCGACGTCGCGCTCGCGGACGTAGACGCGAAGCTCGCGGCCGCCGTGCACCGCATGCGCGAACGCGACGCCGCGGCGCGACGCGCCGATCCGCTCGAGATCCTCCACCTTGGCGGTGAAGCCCTCGGCGAGCTCGCGGCGGGCACCGGGCCGCGCACCGCTCATCGCATCGGAGGCCGCGACGAGATACGCGTAGACCGAGTTGCACGGCTCGTCGGCGTGGTGCGCACCGATCGCGTTCGCGATCACCTCGGCCTCGCCGACGCGGCGGGCGATATCCGCGCCGATCACGGCGTGCGAGCCCTCGATCTTGTGGGTCAGCGCCTTGCCGATGTCGTGCATCAGCGTCGCGCGGCGCGCGAGCTTAGCGTCGAGCCCGAGCTCCTCGGCCATCATGCCGGCGAGGTAGCTCGCCTCGACCGCGTGCCACCACTGGTTCTGCGTGTAGCTCGTGCGGAAGTTGAGCGCACCCACGAGCTCGACGATCTCCGGGTGCGCCTTCGGGATGCCGAGCACCTGGAACGCGCGCTTGCCGAGCGCGCGGATCTCCTGGATGAGGTTCTCGCGCCCGCGCGTCGCCCACGCCTCGGGATCCTGCTTCGCGTCACCGATCGTCTCGGGCTTCTTGATCAGCCTGTTGATGGCGCGGCGCACGAACTCCTTGCCCACGCCGTCGAGGCCGTCGAGCCGGATCGCGTCCTTGTCGTCGTTGACGAGCAGCTGCACGCCGGCGACGCGCTCGATCGACTGGTGCAGCGCGCCGCCGTTGTCGAGCAGCAAGGCCACGAGCTCGGGCCCGAGACGCAGGTGGTTTTGCGCGCGCTCCGTCAGGTAGTGATGGTGATAGCGCGTCGCCGCGATCTCCATGACGCGCTTCGCTTCACGGTCGTGCGCGGGATCCGCGGCGGTCTGATCGATCGCCCGCACCATCGCCGCCGCGCGCGCCCGCGCGTCCTCGAGCCACCCGTGGCTGAGCCGGTCGATCAGCTCGGCGCCCTTCACCCCGGCGCGCTGCTCGAGCTCGCTGCGCAGCTGCGCGTGCTTGCGGCGCGCGTCGGTCTCGAGCCCGTTCGCCCGATCGCGCCGCGACTGCACGTCGCGATGGACGCCGTCGAGCGCGGCCTCGCGCTGGTCGATCGCATCCTCGGTCGCCGCGAGCTCGGCCTCGACGCGCTGCACCGCCTCGACCCGGCTGGCGACCCGCGCCTCGTCGGCGGCCAGCGCGTCGTCCGCCGCAGTGCGCGCCTCGAGCGCCTCGCTGCGCGCGGCCGTCTCCATCTCCAGCGTGCTCGCCGCCGCTTCGAGCTTCGCCGCCTTCACCAGCGCCGCCGCCTCCGCCTTCGCCTCGGCGATCGCCGCGTTCGCCTTGCGGTTCGCCTCCGCCGCGCTCGCACGCGCCGCCAGCACCGCGGCGATCACCGCGATGACGAGCGTTGCAGCCACGGCCACGAGCACCGACGCAGCATAGCGCGGCCGCGTCTGCGAAGCAGCCGTACACGTGGGGCATCGACGTCGTAGTTCGCGCGTGCACGACCATCTCGCATCGAGCGGCTACGCGTGGCTCGCTTCATGCTCCGCGCGGCCGGCATGCGGATGCTCGTGGCAAGCGTCAGAACCGCTTCGACTGCACGCCGTAGGGGTCGTCAGTCCGGGCGCTCGAGCCCATCGGCGCCGGACATGCCCTTCACGTCCTTCTTGCGGTCCTCCGTCGCCGCCTTCGGTACCGTGCGGATCTTCGAGAGCTCCGCGCGAGCGATCGTGTTCGCGGTCACGGTGACCTCGACGGACTTGTCGCGATAGCCGCGCAGCTTGAACACGAGCTTCACCGGTGCCGGCGACGTGGGCCAGTCGATGCGGAGCGGCGTCGTCCCCAGCGCCGTACCGTCGGGCCCGAACACGCTGGCACCGTCGGGCGACGAGTCGAGTGAGAGCTTCACGGTCTTCGCGCTCGCGGGCGCAGGCGCGGTGTTGCCTGCGTTGGTCACGCTGCCTGCGTTCGCGCTCCCTGCGTTCGCGCTACCTGCGTTCTCCGTCGCGCTGCCTGCGTTCTCCGTCGCGCTGCCGCTCCCCGCTGCGCTTCCGTTTCCGCTCGCGCTCGTCGCCGGCGCGGTGGCGGTCGGCTTCGCGCCGGTGCTCCCCGTGGTTCCCGGCGCTGCACTGCTCGGCCGTGCACCGCTTCCGGCGGGCGCGGCGCTCGAGCCGCTCCCCGTCCCGCTGCCGCCCGACGGCGCCGGTGTGTCCTTCTTGCCGAACCACACCACCGCGAACGTCCCGGCGCCCGCGCCGAGTACGAGCCCGATGAGGAGCACGATCGGCCACACCTTGCGCGGCGGGCGCGACGAGTAGCCGGCCGGGGTCGCGATGCGCATCGTGTCGAGCTTGGGCTCGGGGCCCAGGCTCGCGCCGCGCGCGGGCACGACCGGCGCCGCGCCGTCGTACATGATCGTGCGTTGCGCGGTGAGGCCGCCCGGCGCCGCGGACGCCGTCGCCTGCTCCTTGAGCATGCGCATGCGCGCGTCGGCGGCGGCGATGACCTGCTTGGCATCGGCGGATGCCTGGCCGGGCGCGACCGAGCGCGCGGCGGCGATCGGCGGGGAGGCGCGGAGGTACGACTCGGGATCGAGGAGCGCCTCGCGCAGCGCGGCCATCGTCGGGAATCGCGCATCCGGCTGCTTGGCGAGGCAGCGCAGCACGACCTGCTCGACCGACGGCGGGATCGAGGGGTTCAGACCGCGCAGCGCGGGCGGCAGCTGCGTCACCTGCTTCACCAGGACCTCACCCATCGTGTCGCCCTCGAACGGCAACACGCCCGTGATCATCTGGAACAGCAGCACGCCGAGGGCGTAGATGTCCGTGCGGTAATCGAGGTCGCGCCGGCTCTCGCACGCCTCGGGCGACATGTACTGCGGCGTCCCGAGCAGCACCCCGGCGGCGGTCTGCACCGCACCGGCGCCGTGGCCCTGGAACATCTTCGCGAGCCCGAAGTCGAGGACCTTCACGAAGTCCGGATCACCGAGCTTCGGCACGAGCATGATGTTGTCGGGCTTGAGGTCGCGGTGAATGATGCCGGCCGAGTGCGCGGCGCCGAGGGCGTGCGCGATCTGCGCGCCGATGTGCATCGCGCGCATGACACCGAGCGCGCGCTCGCGCGTGAGCACCGAGGCCAGGGTGCGGCCGTCGATGTGCTCCATGATGTAGAAGTGATCGCCCTCGGGCGTC
Organism: Kofleriaceae bacterium; assembly: GCA_035539815.1. GTDB lineage: Bacteria > Myxococcota_A > Polyangia > Haliangiales > Haliangiaceae > JABFXX01. The sequence continues at coordinate 3,600 of DATLHR010000401.1, forward strand.
ACGCCGAAGTCGTGGACCTCGACGATGTGCTCGTTGCCGATCTGGTTGACGGCGCGCGCCTCCTGGAAGAAGCGCTGCACGACCTCCTTGTTGTTCGCGAGCTCGCGATGGATGACCTTCATCGCGACGCGCTTGCCGATCAGCGGATGCTCCGCGAGATACACCGCGCCCATGCCTCCGGTCCCGATCTTCTGGAGGATGCGGTAGTTGCCGATCAGCTGGCCGGCCGCGAACAAGCGGTGTCGAGTGTACCAGCGGCGACGATCCGCCGCGCGCCATGGTCAGCGCTTCGGGCCCGCGCAGAACTGCTCGTAGTCGATCAGCGGGATCTGGGTCCGGTCGACGCCGTCGCCGCACGTCGGGCACGCCGGGTCGCGGCGCAGCTTGAGCTCCCGGAACCGGGCCTTGAGCGCGTCGTACACGAGCAGCCGCCCCGCGAGCGTGTCGCCGATGCCGAGCAGCAGCTTGATCGCCTCCGTCGCCTGGAGGACGCCGATCGAGCCGGGCAGCACGCCGAGCACGCCGGCCTCGGCGCAGGACGGCGCCTCCTCGGCGGGCGGCGGCTGCGGAAACAGGCACCGGTAGCACGGGCTGCCGTTCGCGCTGAACACCGTGAGCTGCCCCTCGAACCGGAAGATCGACGCGTGCACCACCGGCTTGCCGAGGCGCAGCGCGACGTCGTTGACGAGGTACCGCGTCGCGAAGTTGTCGGCGCCGTCGATGATCACGTCGTAGGGCGCGATCACCTGGAGCGCGTTGTTCGCCGTGATGCGGGCGCGGTGCTTGTCGACCTTCACGTCGGGGTTGAGCCCGCGCAGCGTGGTCTCGGCGCTGTCGACCTTGGCGATGCCCACGCGATCCGTCGCGTGCAGGATCTGGCGCTGCAGGTTGGACGCGTCGACGACGTCATCGTCGATCATGCCGATCGTGCCCACGCCGGCAGCCGCGAGGTACATGCTCGACGGCGAGCCGAGCCCACCCGCGCCGATGCACAGGACCTTGCTGTTCAGCAGCTTCACCTGTCCCGCGACGCCGACCTCCGACAGCATCGTGTGTCGCGAGTAGCGCGCCGCCTGATCGCCGCGCAGCGAGACCGGCTGCTCCCAGGCCAGGCCCGCGCGCTTCCACGCGGTGAAGCCGCCGGCGAGCGAGCGCACGTTCGTGTAGCCGAGCTCGGCGAGGCTGCGCGCCGCGAGCACCGAGCGCGTCCCCGCCGCGCAGTACACGACCACCGGCGCGGCGCGATCGACCAGGCTCTTCTCGACCCGCAGCTCGAGGAACCCGCGCGGGATGTGCAGGGTCCCCGGGATCATCCCCTGTGCGTGCTCGTCAGCCTCCCGGACGTCGATCAAGCTGGGCCGTGGGCCCTCGCCGAGCTCCCGCTCGAGGGTCGCCGCATCGACCTCACGCACTTGCCCGCGGACATCTCGGAGCAGCGTGTCAAACGTAGGCACGCGAGGAGATTGCCACGACCCTCACGTAAGGGTAAGGTCCGAGGCCAGGAGTCGTACATGTCCGAGCTTGCAACGAATTCCCCGTCTACCGCCGCTGCCCCCGTCGTCGAAGCGCCGGGCGTCGAGTCGATGGTCCTGATCACGCCGAACGCGGCCACGAAGATCAACGAGATCCGTCAGGCCGAGGGCATCGAGACCAACATGGGCCTCCGGCTACGCGTCGTCGGCGGCGGGTGCGCCGGGTTCTCGTACGACCTCTACTTCGACGAGCCCGCCGAGGTCGATCGCCGGTTCGACATCGCCGGCGTCGATGTCGTCGTCGACGAGATGAGCCTCATGTACCTCGTCGGCGTCGAGATCGACTACGTCGAGGGGCTGCAGGGCGCGGGCTTCAAGTTCAACAACCCGAACGTGAAGTCCACGTGCGGGTGCGGCTCCTCGTTCTCGGTGTGACGATGGACATCGTCGGCGTCCTCGAGCGCGAGCTCGGCGCCGGCGCGATCGTCGGCCCCGGCCACGAGCGGCTCGACGACTACGGGCGCGACGAGAGCCCGCTCCCCGAGTTCTATCCGCCCGCGTGTGCGGCGCTGGTCGAGTCCGCGGAGCAGGCGTCCGCCGTGCTGCGCATCTGCCTCGAGCGAGAGGTGCCGGTCACGCCACGCGGCGCCGGCAGCGGCATGTGCGGTGGCGCGCTGCCGATCGCGGGCGGCGTCGTGCTGTCGACCGAGCGCATGCAGACGATCCGCGAGATCGATCCTGGTGACCTCGTCGCGGTCGTGCAGCCAGGCGTGATCACCGGCGTGCTGCAGGCCGCCGTCGAGGAGCAGGGGCTGTTCTATCCGCCCGACCCCGCCTCGCTCGAGTTCTGCTCGATCGGCGGCAACGCGGCGACCAACGCCGGCGGCCCGCGTGCGTTCAAGTACGGCGTCACGCGCGAGTACGTGCTGGGGCTCGAGGTCGCGCTCATGGGCGGCGAGGTGTTGCGCTGCGGCCGGCGCACCGCGAAGGGCGTCACCGGCTACGACCTCGTCGCCGGCTTCGTCGGCACCGAGGGGACGTTCGGCGTGATCACCGAGCTCGTGCTCAAGCTCCTGCCCAACCCGCCCGCCGCCGCCACGGTGCTCGGCGTGTTCGCGAACGTCGCCACCGCCGGCGCCGCGATCTCGGCGCTGTTGCGCGATGGCCTGCGTCCGCGCGTGCTCGAGCTCGCCGACAGGGCGTCGATCGAGGTCATCCGCCCGAAGAGCCGCTACCGCTTCCCGGCCGACGCCGGCGCCATCGTCCTCCTCGAGGTCGACGGCGAGCCCGAGGCGATGGAGCAGCTGATGGAGAAGATCGGCATGCGCTGCGACGAGCTCGGTGCGCTCGACGTGCTCGCGGCGACCGAGCCCGCCGATCGCCGCGCCGTGTGGGAAGCGCGCCGCTTGATCTCGGGTTCGCTCAAGGAGGCGTACCGCACCAAGGTCAACGAGGACGTCTGCGTACCGCGCGGCAAGATCGTCGAGATGCTCGCGCGCGTCGATCAGGTCTCCGCCGCGACCGGCATCCCGATCTGTGTGTTCGGTCACGCCGGCGACGGCAACCTGCACGTGAATCTGCTCGGGCACGACGACCCGGCCGACCCCGCGGTGCAGAAGCAGATGTGGGCCGCCGCACGCATGGTGTTCGATCACACGATCGCGCTCGGCGGCACACTGTCGGGCGAACACGGCATCGGGCTCACCAAGCGTGACTTCATGCACCTCGAGCAGACCGAGCAGGTGCTGGCGTGGCAGCGCCGCTGGAAGGCGATGTGGGATCCGTCCGGGCTGCTCAATCCGGGCAAGAAGCTCCCCGCCGCGCGCGCGACGTGCTCCGAGTAGCAGACCTTTGCCGCGTCTTACTGGCGCGACCTGCCTCGAATAGCGCATCATGGGCCTCCTAACGCTTGGAGGAATCGTGAAGCTTCGTCTTGGTTCTATGTTTGTTGTTGGTCTCTCGATGGCGGCGTGCGGTGGTGGTAGTGGCGGTAGTGGTCCGTCGAAACCGTCGGACGCTCTCAAGGAGAGCATCCAGGGTCAGTGCGACCGTGCGCACGAGTGCAAGGCCTCGTACGACGCCGCGATGCATGATGGCGACACGTTCGAGTCCCTCTACGGCGCGAGCTCGCAGGCCTGCTACGACAACATCATCTCCCTCATCAACCAGTTCCAGCCGACGTACCTCAGCGATCTCGACGCTGCGGCGGCCGCCGGCCGGATCATGTACGACTCGGACGACTTCGGGACCTGCCTGGACGCCCTCACGGGCGCGAGCTGTGATGCGTTCTTCGAGCAGAATGGCATGATGCTCCCCGACCCGCCCCAGTGCGATACGGCGCTCGTCGGCACCGTCGCAGCCGGTGGCGCGTGCACACTCGATGACGAGTGCGCGGGCGGCAACGGGTGCGACATCCCCGACGGCGCCACGATGGGCACCTGCACCCCGTAAGCGCGCCCCTCGCCGTCAGTAGCCGCGTTGCTCGCGCAGCGCGTCGTTCAAGATGCGGATCTCGCGCTCGCGCTCGGCTTCCTGGTGCTCGTGATAGAGCACCTTGCCGATGTAGCCGAGGATGGCGAGCACGATCGCGGCGGTCAGCAAGAGCCGCTTGCGTGTGTCCTTGCGGCGGTCGGCGTCGCCTTCCGGATCCCACTCGAGTCCCATGGGGGAATCCTACGCTACCTTCGCGTAGGTGAGCGCGTCGAGACTCCTCGAGCTGGCACGGCAGGTCGACGCGCAGACGATCGCGGGGTGGCTCTCACCTGCGGCGCTGCGCGAGGTGATGCTCGCGGACACGGCGAT
>DATLHR010000402.1:0-44431 GCA_035539815.1 Kofleriaceae bacterium
AGCGGCGCTCCAGGATGCCGGTGCGCCTGCGGATCCTCTCGTCGTTGGTCTCGGTCTGCTGCGTCTCCTGCCGAATGTGTCGGTCGTTCAGAAACGCTATCTCCTCGTTATTCACGACGCGGTCGGGGACGTAGCTGCCGAGCCCAAGGATCTTGGTGCGGATCATCTGACGTGGATATGTCATGTGTCCCCTTGACGACAAGGCCCGGGGCCACTTCTACGCGGCCGTTGCGACCCTCGCTGATTCCAGGTAGTTCGAAGATTCCTTCGCACGCCGGCATCACTTCGCGTGTCAGCGGCAAGATGGGAGCGATGGCGCACCCCGCCCCCACCGCGAACGACCTGCTCGCGCACACCGACTGGTTGCACCAGCTCGCGCGCGCGCTCGTGGGCGACGCGGCCGCCGGGGACGTGGTCCAGCAGACGTACGAGATCGCGCTGACGCACCCTCCGAAGCGCGAGGGCGCCTTGCGTCCATGGCTCGGCGGCGTCGCGCGCAACGTCGCGCGGATGACCACGCGTGGTCGCGTGCGCCGACAGCGGCGCGAGGATGCGGTGGTCGCCACACCGACGGCCGACGTGCCGACGCCCGAAGAGCTCGTCGCGCGCGTGCAGCTGCATCAGCGCGTGGCGAGCATCGTGCTCGCCTTGCACGAGCCGCTGCGCTCGACGCTGTTGCTCCGGTTCTTCGAGGGAATGAGCGCCGCCGAGATCGCGCGTGCGCAGGGCATCCCCGCGGCGACCGTGCGCTCACGCCTTCAGGACGCCCTCGCGCGCGTGCGCGAGACGCTCGACGAGGAACACCGCGGCGACCGCCGTGCGTGGGCCGTGGTCCTCGTCCCATCCATCGCCGCCGTGCCGTCGGGCAGCGCGGCGCTCGCGGGAGGAATGCTCGTGAAGACTGGTCTCAAGATCGTGGTCGCGCTGGTCGTGGCGGCGGTGCTCGTCGTCGGAGCACGGTTCGCAGGGCTGTGGGGTGGTGATGGCGGCGCGACCGCGACGCCGCCCGCGCCCCTCGCCAAGCCGGCGATCCCGAGCGCACCGCCCGCGACCACACCACCGGCGCGCGCGGCAGCGGCTGGGCCACGCGAGCTCCCCGCGTTCCACGACGCTGATCCGCAGGGCACGCTGCGCCTCGAAGGCCAGGTCATCGACGAGCACGACGCGCCGGTGGCTGGCGCGCTCGTCGCGATCGACAGCAACCCGCCGCGCGTGGTCGAGACCGAAGGCGATGGCTCGTTCGCGTTCGACGGCCTGATCCCGCGCGACTACCACGTCGAGTCGAGTCGCGGCGATGGGTACGCGGGCCCCGCGTGGCTGCGCCTCGGCCCGGACGCGGAGCCCGTCACGTTGCGCATGCGTCGCGGCGGCACCGTCGAGGTCGTCGTCACCGACAAGCGCGACGGCAGTGCCGTCGAAGGCGCCGAGGTCGAGCTGCGCTCGGCGTTGACGTGGAAGGCCACCACCGACGCAGCGGGCATCGCGACGCTGCGCGGCGTCGGTCCGACGTGGTCACCGCTCGCGGTGCGCGCGGCGGGCTTCGCGCCGGCGGCGATGATGCTGGGTGCGAGCGGCGCCCCCGCGGCCCCCGATCGCGTCTCGATCTCGCTCGCGCGGGGCGCCGCGCTCTCGGGCCGCGTCGACGACGAACGCGGCAAGCCCGTCGGAGGCGCGCGCGTGGTCGCGACCTCCGCCTCCGAGCCGATGCCCGTCGTCGATCCTCGCCGCGATGGCGTGCTCGCCGCCGCCGATGGCACCTTCACGCTTGCGAGCGTCGCCGCCGGCACCTGGCGCATCACCGCGACCCACGCCGACTTCGCACCGCAGACCAGCGTGCCGCTCACCGTCGACGGCGAGCACGAGAAGACCGGCATCGTGCTCGCGCTCACCGCGGGTGGCGTCGTGCGCGGTGTGGTCAAGGACAAGGCCGGCAGCCCGGTCGCCTCGGCAGAGGTCAGCATCGTCGCGAGCGGCTACGTATTCTGCCGCGCCGCGCGCTCGAGCTGGTCGCCCAGCACGCGACGGGCTCGTCGGCGATCGTGCCCGTCGACCTCGCCGCGACGCGCACCAAGGAGCTCTCGCTCGTCCTCGACGTCGGCGGCGCGATCGAGGGCATCGTCGTCGACGCCACCGGCGCGCCGCTCGGAGATGCCCAGGTCGTCGCCGAACCCGACTGGAGCGGAGGCACCGCCGATCGCGCCGCGTGGAGTGTGCGCGGCAGCCTCGCCGCCGTCACCGATCAAGCCGGCGCCTTCCGCTTCGCCGGCCTCCCCGACGGCGCCTACCGCGTCCGCGCCGCACGCGCCGGCGCGCCCGAGTCCGCGCTCTCGCTCGCGACCGCGGTCATCACGCGTCCGAGCACCGGACCGATCAAGGTCGTCGTGCGCGCCGAGGGCAAGCTCCACGGCAAGCTCGCGCTCGCCGATGGCAAGGTCCCCGCGCTCGCCTACCTCTCGCTCGGCGACACCTCCCCCACTCCCATCACACACGACGGCGCATTCGCGCTGACCGGCGCCGCCGGGACGCACACGCTCACGATCAGCGGCCCCGGCTTCGTCCAGCTGCGCAAGCAAGTCACGATCACCGAGGGCAAGGACACCGACCTCGGCACCGTCACGGTCACCGCGGGCCGCTCGATCGCCGGCCGCGTCCTCGACGCCACCGGCGCCCCCGTCGCCAAGGCCACCGTCGCTGCCGGCACGCTCCTCACCGGTGGCGGCGCCGAGCTCTACATCAAGGACGAGAGCATCGGCGCCAGGAGCACCGAGACCGACGACGACGGCCGCTTCGTCCTCGACGGCTTCCCGCCCGCCTCCCTCACCGTGCTCGCCGGCAAGGAAGACCTCGGGCGCAGCGCGAGCCTGCGCCTCCCGCCCTCCACCGACAGCGCGACCCTCGATCTCGTGCTCGCTCCGACCACGAGCCTCGCCGGCACGATCACGCGCAACGGCGCCCCGCTCGCCGACACCGTCGTGATCGCCTCGCCCGTCGGCGCCATCGCGCAGAACTTCTTCGTCGCCACCGGACCCGACGGCACCTTCGCCCTCGACGCGCTCGCACCCGACGCCTACGTCGTCTATCCGATGCTCGGCGGGGGCGGCAGCCGGCCCAAGGACATCTACGTGAAGCGCGTCGACGTCGAGCTCGGCAAGCGCGCACAGGTCGACATCGACGCCAGCTCCGGCCCCGCGTCCCTCACCATCAAGGTGCAAAGCGACGGCGGTGGCCCCGTCGCGATGGCTCAGGTCGTCACCATCGCCGCCGCGATCTCACCCAAGACGCCCGACGAGCTCCGCGACGGCACCCTGCTCCCGGCCACCTCGCACGTCATCCCGGTCTACATGCGCGCCGCGCTCGGCGGCAACGTCGAGCTCGAGGGCCTCCGCCCCGGCGTCCACACCGCGTGCGCGATGGTGGGCGGTGGTCCCAACCCGGATCCGAGCTCGCTCGCGATGGGCTGCACGCAGGTGAAGATCGGCAGCGGGAAGTCGACGGTGACCATCACCGTCCACGCACCCAAGCCCTGATCAACTCGGTGGATCCAGCTGCATGCGCGTGATGCCCGGCTCCGCTTCGAGCGCGGCGACGAGCTTCGCCTCACCGTTCGTCCGTGGCAGCCGCACCGCGAGCGTCAGCTGCCGGAGCGCGGCCGCGCTCTCCTTGTTCCATCCTTCGATCGTGGGAAGCAGATCGATCCTGGCGAGCTTCTCGACGAGCTCCTCCGTCGTCGATGCCTCATCGGTGAGCGTCAGCAGCAGCCGCCGCCGGACGCGATCGTCCTTGTCCTCGAACCGGCGGAGCACCGTGAGCGCGACGACGCCGATGATCGTGGCCGCGACACTCTCGGCATACATACCGCCGCCGGCACATAGTCCGATCGCGGCAACCAGCCAGAGCCCCGCCGCGGTGGTGAGTCCCTGAATCGAGACGCCCGTGCGCAGGATGGCGCCACCTGCGAGGAAGCCGATGCCCGAGACGACCGACGCGGCGATGCGCGAGCCGTCGACCTCGGTGAAGTCACCCTGGTGGTAGCCCTGGTAGTACGCGAGATGCGTCGACACGACCATGAATGTGGCGGACGCGAGGGCGACGAGTGCATGTGTTCGCAATCCTGCGGGTCGCCCGTGGATGTCGCGCTCGTAGCCGATGATTCCTCCGAGCGCGGTACCGATGATGATGCGGACGATCAACTCGACGTCGAGGTTCAACTCTCGACCTCCTTCGGGGTTGGAGTACGTCGATCGACTCTCTGCTCGCGCGCGGGATTGTCAAACCAATTCAGCGTAGCGAGCGCGTCACGGCAGGGACCACTCCGGGAACCGGAGCGAAAGCGTCATCACATCGGCGGCGGTGGTCTCGGGATCGACTCTGATGTCGAGATCGACGTGCACCGTGTCGGGGCCCAGGTGCACGGTCGCTGTCCGCTCCTCGCTCATGCACGCCTCACGCGGACTTCTGCAACTCGCAGTCCGCTCGCGCCGGTGAACGCGTGCGTGCGACGGATGGTGCGGGATCTCAAGCGCGCTCGCTGCGACACCAGACCGCGGCGCCGGATCACGCGGCGCGTGGTAGCGAGAGACGATGTTGAGGACAAGGCTCGAGAACTTCGCGCGCAAGGCCAAGGAGCACCTCGAGGATCGCTATCGCGCATGGCGCGGTAGCTCCCCGCCGGCCCCGGTGACGCCGGCCGAGACCGTGGCGCCCGCCGAGCCGCCTGCGCCGCCGAAGCAGATCAGGTGGGAGCTGCGTTCGCAGGCCGAGCTGGTCAACCACATCGAGCAGCACTTCCACGCCGGGCTGCGCCGCGACCTGCCGCTGCTGATCGACGCCGCGCGCGCGGTCGAGAGGGCCCACGCGGCGCATGCCTCGGTGCCCGCCGGGCTCGCCGATCACCTGGAGGAGCTGTTCGCCCAGCTCGACAGCCACATGCTGAAGGAGGAGCAGATCCTGTTCCCGACCTTGCGCACGGGCGCGCGCGGCGGCCCGATCGACATGCCGATCCGCATGATGGAGCGCGAGCACGACGACCACGACGCGGGGCTCGCGACGATCCGCACGCTGACCGCGGACCTGGTCGCACCGCCCGATGCGCCGCCGGCATGGCAGAACCTGTACGCGGGCCTCTCCACGCTCGAGACCGACCTGCGCCAGCACATCTACCTCGAGAACAACGTGCTGTTCGCCCGCGCGCTCGGGGGCGAGTACTGAACCTCACACTTCGTGCGGCATCGGGCGCCGGGGCGCGCGGAAGTAGCGCAGCGGCGAGTACGGTCCGAAGTTCGAGACACGTGACGTGTAGAGGTCGGCGTAGTCGTTGACCTGCTCGCCGAACCGCGAGTTCTCGTTGCCCTCGCGCAGGCACGAGCCCCAGTGCGCGTTGTACGCGCGATCGATGCGCGCCTCGAGCGAGTCGACCTCGGCGTCCATCAGGCCCGCACGATCGCGGAGGCCATCGACGCTGGCGCGCATCTGCTTGCGCTCGTCCTCGAGGCGGGCGCGCAGCTCGGCGGACGTCGATTGATCCTCGAGCAGCCGCTGGATCTTCTTGAGGCGCAGCGTCTGGTAGTCGATCTCCGACTCGAGGTTGCGGTGACGGCGATCGAGGAGGTCGAGGTCCTCGATCTGTGCTTCGAGGCGATCGCTGACGGAGATCTCGCGCTCGAGCTCCTGCAGCACCATCGCGGTGCGCCACATGTGCTGCTTGCGGAGGCGAAGGATGTCGCCGTAGATGTGGTCGCCGATGTAGAGGACCTGCTCGCCGCGGATGCCCGTCATCTGCTCGAACGCGACGACGTTGCCGCCCTGATAGATCTTGTCGCGCGTGAGGTGCTTGATCTCGCCGTTGGAGATCGGCGTGCCGGTGGCGGGATCGATCTGCATGAACGGGCGCAGCTCGTTGAAGAAGGCGGGCTTCGCACCGCCGACGATGACGATGTCGAAGTAGTTGCGCCACGACGGGTAGGCCTTGCGCTCGCCGTCGAGCAGGTAGCTCATGACGACGCTCGTGTAGTCATAGAGCGAGTTGGTGAGCAGGAAGAGCTTCTTGCCCGAGCTGCGGAACTTGTGCAGCGTCTCGCCGAGGAGCGGATCCTTGACGATGTAGTCGGGGAGGTTCGCCTTGATGACGCTCTTCAGCGTGTCGTCACGGTGAGCCTCGTCGATCGCCGTACGAATATCTCCGAACAGCTTGTCGTAATCGACGGTGCCGGTCTGGCGGTCGGCCCAGTCCACGATCGTGGTGAACATCACCGCCTCGGGCAGGCCGAACAGCGTATCGATCCACTCCCAGCGATCATCGGAGAGGTTGATCTTCTCGTTGCGGTACGTCGCCTTGCGCTGCTCGTGCCCGAGCTCGCGGAAGCCGTGGTAGCAGCGGCCGACGTGGCTGTGCCGATCCAGCTTGAAGACGTTGCCGAGCTTGCGATCGACCATCACCCCGCGGATCGCCCACGTCGGATCGTAGTGAAGCCCGCGGATGGCCTCGGGATAGCCGTGCTTCTCGATCAGCTTGGTGAGCGTGAGCTCGATGGAGAGCTGCTCGAGCTTGTCCTGGTGGTACAGCGCGAGCGTGTAGTCCATGTCGAACCCGATCATCTCGATCGTGTCCATGCGCAGGTTCCGGTTGCAGAACACGCGGTTCTTGCGCGGAACATCGATCTCTGTGGCGGTCTCGCCGAGCAGCTGTCCGAGCTGCACCTCGAGGTCCGGGACCGGGGCGACCATTCAGCGCCGATTGTAGCGTGATCCCGACGGGCGAGTGCAGCGAAGCGTGGCCTCGATGCGTTACATTCAGGACCATGGTCGCGTCCCCACCTTCGTGGAACCGTACCCACGAGCCCTTCGCAGAGCTGATCTCCGCGGAGGCCATCGCCACCCGCGTCGCGGAGCTGGGGGCGCAGATCACTGCGGAGTACGCGCCGCTCGCCAAGCACACCGATGTCGTGGTCATCGGGGTGCTCAAGGGCTCCGTGCTCTTCATGGCCGACCTGGTGCGTCACATCGCGGCGCCGGTGTACATGGACTTCATCGGCATCTCGTCGTACGGCGACGCGACCGTGTCGTCGGGCGTCGTGCAGATCACCCAGGACCTCTCGCGCCCGATCGAGGGCAAGCACGTGATCGTGGTCGAGGACATCGTGGACACCGGTCACACCGTGCACTACCTGCTCGAGAACCTCGGCACGCGGCGGCCGGCGAGCATCAAGCTGGCCTCCCTGCTGCACAAGCCCGAGCGCGCGGAGCGGCAGGTGCACATCGACTACCTCGGCTTCACCATCCCCAACAAGTTCGTCGTCGGATACGGCCTCGACATCACCCAGCAGTACCGAAACCTTCCGTTCATCGGTTACGTGCAGGGTGCGTAGATGGGCCTGACCACCGACGGGCTAGCGCGGCTCCCTGCCGCACTGTTCGAGATCGGGAAGCTCATCGGATCGGATCTCGATCCCGGCATCCTGCTCTCTCGGATCGCCGAGCTGATCTGTGAGCTCATCGAGGCGAAGGCCTGTTCGGTGATGTTGCTCGACGCGGATCGCAAGCGCCTGCTCGCCAAGGCGGCCTACGGCCTGCGCACCGAGCGCATGCACACGCTGTCGTTCGCCGTCGGTGAGGGCGTCGCCGGCTGGGTCGTCGAGAGCGGCGTGTCCGCGTTGATCGATGACGTCACCAAGGACGCGCGGTTCCAGGTGCTGCCCGGCAACCGCACGCCGATCGCCTCGCTGATCTGCGTGCCGTTGCTCGCGCGCGGCGAGCGCGTCGGCGTCGTCACCGCGACCAGCGACGTGATCAACGCGTTCGACAATGCGCAGCTCGAGCTCGTGCGCTTCATCGCGACGACGATCGCCCTCGACATCGAGAACGTGCGCCTGCATCGGGTGGCGGTGACCGATCCGTTGACCGGCGCGTACAACCGCGAGTTCTTGATGCAGCGGCTGCCGCAGGAGCTCGAGGCCGCGGTCGATCGCGATCGCTCGCTGTCGGTGGCGATGGTCGATGTCGATCACTTCAAGTCGGTCAACGACCAGCACGGCCACGGCGTCGGCGACGTCGTGCTCGCGGAGGTCGCGCGCCGACTGCGCAGCGCGATCCGTACGGGAGACCTGCTCGTGCGCTACGGCGGCGAGGAGTTCCTCGTCGTGCTGCCGAAGGCAGATGCGGGCCGCGCGTGGGAGGTCGGCGAGCGCATGCGGCAGCGCGTGTGCGAGCGCGCCTTCGACGTCGGCGACGGCCTCGCGCTTCTGTTGCGGATCTCCGTCGGGATCGCGCAGTGGCGGATGGGCGAGGCGATGCCGTTCCTGATCGAGCGCGCGGACGCCGCGCTGTACGGCGCCAAGGAGCGCGGACGCAACCGCGTCGAGGTCGCCCCGTGACCGACGGCGGGCGGCCGAAAGACGAGCGCCCCGACCCGTTTGCCCCGCTGCCGCTCGAGGCCTCGCTGACCGGCGAGACGAGCCAGCCCGCTGCATCAGCAACCGAACCGGACGCCGAGGCAACCGACGCCACGGTCCCCGACTCCGCAGTCGTCTCCGAGCCTGCCCCGTACGACGCTCCGCCCGCCCCCGATCTGACGACCGCGCGCACGAGCGAGCCGCTGCTTCCTTCGACCTATCGCGAGGACGACCTGCGGCTCGCGGTTGGCGCCACGCCGCGCGACGAGACCGAGAAGCCGAAGAAGAAGAAGAAGCAGCAGCGCGCCGCCACATCATCGCCTATCGACGCGGCGGATGGCGGTGACGATGACGGGCCGCGCAGCCGCAAGGGCGCGGTGATCGGGGCGTTGACGCTGGTCATCGGCAGCGGCATCGCGGCGATGGTGATCTTCGGCCGCATCAACAGCGCGCGCTACGTGATCGCGTGCGAGGCGAATCGCATGGTGGTCGAGCGCGGCCGTGCGTTTCCTCCGTGGGGTACGTCGGCGCTCGGAGGCGCGGAGTGGAGACCGCTCGAGATTCCCCCCGAGGCGGAGTGTCACGGCCGCGAGACCGAGAACACGGCCGAGCTCGCGACCTGGTACAGCCAGGCGCTGATCGCACAGGCCACCGCGCTGCTCGCGGTGCGCGAGGTGACCAAGGTCGACGAGGCCGAGGCGCAGCTCAAGCAGGCACTGCTCGTCACGCGATCCCTCGGCACCGAGGACGAGCGCGGCAATGCACGCAAGGACATCGAGCGACTGCTCGGCGACGTCGGCTACTGGCGTGCGTCGGCGAAGCTGCGCACCGCGTCCGACGCGCTGTCGGAGGCCGCGAAGGAGTTCGATGTCGCCGCCGCCCAGCGCCCGCGCCACGTCACGGATGCGGCCGCATGGGCGACGTTCTCGCGCGCGCTCGTCGACGAGCTGAAGGCCGGTCCCGACGGTGCGAAGGCGGCGTTCCCGCCGCTGCCTCCGACGGATCGACCTGCGGCGCCGCCTGGCGTCGCGCTCCCCGTCGAGCCCGTGGCGGGTGCCGGCAGCGGCAGCGCCATCGAAGCGCTGCCCGCGCCGCCCGATGCCGGTGTGCCCAGCGGCGGCGTGTTGCTGTAGCAGGACGCAGGTACGCGAGTTGCCTCTCTCGCGTGCATGCGGATTCGATTCGATCGAGGAACACTGGTGTTGGAACCCGAGGGCGACGGCGAGGATCCGTCGCGAATTCCAGAGGCTACGTGGGATCGCGAGCTACTCGCGTGGCGCGCGCCCGCGGACCGACACGCGGACGTGCTTGTCCGGCTCTCGGACGCGGGTGTCCGAATTTCGGATGACGTGCGGCCGCAGCGGATCGCCGGCGCCTGGAGCCTGCCCGCGCTGCGCTGGTATCAGGCCGAGGCACTCGCGCGCTGGCAGAACGCCGGGCGCCGCGGAGTGATCGCGCTACCGACGGGCTCGGGCAAGACGGTCGTCGCCCTCGCGGCGATCCAGCGGCTCGGGCTCTCGACGCTCGTGCTCGTCCCGACGCGCGTGCTGCTCGATCAATGGGCGAACGAGCTCGCGCGAACGTGGGGCGGCACGATCGGTCGGCTCGGCGATGGGGAGCATGTCATCGCGCCGATCACCGTCTCGACGTATGCCAGCGCGACCAGCTGGGCGCCGCGCGTGGGCGATCGGTTCGGGCTCGTGATCGTCGACGAAGCGCACCACGTCGGAGGGTGGTGCCCGCGTGAGGTGTTGGAGATGCTCGCGGCGCCGGCGCGCCTCGGCCTCACGGCGACGCCACCGGACGATCCGCAGGCGCGCGCCTGCCTCGCGCGCCACGTGGGCGACACCGTCTACGGGCTGCGGATCGAGGACCTCGCGGGTGATGCGCTCGCGAGCTTCGACCTGGTGACGTTGCCGATCGAGCTCGCGCCCGAGGAGCGCGACGTGTATCGCGAGCAGCGGGCGCGGTTCGCCCGGTCGTACGCATCGTTCCGCCGGGTGACGCCCGAAGCGACGTGGCGCGAGTTCGTGCGCAGCGCGAACCAGACCAAGCCAGGACGCGAAGCACTGGCCGCCTGGCGCGCCTCGCGGGCGCTGGTCGCCTATCCGGCGGCGAAGCGGGCCGCCCTGCGCGAGCTGCTCGCGCGTCACCGAGGCGAGCGCACGATCGTCTTCACCAGTGATAACGCGACGGCGTACGCGATCGCACGCGAGCTGTTGATCATGCCGATCACGCACGAGATCGGCCGTGTCGAGCGCGCCGCTGCGCTCGCACGCTTTCGCTCGGGCGAGGTACCGGTGCTCGTGTCGTCGCAGGTGCTCGAGGAGGGCCTCGACGTCCCCGACGCTGACGTCGCGATCATCGTCGGAGGTACCGCGAGTGCGCGCCGGCACGTGCAGCGCATTGGCCGCGTGTTGCGACCGCGCGACGGCAAGCGCGCGCGAGTCTACGAGCTCGCGGTCGAGGATTCGCTCGAGGTCGGGTACGTGATGCGCCGCCGGAGTGGGCTCGACCGCGGCGCATCGACCTCACGTGCATTCGGAGGTGCGCCATGATCCGCGAGTTGCCGAGGCTGTACGGCGAGGCGGATGTGCCGTGGATCGCTTCGATCGTCGATCACGTCGTCGACAGCTGCGGGCAGCCGTGGCGCGTGCTGCGCGAGCGGCTCGAGCACGTCTCCGTCGGCGCGACGCGCGTCGAGGCGATCCTGACGGCGCTGCGCCGCACCACCGGTGGCAGCGCGGCACGCGCGTCCCTGGCACGGCGCCTGCGCGCCGCCGTGCTCGGCGTGCCCGCGCTCGACGATGCCGCGCGCGCCGCGCGACTCGGCGACGTCGCCGGCTCGATGGGCCTGCCGCGCGACGAGCTCGAGGCCCTCCTCTGGATCGACCTCGCCGGCGAGCGCCCGGTGACGCTGCCCGACGGCCGTCCCGCCGAGCTCCGTCTCGCCGCCTACGCGAACCTCGAGCGCATCCAGCGCCTCGTCCGCCGGGCGCGCACGCTGCGCCTGCGCGTGTGGGGCGAGGCCACCCCGCTCGTCCGCGCGATCGCGCGCTACGGCCTGCTCGCCACCATCACCGTCGTCGGCGACGCGACCGTGTTCGACGTGCTCGGCCCCCTCTCGTTGTTTCACGTCACCACCGTCTACGGCCGCGCGCTCGCCCAGCTCGTGCCGCTGCTCGCCGAGGTGCAGCGCTTCGAGCTCGAGCTCGTCGCGGACCTCGGCCACGGCCCGGTCATGCTCGCGTTCACCTCGCCGATCCTGCTGCCGCCCATCCCGCTCTCGCGCCTGCCACGCCATCCCGCGGCCCGCCTGGCGCGCGAGCTAGGAGCAACGACGAGGCGCGAACGCGGCGCCGGTTCGTCGAGCGAGCTCCGGGTCACGCTCGATCCGCCGCCGATCGATCATGGCGCCGACCGCTTGTTCCCTGACCTCGCCGTCGAGTACGAGGGACGGCGCTGGTACCTCGAGCTCGTCGGGTTCGCCACCGCCGACTACCTCGCCGCGAAGCTCGCGCGCTACCGCGCCGCCGGCATCGACGACGTCTTGCTCTGCGTCGACGACGCCCGCGCGGAAGCCACGCGTTCCGGCGAGGCACGCGAGATCCTGCGCTACACGCGCCGGCTCGATGCCGCGACGGTGCTCGCGCGGCTGCGGTGCTAAGAGCCGCCGCTGGTGCCGATCGCGAGGCGGGTCAGGCCGACCTGCTTCGCGCGCTCCATCAGGTTCACGACCTTGCCGTGAGCGACGCCCTTGTCGGCCTTGAGCACGACCTGGGTGAGCTTGTCCTTGGTGAACGCCGCGCGGAACAGGCTGTCGAGCTCGCCGTCCGTCATCGCCTTGCCGCCGACGACGACGTCGCCGTTGATCGGCACCACGAGCACGAGCGAGGCCTTCGACGGATCGATGTCCTGCGCCGCACCGGACGGCAGGTTGATCTTGATGCCGGACTTCTTCTCGGCCTCGTCCTTCTCCTGCTGCTCGGTGACCTGCTTCTTCTCGTTGTTGCGCTCGGCCTGCACGGCGAGCGCGCTCACCATGAAGATGATCACCATCACGAGGAAGACGTCGGTGAGCGGGGTGATGTTGATCTCCGCGAAGATCGAATCACCACCGCCCTCCTCGTCATCGCCAGCGCTATCAGGCAGCTTCCCGGCCGCCATCGGCGTCACCTTTCTTGCGCGAGGTCTTGTCCTCGGCCTTGGCATCGGACGTCGCTTCGTCCTCGTCCTTCTTCGCCTTGCGCGGCTGCGAGTCCTGCGGCGCATCGAGCAGCAGCTCGAGGAACTCGTCGGTGAGCATCTTCATCTCGGTCGCGATGCGACTCGCGCGCTGGCTGAAGAAGTTGAACAGGATGACCGCCTCGACGGCGACGAGGATGCCGGCGGCCGTCACGATCAGCGCCGCCGAGATCGGGCCGGCGATCTGGCCGAACGTCACGGTCTGATCCGGGTCGATCTTGTCCATCGCCTGCATGATGCCCACGACCGTGCCGAACAGACCGACGAACGGCGCCGTCGCGCCGACGGTACCGAGCATCCAGCGACGCGCGCCGAGCTCCTGGTTGACGCGCAGCCGCTCGCGATGGACCGCGGTCACCACGTGCTCCGCCTTGGCCCGCCCGAGGCGCTCGTACCCGACCAGGAACACGTCCGCGATCGGCGACGGCGAGCGCTCGCACGCGGCCCGGCTCTCCTCGACTGCTCCGCGTGCGAGACAGCGCGTCACGGTCTCACCGAGAGCGCGGGCGCGCGTCACGAAGTTCCACTGAGCGATGGCTCGCTCGATGCCGACGGCGAGGGCGATCACCGAGAACACGACGACCACCCACATGGCCCCGCCGCCGTGACTCATCAGCTCCCAGATCGACTGTTCCATGAGATGCCTTTGGACGTTGATAGCACGTAGGGTCGGGAGGGGTCTGGCGAGGATCGACTGACGACCTGGGTGAATGGTTGCCCGGGCTTGCCGAGCGCAGCGAAACTTGGTCCACTGCGCCGCGATGAGTCGCATGGTGCACTGCGTGAAACTTGGCGAGACCCTCCCCGGCCTGCCCTACAAGCCCTTCAACGACGCCCTGGGTCAGCGCATCTTTGACTCGGTCTCGGCGCAGGCCTGGCAGCAGTGGGTCGAGCACAGCAAGAAGATCGTGAACGAGTACCGCCTCGACCTCACGCAGAAGAAGGCGCACGAGGTGCTCAAGGAGCAGTGCGAAGCCTTCCTGTTCGGCGACGGCGGCATGAACCCGCCGGACTACGTCCCCGAAAAGCACTAGGGCATGCGCGCGCTGGCGCGTCACCTGCCTCAGCTCGCCGCGCGCGTGCCGTGGGTCGAGCTCGGCGAGTGGCCGACGCCGGTGAGCGCTGTCGAGATCGCCGGGCGTCCGATCTGGATCAAGCACGAGGGAGACGCGCACGCCGCGTACGGCGGCAACAAGATCCGCACCCTCGAGGTGTGGTTCGGGCATGCGCGCGAGCGCGGCGCGCGGAGGATCTGGGCGCTCGGCGCCTATGGCTCGAACCACGTCATCGCGTCGGCGATCCACGCCCCGCGCGCCGGCCTCGAGTGCGCGGCGCTGCTGTTCCCGCAGCCGCATAGCGAGTGGGCCGACGAGAACTGCGGCGCGATCGTCGCGATCGGCTGCCGGATCGTGCGGCTGCGGTCGGTCGCCGAGCTGCCGTTCGTCGGGCTCGCGCTCGCCGCGCGCGACCGCGACGCGATCGTGATGCCGCCCGGAGGCGCGACACCGATCGGCACCTTCGGCGCGATGGCCGCGGCCTTCGAGCTCGCCGAGCAGATCGCCACCGGCGCCGCACCGCCGCCCGCGCGCATCGTGCTTCCCATCGGCAGCACGTGCACCACCGCGGGCCTGCTCGCCGGCCTCGCGCTCGCCGAGACCGCGGGCGTGTGGCGATGGCCGGTGCCGCTCGTGCACGGCGTACGCGTGACGCCGTGGCCCGTGACCTCGCGCCTGCGGATCGCCGCCCTCGCCGCGCGCACCCTCGCCCGCGTCGTCGCGCTCGGCGGCCCGCGCGTCACGCTTCGGTTCTCCGAGCTGGTGGCGCGGCTCGTCGTCGACGGACGCGAGCTCGGCCGAGGCTATGGGCGGATCACCGTGGGCGGCGCCCTCGCGATGGCGGCGCTCCCCGCGCCACGCCTCGACGGTGTGTACTCGGCGAAGGCCGCCGCCGCGCTGCTGCGTCTGCACCGCGAGCGCGTCGGGCCGCTGCTGTTCTGGGCGACGAAATCGACGACGGTGCTCGGCGCACCGACTCTCGACTCCCTCGGCACCGCCCCACCCGCGATCGTGGAATGGCTGCGCCGTTAGCTACTTCGACTCGGTCGTCGCCGGCTTCGCGGGCGCGGCCTTCGCGGGCTGGTCGATGGCGCGCTTCGCGCCCTCTGCGCGCTTGGCGCGCTCGCGCTGTGCCCGTTGCTCGGTCTCGCGCGTCACCGCCTCGGCGATATACGAGCGGCAGCCCTTGAGCTCGCGATCATTGGCGACGTGCTGCGCGTAGTAGCTCGGCGCGCGCGTCGACAGCGTGACCGCGAGGTTCGCGGCGTTGCTGCAGTTGCCGGCGCGCGCCTGCGCGAGCACCGACTGATGCTGCTGCTGCGCCCACGCGATGTTCGGGTCGGATGCTGCGCCCGTGCCCGTGCTCGGGCCTGCGCCGGCGCGTGGCACCGCGGTAGCCGATGGCGACGTGGTCGCGGGCGGTGGTGGTGCGACCGGCGCGGCGTAGCCGCCCCCGACCCCATCGCCCGCGGAGTCCGCGCGCGCGATCGACTGGTCGGCCTTGTCCGCTCCGTAGCCCGCCTCGTCGGCGAAGCGATTCTCGGTCTCCGCAGCGGACTTCTTGGCCGCGCGCGGCGCGTCCATGTCCTTCGGCGTCGGTGCTGCCTTGCGCAGCTCGATGCCGCCCTTGGCGCCGACCGCGCGATCCCGCATCGCGAGGCTATCGGAGGGCTCGGGTGCCTGTGCCTGCTGCTTGGCCTCGGGGCGCGCCGCCTGCCGCTCCGCCTCCACCTGAGCGACCTCGTTCTTGCTCTTCTCGAGGTCGGCGTTGTTGCTGTAGAGGTCGACCTTGTACGCCTCGGTGGGCGCCGCGCTGCCGGACGCCACCACGCCATTATCGCTGGCGACGTTGCCCGGCGATGCCGCCTGCGGAGCACCGCCTTCGCTCAGGCCTTCCTCGCGCGCGGTCTCGGTCGATGATTGCGTCGCCTTGGCGAACTCCCCGCCGCGGCGCGTGGCGATGGTCGCAACACCGACCACGACCACGAGCATCGCGGCAGCGGCCATGGCGGGATGCGCGGCAAACGAGCGCACGAACCGCGCGAACCAGCCTTCCTTTTGCTCGGGCGTGGCCTTCGGCGCGCGCCTCGCGGCCTCCTGCAGCAGCAGCGCCGACACCGCCTGCGGCGGCTCGAACTGGAGCTGGAGGAAGCGGCTCTCGCGAACCGCGTCGCGCGCCTGGGTGAGGGAGTCGAGCACGTTCCGATCGGCCGGATGCGACTCGAGGTGAGCCGCCAGCCGGGTCTCCTCGGCGGGCGTGAGCTCGCCGTAGAGGGCGCTGATCAGCAGCGCGTCGATATCCGGGCGGTCGGCCATGGTCTTCGGTCCTTATACTACGTCGTCGGAAACGAGCGAATTGTCGCTCGTTGCGTACAGACGCAGGACCGAAGCCGGCGATCTAACGAGGTGTGCCAGGCGGCAACACCTGGGAATCCCTCAGTCCTTGTTGGGCTCGCACGACCACTGGATCGAGTCGATCGTCCACGCGTCGTCCCCGCACACCGCGGCGGACGCCTCGGCGGACGTCATCCCGGCGCTCTCGAGTAGGACCTTCTTGGAGCCCGGATGGGAGGCGCGCCGCTTCTTGGAGTCGGGGGCGCACACGACCCGCCATGACATCGAGCAGTCGACGGGTACCGTGCACGAGTTGTGGATCGTTAGCTCGACGGTCTCGTCGTCCTTCTCGGTCTGCTGGAACGACGTGCACTCGGAGATCGAGCGCTTCGCTCCTCCGGCGAGCGCAGCAGGAACGATGATCGTGATGGCGAGGGCGCACGTCGCCCATCGCGCCCAGGTCGTGGATCGCATGGCTTCCTCCGGCGGGCCCAGTGCCCGCGGCGAGCGCCTGCCGCGATCATCGCAGCGGCGCCGTCGGTTCAGGCCTAGAGACATCCTCGGCCGCGCGCGGTTCCAGGTTTTTTCTCGACCGGGCATGATCTCGCGATGCCAAGCCCTCTCGACGTCTTCCGTCCGGACGCCCTCGCCGGCCACGTCGCCCTCGTCACCGGCGGCGGTACCGGCATCTGCCGCGGCATCGCCGCCGCCTATGCGCGCCTGGGCGCCGACGTCGCGATCGTGAGCCGCAAGCAGGACGTGCTCGACGCTACCGCGCGCGAGCTGTCGGCGCTCGCAGGACGTGACGTGCTCGCGGTCGCCGCGGACGTCCGGAAACCGGACGATGTGGCCAACGCGGTCGCGGCGACGATCGCGCGGTTCGGCAAGCTCGACACGCTGGTCAATGGCGCCGCCGGCAACTTCCTCGCGCCCGCCGCGTCGCTGTCGGCGAACGCGTTCCGCACCGTCATCGACATCGATCTGTGCGGCACGTTCAACTTCTCTCGCGCCGCGTTCGAAGCGCTGCAGCGCGCCGGCAACGCCTTCATCCTCAACATCAGCGCGACGCTCCACTACCACGGCACGCCCCTGCAGCTGCACGCCTCCGCCGCGAAGGCCGGCGTCGACGCGGTCACGCGCAACCTCGCCGTCGAGTGGGGCCGGTTCGGCGTGCGCGTGTGCGGCATCGCGCCCGGCCCGATCGCCGAGACCGAAGGCATGAAGCGCCTCGCGCCCGGCGAGCTCACCGACAAGATGACCGCCGCGATCCCCGCCGGTCGGTTCGGCGCGATCGACGAGATCGCGGCGGCCGCGGTGTTCCTTCGCTCGACTGCCGCCGCGTACATCACGGGGCACACGCTCGTCGTCGATGGCGGCCACTGCGTCGCGACGCCGCCGCTCGGCATGAGCTTCACGTGACGAAGCGCCGGCGCAAGCGCGCCCCCGCTGTGACCGGCATCGTCGCGGCGGACTCCCTCGCGAAGGTGGCGAAGAAGCTGCGGGCTGCGAAGCGACGCACGCCGCGCGAGCGCGCCGATGAGGCGTTCGCGCGCGAAGACGGCGTCATGAATGTCGCGATGCCCGCGCGCGCCGTGTCGATGGAGCTCATCGCAGGGCGCGCGCACTACGAGCGCATCATCAAGGCGGTGCTCGGCGCGCACACGAGCGTGTGGATCGCGACGGCGAACGTGAAGGAGCTGATGGTCGAAGGTGCACCGGCGCGTCCGGGGCGGCGCCGCTCGCATCGCGGTGGCGAGTACGTCTCGGTGCTCGCGCTGCTCGACGAGCTGGCCGCGCGAGGCGTCGAGATACGCCTCCTGCACGCGGAGCTGCCGTCGCGGCCGTTCCGCGCGGAGATCGCGAAGCATCCGCGCCTGGTGGCCGGCGGGCTCGCCCTCGCACGCTGCCCGCGCGTACACCTGAAGGCCGTGATCGTCGACGGCTCGCTCCTCTATCTCGGCAGCGCGAACTGGACCGGCGCGGGCCTCGGCGCGAAGGGCAGCGGCCGCCGCAACTTCGAGCTCGGCATCGTCACCGATGACGGGCTGCTGCTCGATCAGGTGCAGGGCATGTACGAGCGCGTGTGGAGCGGCGGTGAGTGCGCGGGCTGCAAGCTGCGCGACGAGTGTCCCGGACCGCTGGCAGACCGCTAGTTATTTCACGACGTTGCGCGACCGTGTAACCGCGGAGGGGTCCTCGTTCACTATCTAAGGGTTCCATGACTGCGGCGGCTTACGTGGAAGACGTCCTGCTGGTGGACCGGTGCCTCACCGGCGAGCCGACGGCGACGCGCGAGCTGTTCCGCCGTCATCGCAACCGCGTGCATGCGTGCCTGTACCGCGTGCTCGGCTCGAACCGCGACATGGACGACCTGCTGCAGGAGGCGTTTCTCCAGGTGTTCCAGTCGCTGCGCGGCTGGCGCGCGGAGGCGAGCCTCGCCACGTGGATCGATCGCGTCTCGGTGCGCGTCGCCTATCGCTATCTCTCGCAGCGCGGCCGCCGCGTGCCGACGGACGCGCTCACCGGCGACGACGACGTCGCGGCCCCCGAGATCGGCCCCGGTGCGCGCCGCCAGCTCGCGCGCGACGGCGTGAAGCGCCTGTACGCCGTGCTCGACGAGCTATCGCCTGCCGCGCGGCTCGCGTTCACGCTGCACGAGATCGACGGCCGGACGCTGCCCGAGACGGCGAAGCTCGTCGGCTCGAGCGTCACCGCGACCAAGCTGCGCGTGTGGCGCGCACGCAAGCGCATCGAGGCCGCGGCCGCCGCCGATCCCGTGCTCGCGCATTTTATCGATCCTGGCTTGCAGCCCGGCGGCGACGTGCTGACGTTCGACGCTGGCGACGATAAGGGGGACTCGTGAAGCTGCGCGGCAGGATCCCGGTCGAGCCGCTCGACGACGAGCGCCTCACCAACCTCGAGCGGCGCATCGTCGCCGGCGCGGCCGATGCGGCTGCACGTGGGCACGCACCTCGCTCGCGGTGGTTCGTCGGCGCGGCTGCCGTTGGCGTCGCAGCCGCGGCCGCACTCTTCGTCGGCTGGAAGCTCGGCAGCGCTCGCGTCCCTGCGCCGGTCGTGGGTGAAGCGGAGCCGGTGCGCCTCGATACGACCGCGCAGCGCGCGAAGCTCGACCTCGGCGACGCGCGGATCGAGAGCGATGCGTCGACGGTGTTCGCGGTCACGCGGCCCGGCACCGGCGTGCTCGTCGAGCTGACGCGCGGCAAGGTCGAGCTCGACGTCGACAAGCGCGGCAAGCGCGATCCACTGATCGTGCGCGCCGGCGACACCGACGTCGTCGTGATCGGCACGCACTTCACGGTCGACTGCGGCGCGGTCGCGTGTCGCGGTGGCGAGGTCGACGTGCGCGTGACCGAGGGCGTCGTGAAGGTCGTGCGCCGCGCGCAGCCCGAGGTGCGCGTGGCCGCCGGCCAGACGTGGAAGACCAAGCGCGGCCTGCTCGCGCTCGCCGAGGCACGCGCCGCCGATGACGGTGCTTCTGCGAATGGCGAGGTGATCGCGAGCACCGGTGCGAAGCCGTCGAGCGACATCGAGATCGAGGTCGGCGACGGCCCCGACGTGCTCAAGGGCCGCAAGGCGTCGGTGCCCGCGGGCCGCCCACCGACGGTGCTGCGCGATCCACCGACCAAACCTACTGCGCCCGTGAACGACAGCGAGCCGTCGCGAGGCAGCGGCGCGGGCTCGGCGGGCTCGGACCTCGTGACCTCGATCCGCAGGCAGACGTTCGCGCCCGCGGCGGACATCGGCGAGCCCGATGCGACGAAGG
Organism: Kofleriaceae bacterium; assembly: GCA_035539815.1. Taxonomy (GTDB): domain Bacteria; phylum Myxococcota_A; class Polyangia; order Haliangiales; family Haliangiaceae; genus JABFXX01. The sequence continues at coordinate 19,806 of DATLHR010000402.1, forward strand.
CGGTCGCGAAGTTCCGCGAGCTGTCGAGTGGCTTCGGCGAGGATGCCTCGCGCGCGATGTACAGCATGGCGGTGCTGCAAGCGACCAAGCTCGGTCGCACCGAGGACGCGCTCAAGACGCTCGACCTGTTCATGCGCCGGTTCGCGCACAAGCGCGAGCACACCGACGCGCTGTGGCTGCGCGTCCGCATCCTCTGCCTGCGGTCGATCGATGAACGCTGCCGTCAGGCGGCGTACACGTACATGCACGAGTCGCCGGGCACGCCCGCCGCGGCGATCGCCGAGCGGATCACGCTCACCGACTGACGCACATACATAAGCGTGTCCCAAGCTTGCACGCGCGCGCGCGGTGGGCCTCGGCGTAGAATGAAGTGATGCGCCTGACGGTCGTGCTGGAGCTCGCCGAGTACGCGAGCTTCGCGCACGACCTCGCCGCGGGCGGCTTGTTCGTCGAGGGCTGCCAGCTCGCGATGGGCGACGACTGCGACCTGCGCGTGCGTGGTGCCGGTGGCGAGCTCACGGTGTCGGCGCGGGTCGTGTTCGTCGATCCAGCGCGCGGGGCCGGGCTCGAGCTCGACAACGTCGACGCGGCGACGAAGGAACAGCTGATCAAGCTCGCGCAGGCGGAGGCCGCTCCGCCAGAGACCCTCGACGACGACGTGGAGGAGCGCACCCCAGCGGCGCGCAACCTCTCCGAGCGGCTGCGGGGACTGACGTTGCCCGAGCAGCTGAAGGTCGCGAACAGCAGCGATCCGACGGAGCGCATGGCGCTCGAGCGGCTGTACGGCAAGAACGTGTGGGAAGCGCTGCTGCGCAACCCACGCCTGACCGCACCCGAGGTCACTCGCCTCGCGCGCCTCGGCACGCTGCCGCGCGTGATGCTCGAGACGATCCTCAACAACGGTGCGTGGCTACAGATCCCCGAGGTGCGGCGTGCGCTCCTCGGGAATCCGCGCCTCGGCACCGATCAGATCCTGCGCGTGCTGCGACTGTTACCGAAGCACGAGCTCAAGCTCGCCTCGACGTTGAACACGTACCCGCTGGCGGTACGTGACCAGGCCAAGAAGCTGGTCAAGGCGAGCGGCGGTTAGCTCCGGTCGGCCGATTCCCAAGCCGATCGACGGCGGCCTTCTTGCACCAGGTGGACTCCGAGGACTCCCAATGGCGACCACCTGCTCCCATCTCGTCGAAGTCCGCGACGTGCGACCTCGGACGCCCCAGGGCTGCGAGGAATGCCTCGCGGCGGGCATGCGCTGGGTTCACCTGCGCATGTGCATGAGCTGCGGACACGTCGGCTGCTGCGACAGCTCCGTCGGCAAGCACGCGACCAAGCACTTCCACACGACCGATCATCCGATCGTCGACAGCTACGAGCCCGGCGAGGACTGGGGATGGTGCTATGTCGACGAGGCGTTCCTCGAGCCGGCGCCGCGTGCCCACGGGGAGAACGCATGACCACGTGGCCCGCGCTCCCGCTCGCCGCCTGGGAGCCGACCTACCAGACGCTCCATCTCTGGACGCAGATCCTCGGCAAGACCCGCCTCGCGCTGTGCCCGCTGCAGAACCACTACTGGCAAGCCGCCCTCTACGTCTCCACCCGCGGCCTCACCACATCGCCAATGCCGCTGAGCGACGGACTGCTCGAGATCGAGCTCGACTTCATCTCGCACGCGCTCATCGCGCGGACGAGCGACGGCTCGACCGAGACCTTCTCGCTCGAGTCGATGTCGGTCGCCGACTTCTACCGTCGCTACCTCCGCATCTTGCACTCGCTCGGCGCCAACGTTCACCTAAACGAGGTTCCGTCCGAGGTCGCGGACCGCACCCGGTTCCCCGACGACACCACGCACGCCACCTACGACGCCGATGCTGCCCACCGGTGCTGGCGCATCCTCGTCGAGAGCGATCGCGTCCTCGCCGCCTACCGCGCCGAGTTCATCGGCAAGTCGAGCCCGGTCCACTTCTGGTGGGGCGCGTTCGATCTCGCCTGCACCCGGTTCTCGGGCCGCCGCGCGCCGCTCCACCCAGGCGGCGTCCCCTACCTCGCCGACCGCGTCGTCCGCGAGGCCTACTCGCACGAGTGCCAGTCGGTCGGCTGGTGGCCCGGCGGCGGTTACGGCGTCGTACGCGAGCCTGCCGTGCGCGAGCCCGCCTACTACGCGTATGCGTACCCCGAACCCACCGGCTACTCGAGCGCGCGCGTCTCGCCGCCCGAGGCCTACTACCACCCGACGATGCTCGAGTGGATCCTCCCGTACGACGTGGTCCGCACGTCGAAGGACCCGGACGCCGTGCTGCGCGCGTTCTGCGAGTCCACGTACGATGCCGCGGCCCGGCTCGGATCGTGGGACCGCAGCGCGTGTGAGCGCCAGGCTGCATGACGAGCGGCGGTTAGCTCACGAACGCCGTCGCGGCCGCCACGCGGCCGGGGTCGCGAAGAACCTGGGCGCCATGCGCGCTTCGTGGCTTTCGCGGTAGCCTGCGCGCCATGCCCCGCTTCGACGGCCGCTCCGCCGATCAACTTCGTCCGCTCGAGATCATCCCGCACTTCCAGAAGCACGCCGAAGGCTCCGCGCTGATCAAGCTCGGGGACACGTGGGTGCTGTGCGCCGCCAGCGTCGAGGAGAGCGTGCCGCCGTGGATGGCCGGCAAGGGCAAGGGCTGGCTCACAGCGGAGTACGCGATGCTTCCGCGCTCGACGCACACGCGCAGCAAGCGTGACCCGGGCGGCCGCGGCAAGGAGATCCAGCGGTTGATCGGTCGCTCGCTGCGCGCCGCTATCGATCTCCAGGCGCTCGGCGAGCGCACGATCTCCGTCGATTGCGACGTGCTGTCCGCGGACGGCGGCACGCGCGTGGCATCGATCACCGGTGCGTGGGTCGCGCTCGCGCTCGCGATCGACAAGCTGGTCAAGCTCGGCAAGCTCCCCGACGCGAAGGCGCTGCAGCCGCCGGTCGCCGCGGTCTCCGTCGGCATCGTCAACGGCGAGGTCGTGCTCGATCTGCCGTACGTCGAGGACTCCAAGGCCGAGGTCGATATGAACGTCGTCGGCACCGAGAACGGCACCCTGATCGAAGTGCAGGGCACCGCCGAGCACGGCACGTTCGATCGCAAGCAGCTCGACGCGATGCTCGATCTCGCGACGCTCGGCATTCGCCGGCTCGCGACCGCGCAGCGCGAGGTGCTGTCCCGGTGAGCGCGCCACGACCACTCGTGTTCGCGACGCGGAACAAAGGCAAGCTCGTCGAGCTGCGTCAGCTGCTGCCCGGTGTCGACGTGCTGTCGGTGGACGAGGCCGCCGCGCGCATCGGCCGCCCCATCCCCGACGTCGTCGAGGACGCCGACACCTTCGTCGGCAATGCGAGCAAGAAGGCGCGCGAGGTCGCGCGCGCGACCGGGCTCCCTGCCCTCGCCGACGACAGCGGCCTCGAGGTCGACGCCCTCGACGGTGCGCCCGGCGTGTACAGCGCGCGCTACGCGGGCGAGCACGCGGGTGACGCCGCGAACAACGCGAAGCTGCTCGCCACACTCGCCGGTGTCCCCGCAGCGCGTCGCACCGCACGCTTCCGCGCGTCGCTCGTGCTCGCCGACACCGCGGGCGCGCTCGGCGCGGAGGTGATCACCGCCGATGGTGTGTGCGAGGGCGTCATCCTCGACGCGCAGCGCGGCACCGGTGGCTTCGGCTACGATCCGCTGTTCTTCGTCACGGAGCGCGGCAAGACGTTCGCCGAGCTCGACGTCGCGGCGAAGAGCGAGCTGTCGCACCGTGCGCGCGCGATGGCGTCCATCAAGCCGAAGCTGCTCGCGTACCTGCAGCAGCTCGCCGAGCAGTAGCGCGGTCGATCGCGCCAGCGAAACCGTCGAACGCGTCACTGGCGACTCGAGTTGCCGGCACCGTCACGACGAGCCGCTGGGTTGCATCGCCGCTCGCTGGCATGGCGTCTGCTCGCGCCAAGCGCGTGCGCGCGCTTGTGATCGCCCCGCTGTTCGCCGCTCTGATCGGTTGTGCGGTGGACGAGCCGCCTCCGGGGGCCGCCCCGTCGGTGCTCGACCGCCTGTGGGGCGACACGATCCGCTCGGGCGACGTCCTCGTCCTCGTGCCCGGGACCGGGTCCTTCGACTACCTGGGCGATCCGATCGAGAAGCTCGCGAGCCCGGTGGTCGACGTCCGCACGCACGAGGTCGTGCGCAGCGACGCCGTCGTGTTCGAGCAAGCGATCGCCGCCGCGCACCGCGCGGGCTTCACCGACGAGCAGCTCGAGGCCGGCGAGCTCACGTTCCTGCTGTGGGGCGCGGGCTTCCAGCGGCTCGAGCACTTCGACTACATCAGCTACGATCACATCCGCGTCCGCATCGACATCCTCGGCGGCACCAACTCCGTCGCCAGCGGACTGATCGAGGACAACCTCCTCGAGTACACGGCCGAGAACGCGAACATCGACGCGCGCGACATCTACACGCGCCTCCAGGGCTGGCTCGCGGCGCACCCGTCGTCGCGGCCGCGCAACGCCGTGATGATGTCGCACAGCTGGGGTGGTGCGGTCGCCGAGTACCTCGCGCTCGAGCAGCCCACGATCGCCGCCGAGCTCGGGCCGCTTGCCGATGGCGACGGCACCGCGGCGATGCCGTTCACCGTCGCGGCCGGCGTGCCCGCCTTCATCCTCGGCTACCCCCTCCTCGGCCCGGTGGTGCGCGACTACGAGCGCCCGTGGGGCAAGATGTACGTGTACGAGCACGACCGCCCCGACGATCCGGTGCACGCGATGAGCTTCAACGGCGACTTCGGCGGGCACCACTACAACATCGTCGTCGGCGAGGAGCTCGAGTTCCTCGGCGCCTACGGCATCTCGACGATGGAGCTCTCGTGTCACGGTGCACCCGGCGCGTGCCCCGCGACGAGCGGCAACTAACCCTCAGCGCGCAACCGACTGACGAGCAGCGAGCGACGCGCGCAAGCTCTCCGCCGCATCGGCGACCTCCGGGCGCCACGCGATGCGCCACGGCCGCACCAGCCGGCTCGCGGCGAGCCGGCGCATCACGAGACTGCTGCCGAGGTGCGGCGTCGCGATCCACTCGGAGAGCACCGCGACGCCGAGCTCCGCACGCGCGAGCTCGAGGATCGCCTCGGTGAGCGGCAGGAACTGAAACCGCAGCTCCGCCGGCGGGCGCGGACCGAACACCGCATGTGCGAACCAGCGCGACGCCGTCGGCGCCACGTTCGGCGACAGCAGCATCGCGTCGCGAACATCCGCCGGCCGAAGCACGCGCTTCGCGGCCAGCGGGTGAGAAGGCGCCATCACGAACACGATCTCGTCGGAGAACAGCGGCGCCTCGGCGAGACCGCGCGGGCACTTCGACGTCGTGAGCAGCGCGACGTCGACCGCGCCCGCCTCGAGCCCGGCCACCGGATCGCGCGTGTGCTCGACCGCGATCGACAGCCGCTGCTCGGGGATCGCGTGGCGCAAGCTCGTCAACGCGGCCGGCAGCCAGTGGTACGCGGTGTAGCACTCGCACACGATCCGGATCCGCACCGGCGTCGCGGCGGGCGCACGGACGCGACGCTCGAGATCGCCGAGCTCGCTCAGTAGGCGCACGGCACCGTCGAGCAACTGGCGACCCGCGGGCGTGGGCACCAGGCCCTTGCGCGTCCGATCGAACAGCCGCGCCCCGAGCTTGTCCTCGGCTGCCAGCAACGCGCGGCTCACCGCGGGCTGCGTGAGATGCAGCGTGCTCGCCGCCTTCGCGGTCGTCCCCGCGGTCGAGAGCGCGAGCACGACCTGCAGGTCGCGGATGTCCAGCTTGATGTCATTCACGCATCGAGCGTATTCCAACAATGCGTTGGACGCATCGGCGATCTCGCCCGATGCTCGCCGCATGAAGCTCTACTTCTCTCCCCTCGCCTGTTCGATGGCGACCCGCATCGCGCTCTACGAGGCGAACGCACCCGCGACCTTCGTCGAGGTCGACGCGCGCACCAAGCGTACGCTCGCCGACGGCGCCGACTTCTACGCGATCAACCCGATGGGTCTCGTGCCCACGCTTGCCCTCGACGACGCCACCGTCCTCACCGAGAACGCCGCGATCCTCCAGTACCTCGCGGACCGCTTTCCGGCCGCCGAGCTCGCGCCCCGCGATCCGATCGGCCGCATCCGCCTCGCCCAATGGCTCTCGTTCATCGCCACCGAGCTCCACAAGGGCGTGTTCAACCCGATCTTCGATCGCCGCGCACCGGACGCCGTGAAGGCCTACGCCCTCGAACGCGCCGCCCCGCGCCTCGCGATCGTCGATCGCCACCTCACCGAGCGCAGCTTCCTTCTCGACGCGTTCTCGGTCGCGGACGCCTACCTGGTGACCGTCCTCACCTGGACGCTCGCCACCCCCGTCCAGCTCTCGCAGTACCCCGCGCTCCACGCCTACTCCGCGCGCCTTCGCGAGCGGCCCAGCGTCGCCCGCGCCCTCGCCGAGGAGCGCCCGCTGTATGCCGCCGAGCGTGCGCGCAACGCCGCCGCTTAGCACGTCGCCAGGCCACGCAAGAACGCGAGGACCTCGGCTTCGAGTTGATCGATGCCCGGGTGCTCGGTGGGCATGTGGCTCGCGCCCTCCAGGATCACCATGCGCTTGGGCGCCGCGAGCCGATCGAAGAACCTGCGCGAGATCGCGACGTCGGTCATCCGATCGGTGCCGGGGTGCGCGAGTAGCACGGGACACCTGGTGAATGCCTCGGGCTCGATCGCAGGCGGTGTGGTCATCAGCGTGCGCAGGAACCGCGCCGGGACCCAGGTGCCCCCGCCGAGCCGATCGCGCATCACGATCGAGCTCAATGCTGGCTTGTTCGAGATGTGATTCATCCGCGACATCGCGGCGATCGGCAGCGGCACACCGTCGGTGACGAACGCGAGGCGTTCGAGCAACCACAGCCCCGCGGTGCCGAGCAGCGGACGCCGGGCGAAGCCCCGGCGCGCGTCGCGATCGCGCAGGTCGGCGAGCGTGGTCGCGATCAGCCCGGCGATGTCGCGCGAGCGCGCCGCCGCTTGGTATGCCAACAGGCCACCGAGGCTGACCCCGAACAGCGCGATCGGGCGAGCATCGCGGGCGCGCTCGGCCTCGATGAGATCGCACACACAATCGATCCACAGCCCGTACGTCATGTCGCGGCGAGCCACGCGGGTGAGCCCGAACCCGGGGAGGTCCGGCGTCACCGTCTCGTAGCCGTAGCGCTGCGCGAGGACCGCCGCAGGTGCCATCACGCGGCCGTAGGCGCCCACGCCATGCAGCACGATGACCTTCAACGGTGCGTCGGGGACCGCGAGTCGATCGAGGTGAACGTCGAGGCCGCGCCAGCGCCAGTACTCCTCGTGTGGGGTGCTCGCCGGTGTGCAGCGCAGCGCCGCCGGAAAGTGGGCCTGGTAGGCGCGCCACGCCGACTGGGTCTCATAGGTCGCAAGGTTCATCTTCCTCGCGTATCGCCAGGCAGCGCGGTCCGCAGTGGCCGCGCACGACAGAGGACTGACTACATCGCCGCGACCGCGCGCCGCCGCGCCTCGATCGGGGTCTGACCGGTCCAGCGCTTGAACGCGCGGAAGAAGGCGCTGGGCTCGGAGAAGCCGAGCAGGAACGAGATCTCGGCGATCGAGAGCTTCTCGTCGAGATAGCGCCGGGCCAGGTCCTTGCGCACCTGCTCGCGCAGCGCATGGAACGAGGTGCCCTCGTCCTTGAGGCGGCGCTGCAGGCTGCGCGCGGTGAGTCCGACCCGCTTCGCGACGAGCTCGACATGACCTTCATCGATGCGGAGCGCCTCCCGCAGCACGCGTGCGACGTGCGCCGACATGGTCGCGTCGGAGGGTGCACGCGCCTGGAGCTCGTCGGCGGCACGCGTGAGGATCGCGAGCAACTGCGGATCGCTCGACACCAGCGGGGCCTCGAGCGCGGCGCGCGGGAACACGAGCTGATTCACGCCAGCAGCGAACATCACCGGAGCGTCGAACCAGGCACGATACTTGGCCGGATCGACCTCCGTGCGATGCGCGAAGTCCACGCGCGCGATTCGAAACGGCACGGTCGCGAGCTGGCGTGCCTGTTGTGCGAGGAGCGCGAAGCAGAGCTCGTGTCCGCCGGGAGCCGGCGCCTCGCTCTCCGACTCGACCCGGACGTAAGCGTGCTCGTCGTCGATGACGAGCCCGACCACGCTCGCGTCCTCGAGCAGGTTCAGGTACCGCACCCATCGCAGCAGTCCCTCGCGCACGTTCGGCGCCGAGCGACACACGTACTCGACGATCCCGAACGCGCCCGGCGGCGTAACGGCCGCGATCGACAGCGCGAGGTCGGGCTTGCCGGTCAGGCGCACGGCCTCGGCCCACGCGACGCAGAACTGCGCGGCCGAGATCCGCGCATCATCATCGGCGACGAGCGCGGGCGTGAGATCGGTCGCCGCCCAGAAGGGCGCGAGCTGGACGCGATCGAGCGCCGCCACCAGAGGGCGCACGAGGAAGACGCTGACCGATCCCGCCATCGCCTGATTATCGCGCGATCGCCCACATGATGAGCCAGCTAAGTCCACCGACCAGCGCGAATAGCGCCGACGTCGCCGCGCCGCGGTCGATGCCCTGCCGCTTGACCAGCGGGATCGCGGTCGACACCAGGTCCCCCGCGTCCATGAACGCGTTGAACAGCAGGATGAACGGCAGCGCCTCGGGGTGGCGCAGGCCCCACAGCGCGAGCACGCCGAGCCCGATGTCGCGCACGCCGAAGAACCGACTCATCAGCCGCGCGGACGGATTGTCGTGAGAGCTCGGGAAGCCGAGCATGCGAGAGACAGGTGCCGCGGCGACGAACGGCGCCGCGCCGATGGAGATGCGGACGAGCGCCATCCCGGAGATGGCCACCTCAGTGAAGAGCGACATGCGACTCCCTTCGCACGCCGCCCTCGCCGCCCCAGTGACGGCGCGCGCCAATCCCGTGACCGGCCCCGCGCGGCCGCCGGTCAGCTCGCTGTCGCGCTCGGTCATTGTGGATGCACGCGCTCGTTGCGATACCGCTCCTCATGAACGTCGCCCACCGTGAGATCGTGATCGAGAAGCGCGGCCCCGCCGAGACCATGAAGCTGCGGCCGCTGACCCCACGCGCGCCCGCCGACGACGAGGTCGCGATCGACGTCGCCTACTCGGGCGTCAACTTCGCCGACGTGCAGATGCGCATCGGCCTCTACCCCGACGCACCGAAGCGGCCGTTCGTCCCCGGCTACGAGGTCTCGGGTACGGTGCGCGCGGTCGGCAAGCGCGTCACCGACCTGCGCGTCGGCGATCCCGTCGTCGCCGGCACCTACTTCGGCGGCTACGCGTCGCACGTGACCATCCCTGCCCACCAGGCCTTCAAGCTGCCGACCAGCTATGACCTCGCGACGGGCGCCGCCCTGCCCGTCGCCTACTTCACCGCGCAGCTCGCCGTCGGCGAGATGGCCCGCGTGCGCGCCGGCGATCGCGTGCTCATCGAGTGCGGGACGGGCGGTGTCGGCGTGATCGCGGCGCAGATGGCCAAGCACGCGGGCGCGGAGGTCACGAGCCTGACGACCAGCCCGCACAAGAAGCCGTTCCTCGACGAGCTCGGCGTCACGGCGCTCACGCTCGACGAATTCCGCGCCAGCCCCTCGCTGCGCGACTACGACTTCATCCTCAACTCGTCCGGCGGCGGCAACATCCAGTGGCAGCGCCAGCGGCTCGGCCTCACCGGCCGCATGGTGTGCATCGGCATGTCCTCGGGCGTGAAGGACGGCAAGCGCGACCTCCTGCGCGTCGCCAAGACGCTCGTGCAGACGCCGCGGATCAGCGTGCTCGATCTCTTCCAGCGCAACACCGGCATCTACGCGCTCAACGCGCTGCACATCCTGCGCGATCCGGCGTGGGTCGCGCGCCTCACGCGATCGATGACCGCCGTCGAGCCCATGGGCCTCCGCCCCAAGGTCGGCAAGGTGTTCGCCGCCACCGAGGTCGCCGCGGCGCATGACTTCCTGTCGAGCAAGCAAGGCACCGGCAAGCTGCTGCTCGCGTGGAGCTAGAGCGGTTGCGGGCGCGTGCCTGGACCGATCGCCTTGATCGACGTGAACTTCACGCTGCCGCTCATCTGCTCCAGGAACACCACGTGCATCGAGTCCGGCTGTCCCGTGACCGGCGCGGCCCACGTGTAGGTTGCCAGCGGCGGGGTCCAGCAGCGCTCGGGATGCGTTCCGAGACAGACGAAGTTTTCGTTGGTCGTGTCTCGTCCGACCCAACCGATGACAACACGCGAGTCTTGCGTGGCGTACATCAGCCGGACCTGCGTGGACGATGACGCGACCTTCGTCAGCGTGTCACCGTCGAGGAGATAGAGCTGTTCGAGGCTGACGTTATCGACGACGCGCACCACCAGCTTGTTGTCTCGGGTCACGCCATCGATGCTTGCGCCAGCAAGGCATGACACGTTGCCCAGGAGATTCACCGTCGAGCTGGAGACCTCGGGTCGGGCAAGCACGCACGCATCGTCCTTCACGTAGGCGAACCATTCGGTGCGTGCGCCGTCCACGCTGTCGAGTGGATACGCGTGGAGCGTGGCGGTGGATTCGGCCGTCAGCGCGCTGTACTGCGGCACGCCTCCAAGCTCGCTGTACGAATAGAGTGCCGGCTTCGAGCTCGATGCGTTGTGACTCGCGACGAACAGCGTCGCATCACCACGCACGAAGCCCCGGAGATGGTCGAAGTCGATCGCAGACGCAGTCATCGATTGCGACGGCACGACGAACGCCGTCTCGAACGTGCTGATCAGCGCTGCGCCCTCCTTCGTCGTGAGCAGCGTCATCTCATCGAGCGTCGCCGTAAACGCAGGCAACGTCGTTTCGCTCACGGTCCCGTCCCGATAGCGGAACAGCACGCGATCCGAACCGCGCTTGGCGACGACATGAATCGTGTCGCCTTCGCTCGACACGATCGCTTCGGCAACGTTGTCGGCGACCAGATGCACGGCCCCTGTCGCCGTCACGGCGTGCACGAACTGCGCGCCACCAGACGACGACGTGCGAATCGCTGCTGGCAGGCTCTGCCCGACGACCTCGACACCATACGGAGCGATCTGCAGTGGGTGCATCACCCCGTCGAGCACGAACATCGCTCCTCCCATCGGATGGGCTCCGTCGATCCTCGCGACGATCACCCGCAGCCGACGATCTGTTGTCTGCGTCCCATAGACGTTGCAGGAAGGCAGCGGCAGCACCTGGCTCGACACACTGTTGTCGTCGGTCGGAATGAGGTAACGAACATCGTCCTGCTCCGCACACACGCCCATCAGCGCACCGGCACTCGCCATGATCGACCTGACGTCAGAGACGTGCGAGAGCGCGACCGACCCGACGAGCACGGCCTCACTCGCTGTCGCGCCGGGAACGAACCGCTGCAGCGAGCGGCTCGTGGGCGACAGGACCGTGAACAACAGGTTCGCGGGATCGTGTCCGGTGATCACCTTGATGTCATAGGGGTTCGCGCTCTCGGCAATGACGAGCACGTCTCCGTTCTCGTGCGGTTCGAGCAACCCATGTCCTTGGGTCTGCGAGTAGCTCGGCAACACCGTAAGTTGATCGCGCTCGAAGCGCACCGTGCCGACCTCGTCACCGCCCAGGAGCACGCCGTCGTACTTCGTCGTGAATGTGTTGCTCGCGGCGTTCTGCTCTCCTAGCCCGCCCTCGCTGAACGACCACAGCACGCGATTCTCGCCCGATACCCATCCCCAGTTCGGTCCCGCGGCCAGCCACGTGTCGGTGTTCGAGTCGGCGAGGCTCACACCACCCGGACCTACGCTCAGTGCTGCGCTCTGGCAGGTACCCGTCTGGCACCCGTATCGGAAGTTCGCGCCGGCTGTGTCGCCGCGCACCGCGAGCCTGAAGTCGCTGGAGATGCCCGTGTGTTGGATGGTCGTGGCCTCGACCGGATCGCACAGCCATCCGATGTGATCGCCGTCGAGATCCACCTGCGCGGGATCTGCGATCGTCGGGCACACGTCGACGTTGTCGAACGCGCCATCGCCGTCGGTATCGACCATCGGGTCGGCATCGGGAACAACTCCGCCGTCACCATCGGGCAGCGCCGCATCCGGCGTGTTGCCGCCACCGCCTCCACACGCTGCCGCGAACAACACGATCACCCACGCAAACTTCATAGCTGCACCTACTCTCGATGTGTGACTACAGCGGCTGCGGGCGGTTGCCCGGCCCGAACGTCCTGATCGACGTGAACACGATCGCCCCCGGCGTTCCTTGCGTGAACAACACGTGCAGCTCGTCCGGCTGAGCGGGGTCGATCGAGCCCCAGAGCTCGGGCTCGCTCGGCGTCGACCAGCAACGATCGGGGTGCGTCGCGCTGCAGAGGAACTTGCCGTCGACCACGTCACTCCCCGCCCAACCCAGCAGCAGCGGAGATTCGGGCGTGGCGTCTACCTAGAGCAGGATCAGCAAGTGGTCGTGATCGTCACGAGCAGGTCGGGGTTCGCACGATCGGGCCCGTGCCCAACGGCGCCGCCAACCCAGGCGCTGTCGTAAACACCCCATCATCGCGCAAGCCGCGGGTCTGCTGCCGGAGGCACTCCGGCGCGAGCGTCGTGGAGTCCACCACCATCGCCGGCCAGCTCTCGCTCGGGATGCGCAGGGTGAAGGAGCTCCACTCGATCGAGTGGAGGAGACCGCTCACCCGCACCTTTTCAGCGGCGGCGTCGATCTGCGGCACCGTGGCCCCGGTGGCGACATCTGCCGCGAACGTCCCGATCGCAGCATCGATCGTGAGGACCCCGATCTGATCGAGATAGACCACGGAGAGCAGGGGGTCCTGCGCGAGCTCTGCAACGAGCGCTGCGATCTGATTGGGGTCCGCGTTCGCGCTGGCGACGGCGCTGAAGCTGTCCGGGAGCCGACCATCCTTCCACGGCGCCGCATCGCTGGTCGGCGCATCCGTTGGCAGGAAGCCGAGAAACCTTCGCCCGCCGAGCGTCCAGACGACCACGACCCGATCGTGCATGGGGCGAAGCTCGAGCGGGACGCGCGCGGGATCGATGTCGACGACATACGAGAGCGCGGTCCAGTCTGCGAGGGGACACGCCGAATCGACGAGCGATACCCACATCTCGCCGTAGGTCACGCTGCCTCCCTCGAACCCGGAGCTCACCGCGAATGCGCTGCGCAAGTAAGCGATCGACTCGTCGAGGAAGCGAGTGCGGGTGACCTGTGGCGCCACGTCACATCCGACGGGCGGCGCGTCGACGATGTCCGGTGGTGCATCGACGGGTGCCTGCGAGGGCGACGAACACGCGACCAACGCAAGACCGAGAACGCTACCGACGAGGTGAGCGATCGGCCGGCGGGAGGAGTGCAATGCTGGCGCCCGCTGCTGATGCGCGTCAGTGCGTGATGGCGCCGATGTCGATGGCATTGGAGTCCCTCGGAGCGTGGAAGAAGTCGACGAGCACCCCGGTGTCGATTCCGGCACCGACGGCGGGCGAGCTTGGACGCGGTATGAGGTCGAGAGGAGAGGCGCCGCTCGCGTCACCGAGCTGCGGATCGGCAGCGACGTCGCCCATCCCGTGGGTCCCCGGGATCGCCAGATACTCTTGGAGCGTGTGGTCGATCACCGGGCCGCCGCTCGTAGGGGTGGATTGCCACCACCGGAACACGATATCGCTCGCCGCATTGAACAACAGGTTGTGATCCATGGCGACGCCCGGGAACGGGGAGCTCGCACCGTCGGTCACCGCCCATACGGGCACGCAACCAGGATTGCTGCTGTAGACGAGATTGTCTCTGAACACGACGTTGGTCGTCGGTATGTCTGCAAATAGCGAAATACCAATACATATCGGCGCCAAGGTCGTCGCCGGCAGGATCAAGGTGTTGTTGATGAACCGATAGTCGATCAGGGCCGCCCCGGCGGCGTGAGCATAGTGCCCGTATGCCCGCGGGCAGCCGATGATGACGTTGTTCGAGATCGTGACGTTCCGCAGGTGCGCACCGCTGCCGTACTCCTCGTCGGCAGTGTAGATGCCGCCCGAGCGGAGTCGCTTCACGCTCTCTCCCATGTCCACGGTCTGGGCGTAGACCTCGCTCAGGTCCGTAGGCGAGCAGAGCGCGAGATTTTGATCCACGGTCACGTTGGGCTTGTTGTCGACATAGAAATTCGTGCTCCAGCTGTCCTGGCTGATGTTGTCCCGCATGACAACGGTGTCGCCGTTATAGGTGATGATCCCTTCGCCGCCGTTCTTGAAGCTGATATTGCCCTGCAGGAGTACGTCATTTCCGCCCTGCGATCCCACCGAACCGGGCCAACCGCCATACGGATTGAAGCGCCCGCGTGGCCAGTTGATCATCACCGCAAACATGTTGAGGTTCTTGACCGCTTCGCCGCCGTCTCCGACGAGGATGCCGGCCTTGCCGTTGAACAACGCCTTGCAGTTCTCGATCCTGCTCGTGCCCACGCTGAACCCATTGCCGGCCGCGAAACGCTGAGTGAGCCCGTAGAAGTTCACGTAGCTCGTATTGTAGGTATAGACACCATTCATCGCCGGGCCGCTGTTGTCGTAGGTCTCGATCACGCCAAGATCGACAGTCGATGGATCGGCGCCGCTAGGAGTCCACAGATAGAGCCTGTTTTGCCCGGTATCGAAATAGAAAGTTCCGGCTACCACCGACGCTCGATCGGGCACCGGGATGAGCGGCCGGTAGTCCGCAACGACGGAATCCGGGACGAAGCCCAGGGTCGCCGCGTACACCGACCCGGCGTCGAGGCTCCACCCCGTCACTTCGGGCGATGCGTCGACGATCACCTCGCCGTCTCCGTACGCCGAGATGACGATCGGATCCTGGGCCGTTCCGCTGGGCTGATTGATCAGACTGATCCCCTCGCGGTACGTCCCGCGAAGAATGTAGAGGGTATCGCCTGCGCGCAGGAGCGGAGTCGCACGGCCGATCGTCTTGAAGGCCGCGGTCACACTCTCTCCACTGTTGGTGTCCTCGCCGCTGGTCGCGTCTACGTAGTAGACCGAGCCGCTGCCGGGCGGCGGCCGCACGAAAGGCGCGGTCGGATCGAACGTCCGACCCGGCAGGTACGGCACCGCGTACGGGCCGACGTCGAAATGCGCAAACCCGATGTTCGGCTGTGGGCCGTCCACCGGACCGTCCACCAGGCCATCCACGACATCGGCGGCGTCCGAGTCGACGGCGTGACGATCGCCTCCACACCCGCTGCCGACAGCGATCAGTGCGGCGACGACCAGCCCACGTACTCCAGCCTTCCAGTCCCAAATGCGAGCGCTGTCGTGCATGTTGGCGTCTCCCCCTGTTGTGATGCTCCTCGACGCATGTGCGGCGAGAGCGCGCCGCTACTTCACGCGCCAGTAACAACGGTCATCGAAGCACTCCATCCCATCAGGACAGGTTTGGCCGGCCGAGCAGTCGAGCGTGCACGTGCTCGGATTGGCCGTCGTGTCGCAGAGAGGCACCGCCGTGCCCGTCGCGGGGATGGGGCATGGATCAGGATTGCAGAACGGTGTGCAGAGCGAGTGGATCCGGCTTCCGTCGGGCGTGCGATTGACCTCGCAAACGATCGACGAGCCTGCACAGGGTTGATCGGCGGATGCGTCGTCACCACAGGTGTCCGAGTCCGATCCGTAGGGATCACCGGTCCCGCTGTGCGCGCACTCGTTGACGCACGTCATGTACTGGTCGCAGGGGACCGTTGCGCACGCAGCAACACACGCGCGGGCGGCATCGTCCGCGCTACGGCAACTGCTCAGACACTCGTCCGGGGAGATGGGCACGCCGCAGGTTGCTGCTCGATCGCAGGCGGCAACACAGCCGGCCTCGACAGACGCGTCCGGGAGAGCAGCATCCAGGGGCTGATCCTTGCTCGAGCCGTTGCACCCGGTCGTGACGAGCGAAGTGAGTCCGACGAAGCACGTGATGCCGACAGCAGCGAACGGGAACTTCGAGATCATCTGTCTCCTCCACCCTCTTGTTAAGGAGACCAACATGTTTTGATGAAGGTCCGGTAGCGGGGAAATCCGCACTTCGCGTCAGGGATTACCTGACACCGGTCCGGACCGATAGGTGTTGGGCCGCACTCTCCGAGGAGGACGCGCACCTTGTCGCGCGTGTGCTGTCAGCAGTGGTCAACGATGGCGCAGCGACAGGTGCGCACGAACCAATGATCGTGCGGTCGATGCTCGCTCACACGATCGCGATCCTAGCAACGATGATGTTGGCGGCCTTGCCGGCGGCTGCCGACGATCAGGTGACGGGATTCGTCATCTATGGCGACGGGCGGTTGACCGGGAACGTAACCACCACCGACGGCAAGCCGCTGCGCGACGTAGCGGTCCACGTGGTCTCGAAGTCTGGTGGCGAACAGATCGTCAGATCGAATAGAGCCGGCGCCTTCTCGGTCGTGTTGAACGGAAAGGCGGGCGAAGCGTCGTTGGTGTTCGTGCGCGATCGCCCGGACGCGCGCGTCAGCGGCCAGACCGGGGTCTCGGTCGATCGTGGCACGCTCGGAGAGGCGATCGAGATCCGCGAGACGCTGCCGCCCGTCGTGATGGCGAAGCCGCGGTCGAGCTCGGCGATGATCCCGGCCTATAGCGACGCCGCGATCGAGCAGAACGTGTGGACCAAAGCCTGGCTCATGCTCGAGGTGAGTGAGACCGGCAGCGTCCTCCACGTGAAGTTTCTCAAGCGGCCGGGCTTCGACCTCGATCCGATCGCAGTCCGTGAAGGCTTCAAGTTGAAGTTCGAGCCCGCGCGAGACCGCGCGAACCGCCCGACTCGTTCGCTCGTGTTGTGGGCGTTCGAATGGCCTTCGTACTACTGGCTGGTCGCGCACCAGCGGGGCCCGTATCGAATGCCCGAGGATGTCGTAAAGGTGCCATGCCGAGGGTCCGGGCAGCCGGGCGCGCAGTATCGTGACTGTGCGCGGCCGGACCTGAAGCAGAGCCTGTCGGAGCGGTGGATCGCACCAGCGCCACCCGCCGAGACCGGAAGGCCGGCGAATGGCACGGCAGGATCACCCGACGAGTCGTGACATGCAGCACGCCGGATCTTGGTGAACCGCCGTTCTCGACGATGTAGGAGTGATACGTCGTGGACTCGACGAAACGCACGGACGGAGGGACCGCTGCGCCGGTGGCGCCCGAGCTTCGACTGGACTACCGCCAGTTGTTCGTCGGCACGCCGCAACCGATGTGGATCTTCGACACGGAGACGCTCGCGTTCCTCGACGTGAACGACGTCGCGATCCGCCACTACGGGTACTCGAGAGACGAGTTTCTAGGAATGACGATCAAGGCGATCAGGCCGAGCGACGGCGTGCCCCGCCTGCTGGCCCATCTGCCGAAGACGCGTAGTGAGCCGACGACGACCACGACGCGCTGGCGTCACCGGAAGCAGGATGGTTCCGTCATCGACGTCGAGATCACCTCGTTGCGCGTGCGCTTCGCCGGTCGTCCGGCTCGGCTCGTCATGGTGAACGATGTGACCGAGCGCAACGAGGCACAAGCGCGGAATCGCTACCACGCGTTCCTCCTCGGCGCGATCACCGATGCCGTCGTCGCGACCGATGATGCGTTCGTGATCACGAGCTGGAATGCTGCAGCGGAGCGCATCTATGGATGGACCGCCGACGAGGTCCTGGGACGGCCCGCCACCGAATTCATCCCGAGTGAGCTCTCTGGCATCGCTCGCTCCGAGATGTTGCGTGGCCTGACCGAGACGGGTCGCTTGAGCGCCGACGCCATCCAACGCCACAAGAACGGAGACCCGATTCACGTCGAGATCCGAGCCGTGGCGCTGGTCGACGAGTCAGGTGACAAGCTCGGATATGTCAGCGTGAACCGGGATATCACCGAGAGAATCCGGGCCCAGGACACGATCCGAGGCTTGCTCAACGCGGGCGTCGCGGCGCAAGAAGAGGAACGGACGCGGATCGCACGGGAGCTTCATGACGATACAGGGCAGGCTCTGAGCGCGATGATCGTCGGCTTGAAGACGATGAGCGAGACGACCACGGTGGAGGAGCTCCGGGGCCGCGCCGCGGACCTGCGGCGGCTCGCTTCCAGGGCGCTGGACCAGATCCAGCGCATCGCGCGCGGGTTGCGGCCGGCCAGTCTGGATGCGATGGGCCTCGAGACCGCGCTCGAACACCTCGCGATCGAGGTCAGCCACGCCTTCGGGATCAGGGTGGACGTGCACTGTGACGCTGTCGGGCAGCGGCTGTCGCCCGCTCACGAGATCGCGCTCTACCGGATCGCGCAGGAGTCGTTGACGAACGTTGGCAGGCACGCGGCCGCCGAAACCGCGAGTCTCGTCGTACAGCGAGACGCCGGTCGCGTGCGGTTGATCGTCGAGGACGATGGCCGTGGGTTCGAACCGAGCGTCGAGACGAGCGGCCGATTCGGACTGCAGGGAATGCGAGAACGCGTAGCGCTGCTCGGGGGGAGCATCACCGTCGAGTCCGCGCCGGGGAAGGGAACGGCCGTGTCCGTCAGCCTGCCGGTCGAGGCAAGATGATCCGGGTCTTCATCGCAGATGACCACGGTGTGCTCAGACGCGGGCTGAGAGCCCTGGTCGAGAGTCAGCACGACATGGAGGTCGTCGGCGAGGCCGAGGATGGGCTCGAGGCCGAGGCAGGCATCCTGGACGCCTGCCCTGATGTCGCGGTGCTCGACATCTCGATGCCTCGCCGTGGCGGCATCGAGACGATCGTCTCCCTGAAGCAGAAGCGTCCCGAGACCCGTGTTCTCGTGCTCACCGTCCACGAGGATTCGGGGTTCGCACAGGCGGCGATCGCGGCAGGCGCGAGCGGTTACATCGTCAAGAGCGTCGCCGATACGGATCTGCTCGCGGCGGTGCGCGCGGTGACCGGTGGGGCGACGATCGGTGCCGCGGCGCTCGATGCGGTGCCCGAGCGTAGAACGGTTCGTCCACGCGACGTCGCGATGAGACAGCTGAGCGTCCGAGAGCGCGAGGTCCTGCGGTTGATCGCCGAAGGACACACGAACCGCGAGGTCGCCGACCTGCTCGGCCTGAGCATCAAGTCGGTGGAGACGTACCGCGCCCGTTCGATGGAGAAGCTCGGCCTGCGGACTCGGGCCGAGCTCGTGCGGTACGCGTTGGAGCTCGGCCTGTTGCGTGTCAGGTAGTGCGAACAGCTTCGTCGATCCAATTCCATGACGGTGTCACGGACCATGAAGAGCAACATCGCGCGCATGTGGACAGAGCTGGCGCAGGCCGAGCCAAACGCGGAGGTCGTGGCGGCCGCGCGCGAGGCCCTGCGCTCGGATCCACCGTTCTCCGTCTACATCGAGGTGCTGGCGCTGTTCCCCTCGTACGTGAACACGGCGGCTGAGGTGTTGCTTCGCGAGTTCCTCGTCGAACGCGGCGCGCACATCGGCCCCGTCGTACTCGAGCAGATCGGCGCAGTGTTCGTGAACCTGTGGCGAAAGCGGCCTCCCAACATGTTCTGGTACGGCGACCTGCGCCAGAGCTTCGTGCCGTACGACCTTCAGCAGCGACTCGCCAGCGTGCAGGCTGTCGAGGGCCAGCTCCTCGACGACTTTCGTACGCTCGCGAGAGAACAACGCACGCACGCGACCAACCTCGGGTGCCGGCGCCTCGAGCGAGCGGGTGAGTTGCTCCTGCATGCACCGTCCGAGCGGTGTCGCGCGACGCTGGCGCCGATCGTCGCACTCGACTACATCGATCCGCAGCACACCCGCCCGCTGCCTGCGCGTTACGAAACGGTGTACTGGGGCATGCTTCGCATCCTGCGCAAGCTTGGCGAACGGATCTGATCCGAGGCGCGCGCAGCGAACAACTACCCGGCTGCCCTCGCAGCGAATTGCGTGACGTTGTCCGGGTCCCCGAGAATCGTGAGGCGTCGCCCGGCGTCACAGCCGCATTGAAGTGGATGCCAAGCCGCGAACGCGGAACGGATCGCCAAACCACCCTTGTTGCAGCTCGACGCTCGTCGTGATCCGCCCACGACGGAACTGTAGAAGCAGCGCGCCGCCCATGCGTGATACCTCGTCACCGCTCGGCACGGCGCCGAACGAACGCGCGCCGACGTGTAATCCGGTGTCCAGACGTACGAGGCCGGTCACGTCGTAGATCATCTCGGACGCTGTCATCGGATCGACGAGTGGCCAGCCGCCGCCTCCATGCGCCGCGTGAACATGCCCACCGCCGATCGCCTGCGAGTAACCGAGCGCCACGCTCAGAGAGCCGGCGTCTGGCGTCCACGCGTACCAGAGCGCAGGCATGAGCATCACGTGCCCCATTCCGAGGCCGAGCATCGCATCACCGGTCGGCAGCATTGCCATCACGTGTGCGCCGCCGGTCGACGACCCGCGCGCAAACAGGTTCGCGTTACCGAACACCGTGAGGTCGCCTAGTCCGCGATCAGGTTTCCCGTTGCGCACGATGCGATACAGCGCGTTACTCGCGCCGATCTCGAAGCTTCGAGACACGTACGACGCGCGAACGACCGCGCCTTGATACTCACCTTCGAACAGGTGCGAGCGATAACTCGCGGCCATCGCGCCGACCGACACCTTCGCATGTGCATCCGGCTCGGAGTGCATCCCGTGTTCGTGCTCTGCCCTCGCGACGGCCGGGACGACAAGCACCATGGCAATCAGTAGTTTCCGCATGCTGACAGTGGACTCATGCGGCAACGAAACGTGACAACGAGCGCGGCACGTAACGCTCTCGGCGGTGGCTCACTCCATTACGTATGACCGCCCAGCATGCCAATGCTCCACCCGCTCCTGATCCCTCCGATGCGGATGTGATCGCCGACGTTCTCGCGGGGGATAAAGGACGCTTCGCTGTCCTCGTCAAGCGGCACAATCAAAGCGCGTTCCGAGCCTGCCGCGCTGTCCTTCGCGACAACCAGGAGGCGGAAGACGCCGTGCAGACCGCGTGGCTCAACGCCTATCGCGCGCTCGCGAGCTTCCGCCGAGACGCGTCCTTTCGCACCTGGGTGACTCGCATCGCGATCAACGAAGCAACAACGCGCCTCCGGCGGCAGCGGCTCAGCACGGTACCGATCGAGGACACGACCATGACCATGACCGAAGGTGACAACCCGGAGCACACCCTCTTCACAAGAGAGCTCGCGCGGCTGCTCGAGCGCGAGATCGACGATCTGCCCGAGGGACTTCGTTCGGTGCTCGTGCTGCGCGATGTGCTCGAGCTCGACACCGCAGAGACCGCCGGATGCCTCGGCATCCAGGACGACAACGTCCGCGTGCGGCTTCACCGCGCTCGGCAAGCACTCGGGCAGCGGCTCACTTCGTCGATGCAACACCTACTCGAGGGGGCGATGCCCGACGTCTGGCGATTTGACGGCGATCGGTGTGCCCGCACGCTCGATGTGGTGATGGCGGAGATCGCGAAGCTGTAGCCCCCCGAGTCACAACAAGCTCGACGTCGGCTGCGAGACGAGGTTCAGGAACTCCTGTCGCGTTGCGGGTTGATCGAGAAATACGCCGCGTACTGCGCTCGTGACCAGTCTGGCCTCGTGCGCTTCGATCCCGCGAGCAGCCATGCACAAGTGCAATCCCTCGACGAAGACGGCAGAGCCGCGCGACTCGAGCTGCTCGTGGAGTAACACCGCGAGCTCCTGGGTGAGGTCTTCCTGCAAGACAGGACGCCGCGCGAGCAGGTGCACGATGCGCGACAGCTTCGAGATGCCCAGCACCCGCTGCGATGGCAGATAGGCGACGGAGACGCGGTAGATCACGGGTAGCAGGTGATGCGGACACATCCCGAAGCACGTGTTGTGCTTCGAGATGACCATCCCTTCGTAACGGGCGGGGAACGTGCGCCCGAGCATCTGAGCGACCTCGCGCTCGATCTCCGCCACGGGGCGTACGAGCTCGAGCATCGCGCGCGCGGCGCGACCCGCGCTATCCGTGTAGTTGTCGTCGGAGGTGACGGGATAGCCGAGCGTCCCCAACGCTCCGATCACTCGGCCGTACGCATCCTCCAGAACACTGCGTGCTTCCGCCAGGCGGCCCTCTGGCTCGAGTGCGCGCGGACTCGTTGCGACGGCATGGTCCATGTCCAATGGAGCGAGCGCAATGCTTGCGCGTTACATCAGCGCACGAGCGCCTCGAGCTCGTCCTGAGCGCGACGTTCCATTGCAGCCTCGACCTCGAGTGCGAGGCGATCGCGACCCACCGTCATCACCGCACGAATCATGCCGTCCTCGCGATACACGACGTGCGCATTACGCGCGGAGAGCTCGCCTCTGACCTCGGGCGTGCCGAACCGCTCGGTATGCCCGACGTACGCGAGGGTCACGTCGTGGTGTTGAGTCCAGAAGAACGGGACCGCCTGGCTCGTCTGTTGCCCGAGCATCGCGCGTGCGACGTTCTGACCGTGGCGCACGGCGACTTGCCAGTGCTCGCTGCGAACGAGCCCTCCGGCCCATGGATAACGTGCGATGTCGCCGGCAGCCCAAACGCCCGGTGCGGCACGAAGCTCGCCATCGACGACGACACCGCGATCGATCTGCAGACCGGCATCCGAGGCGAGCTCGATCCGCGGCCTGACGCCGACACCCATCACGACGACCGCCGCGGGCAGCTTCGTCCCGTCGTCGAGCACGACGTAGTCGGACGTGATCGACGTGGGCTTACGCCCCAAGCAGAACCGGACCCCCTTCTCCTCGTGCACCGTGCGAATGAACGCGCCCACTTCGTCGCCGAGCACACGTGCGAGCGGCATCGATTCTGGTGCTACGACGACGACGTCGGCGCCGCGCGAGCGGAGCGAAGCAGCTGCCTCGAGGCCAATGAAGCTCGCACCGATGATCACGACGGGGGTGCCCTTCGCAGTTGCTCTCGCGATCGCTCGCGTATCCGCGAGGGTCCGCAGCGTGTGCACGTGAGGAAGCTGCGCGCCATCGATCGGAAGGCGCACGGGCTCTGCGCCCGTCGCGACGAGCAAGGCATCCCAGGGCAGAGCACGCTCCCCGACCAGCACGCGTCTTCCCACCATGTCGATCTTCGTTGCCGTGCCTTCGACCACCGCGATGTCATTCGCGCCGATCGCGTCTTTCGTCCGCAGGAACGCCCAGTCCTCCGGCGCGCTCCCCGCAAGGATGTCCTTCGAGAGGTTCGGACGATCGACCGGATCCGACGCCTCTGCGCTAACGATCGTGATCGAGCCCCGGTGACCTTCGAGGCGGAGCGTCTCCGCGCACGCGACGCCCGCCGCACCCGCGCCGATGATCACCACGTGCTGCGGACCTTGCACCGGTTGCGGTGCGACTTCGCGGCGCGCACCGACACGGATGCGCCCGTTTTCGAGAACGACGTCCCAGCAAGGGAGCGGCGTGATCGCCGGCCCCTGAGGACGTCCGGTCGCGAGATCGAAACACGCGTGGTGCCACGGGCACCGCACCTCACCGCCGGCGATGATGCCGTCGGCGAGTGGTGCGCCGTAGTGCGTGCAGTTCGCTCCAACCGCGCGAACCCGCTGGCCGTCGCGCACGAGCAGCACGGCCTCGCCGTCGGCATGACCGACGAGCGGCTCTGCGCCCAGCTCGGATTCGGCGATTCCTGTCTTGAGGTCCGGCCCTGATAGCTCCGTGTGTGATCCCATGATGGCTCCACCGCAATGGAGGCGCACCGGAGGGCAAACGTGACAGCGAGCTCAGCAGGAAGGCGCCGCCGCAAATCTACGCTCTGGATGGTCTCCCCAAGGAGGGGTGGCAGAAGGCGGGGATCGGCGAGTACCACACGCTTCGACCGCAGCTGCCACCAAGCGCCCACGGTCGGATCGAGCTCGCGCATTGCGTCCTCGGTTCGCTTCAGGTCGGCAAGCTCGTCGCTCACGCGGCCATTCTACGTGGCTGCTAGAGCGGCTGCGGGCGCGTGCCTGGACCGATCGCCCTGATCGACGTGAACTTCACGCCGCCGCTCTGCTGCTCCAAGAACACCACGTGCATCGAGTCCGGCTGTCCGGCGACCGGTGCGGCCCACGTGTATGTAGCCAGCGGCGGCGTCCAGCAGCGCTCGGGATGCGTCCCGAGACAGACGAAGTTGTTGTTGGTCGCGTCTCGTCCGACCCAACCAATGACAACACGCGAGTCCCGCGTGGCGTACATTAGCCGGATCTGCGTCGACGATGATGCCACCTTCGTCAGCGCGTCACCGTCGAGCAGATAGAGCTCTTCGACGCTGACGTTGTCGACGATGCGCACGACCAGCTTGTTGTCTCGAGTCACGCCCTCGATGCCAGCGCCTGCAAGGCATGGAACGTTGCCGAGGAGATTCACCGTCGAGCTGGCCACCTCGGGTCGGGCAAGCACGCACATATTGTCGTTCACGTACGCAAACCAATCGGTGCGTGCGCCGTCGTGACGGTCGAGTGGATACGCATAGAGCGAGGCGTTGGATTCGGCCGTCAGCGCACTGTACTGCGGCACGCCAGCGAGCTCGCTGTACGCGTACAACGCCGGCTTCGAGCTCGATGCGTTGTGACTGGCGACAAACAGCGTCGCATCACCGCGCACGAAGCCTCGGAGGTGGTCGAAGTCGATCGCGGTCGCAGCCATCGATTGCGAC
>DATLHR010000403.1:0-9175 GCA_035539815.1 Kofleriaceae bacterium
GGGTCTTGAGCTCGGGGCCGAGCACGCCGATCGCGCGTAGCGAGGCGCGGGCCGTGCGCCCCGGGCGGCCGATCGCGAGCGCGAGATTGCCGACGCCGAGCACCTCGAGCTCGCGGAACGTCGCGGGCGAGAGGCCGCCGCCGTCGACCCGCAGGAGCGCGACATCGGTGCCGGGGTCACGGCCGATGACCTCCGCGTCGCGGCGATCGAGCTCACCGTCCGCGGTGCCGATGCCGATCTCGGTCCGGTCGGGGGTGTGAAAGCTGGAGGAGATGACGAGATCGGCCGCCCACACGGTGCCGCTGCCGCCGCTGCCGTGCCCGCGGGCGACGTGGACGACAGAGGGCGCCGCGGCAGCAACCGCGGACGCGAGGGCCTGATCGAGGGCGTGAAGAGCAGGTAGCGCCATGGAACTCTCTTTCTCGGTTTCTCGAACCGAGCGTGGACCACCGCGCAAAGGGCGCCTATCCGACGAATGGAGAGGCATTCCGATAGGGTCTGATCCCCGTCCCCCCTGGATGGGCAGGGTTGACCTCGACCCTCGGCGTGCTCAAGTTGCACCCTAACGTTCGCGTGAGCTTTGAGCGCGGACCAAGGAAAAACCATGACTCGCAACCCTGCCCTTCCAATCGCCGCGGTCACCGACCCGATCAAGGTCGCGCTCATGACCGATGACCCGCTCCTGCGGGCCGGCGTCTCGAGCTTGCTCGAGCAGCTCGGATCGATCGATGTGGTCGACCGGGACCGTGCTGAAGTGGCGCTGTGGGATGCGGGGGTCGATGCCAGCAAGACGCTGAGTCGGCTCACCGAGCTCCGCGCCTTTGGAGTGCCCGTGGTCGCCATCGTCGGCGACCCTGCGCACGTTGCCCCTGCCCTCGCGGCCGGCGCGCGCGGCGTCGTCCTGCGCGACCAGGTCGGGCCCGGCATCCACGCCGCACTCGCCGCCGTGCGCAGCGGGCTCACCGTGATGGACACGGCCCTCGCGACGACGCTGGTCCCGAACCAGCCGGTGCGCTCGGCCGATGGGAGCAAGGGCCGCGGCGAGCTCACCGAGCGCGAGCGTCAGGTCGTGCAGCTGCTGTCCGAGGGACTCTCGAACAAGCTGATCGCGGATCGCCTCGGCATCAGCGATCACACGGCGAAGTTCCACGTCAACGGCGTGATGATGAAGCTCGGCGCTTCGACCCGGACCGAGGCGGTCGTCGAGGCGATGCGCCGCGGGCTCGTCCGGCTGTAGTCGGCTGCCACCCGTAGACGTCGAGCGCGACGAGGCCCTTGTCGCCGACGTCGACGCCCTCGTGCTCGAGGAGCTCGCGCTGCGTGGCGGCGCCGACGGGATCGTGGATCGCGATACGGCCGCGCATGCCGCTCGCCTTGCCGATCACGCGCTGCCACGGCAGCCGATCGCTCGGCAGGCTCGTCTTGAGCGCGGCGGCCGCGATCCGTCCGCCGCGCGGAATGCCCGCGAGCTCGGCGACCTGACCGTAGGTCGCGACGCGGCCGCGCGGGATCTTCCGGATCACGGCGCGGATCGCGACATAGAGCCGCTGCAGGTGCTCGGAGTCATCGCTCGCGGCCATCGTTCCGCGAGCCTACGCGAGAGCATGCGGGGGCGGCTATCATGCGCTTGCGCATGCGCATCTCCGTCCTCTACTTCGCCGTGTTCCGCGATCGCCTCGGCCGCGACGAGGAGCAGCTCGAGCTACCCGATGGCGCGCGCGTGCGCGATGCGATCGCAGCGCTGGCCGCGCGCCACGCACCGATCGCGACGTTGCTCGGCAAGTTCCGCGTCGCGGTCAACCAGGACTTCAGCGACGACGAGGTCGTTCTCGCCGATGGCGACGAGCTCGCGTTGATCCCGCCGGTCGCGGGCGGCAGCGGGCGCCACGTGCTACTGCTCGCCGAGCCGCTGTCGCTCGACCGGTGCGTCGCCGCGGTCGCGGGTGCAGGCATGGGCGGCATCGTCACATTCACCGGCATGGTCCGCCGCAACAGCCGCGGCCTCACCGTCACGCACCTCGAGTACGAGGCGTACGGCACGATGGCGGTGCGCGAGATGACGCGGCTGTGCGAGGAGATCGAGGCCGAGGTCGCCGGCGTACGGCTCGCCGTCGAGCACCGCACGGGCACGCTGCAGATCGGGGACCTCGCGGTCGTGATCGCCGCCGCGGCGCCGCATCGTGCCGAGGCGTTCACCGCGTGCCGCGCGATGATCGATCGGCTCAAGGAGCGCGTGCCGATCTGGAAGAAGGAGTTCTCCGACGACGGCGCGGTCTGGGTCGGCCTCGGACCCTGACCAGGTGCTCTCGGCATGCGTTTGTGATGCCGCGTCATGCACCGTCATGCGTGCGTTTTGCGCTGCAGCGCCAAATAGCCGGGGGTCACGCCACGTCCAACGCTACACATGCGCCAAGTCTTCACGATGCTCGTCGTCAGCGCGATCGCTGCGTGCGGTAGTGGTAGCGGCAGCACCGATACCGAGTTCACCTACGCCACGGAACCGCGCGAGGTGACCATCGCGTCGCCCGGCGCCGAGCCGCGCCAGACCGTCGCGTACGCGATGAACGGCCCGCGCGCGTCGGCGCGCATCTCCTTGGAGACCGGGACGGCGCGTGACGGAGAGATCGATGATGATGGGCTGGGCTTCACCGCCAAGCTCGAATGGTCCCGCACGACCTCCGATGCAGGGCGCGCCATCTATTCGTTCCGCGCCCGCGATGTCGTCAGCAACCGCCGCCTCGACATGAGTGAGGACGAGCGGAAGGTCGTCGAGACGATCGACAAGGCGCTCGCGAGCGTCGTTGGGCAAGCCCGGGTCACTCGTAGCGGTGACCTCGAGCTCGTACAGCTCGCCGGCATGAGCACGCTGCCGTCATGGCTTGGGATCCTCCACGAGGTGATCGTTCCGCTGCCGTCATCGCCGGTGGGCGTCGGCGCGCGATGGCACACGAAGCAACAGCTCACCGCGGACGGCTCGACGGTCATCGACGAGCGCGATTACGAGGTACTCGAGATCGACGGCGATACGCTGCGCGTCCTTGTCGTCGGCCGTGCGACGACCAAGGGCAACCCGAAGGCGGAGATGGCGATCGACACGCGCGGCGAGGCCGTGATCGACCTCGCCGACCCGCTACCGCGCTCGGCGACGCTGCTCAGCAAGCAGCACCTCAAGTTCGCCGACGTTCCCGACGACGATGGCACGCCCCACCTCGTTCGACTCACGCTCGAGCACTGAGCGCGCGCTGACGCCCCGAGAACCGGTAAGACGGTACGCCCGTCGGCTCTGAGCCTTAGTGGCTCGCTGGCTGCTCGCCCGCGCCCGACGCGCCCGCCGTGCCCTCGCCCGGCGGCACGGGCTCGCCGGGCGGCGTGGGGCCTGCCGAGCCCTCGCCCGGCGCAGAGTTGTGACTCGCGCCGTCGGAGCCCATGTCGTGGTCGGTCGGCGGCGCGTTGGGCACCGTCGTGGAGGGCGGCGCGGTGGTCGCCGGATCAACGGGTGTGGGCGGAGGCGGCGTCGGCACCACCGGCGCGCCGGCCGCCGAGCCCGAGCCGCCGCGCAGCGTGTCGTCGGCGGGCTGCACCGTGAGGTTCGGCCGCACCGACGGCTGATCGGCGTCCGGCCCCTTGCTGAAGTCCTCGCCGTTGGTGTTGCCACCCTTCACCGCGGGACCACAGCTCTGCGCCTTGCGCCCCATCTTGGCGAACTTGCCGTCGAGCTTGATGTGGAACAGGCCGTCGGGCCCGATCTGCGCGCCGGTCGTGGTGAGCGCGGAGTGCGTGGTGGGCTCGCGCTTCTCGAGCTCGTCGGAGCCCTTGAACCGCAGACAGCCCGCGACGAGCGAGTCATCGAGCACCGGCTGAAGCGTCAGCTGGAAGTCGACGTGGAGCTCGCCGTCGTTCGACTTGGTGTCGAACTTCGTGAGCTCCATGAGGCCTTCCTTGATATCGACGCGCGCCATCATCGACTCGACGTTGATCTTGCCGAACGAGATGCCCCCTTCGGCGAACGCCGCCTGGCGCGCGTTCGTGAGCTTGGGCTTGAGCTTGGTCACGCCGTCGCCGAACGTGCAGCCGTTGGGGCACTCGAAGGAGAACTTGCCCTTCGCCTTCTGCCAGTTGCTCCCCAGCTTGCCATTCTTGAGCTTCTCCGTCGGCAGCGTGAGGTCGACGGCGAACTGGATCTTGCCGGCGGAGATCGGCAGCCCCATCAGCTCGCGCATCGGCAACATGGCGCCAGGAAGGTTCGAGCCCTCGAGGTCGACGACCGTCGAACGCTTGCTGAGCGAGATGTTGCCCGCGATGTGCCCGGGCCCGATCGTCGCATCGAGGTCGATCGAGGCCGTCTGGCCGAGCAGCGCGAGGATGCCGAGGTCGACCTTGAGCTCCTTGATGATGAACACGACCGGCTTGTCGTCGGCCTTCGCGGGCCGCGTCGTCAGCTTCACGTCCTTGAAGTAGACGCGTCCCGGCATGTAGCCCCGCTCGACGTCGCGGATCACGACGTCGTACTTGCTCGACAGCGCCTCGATCGCCTTCGCCTTCACGCGATCGTACGGGAACGTCATCTGCAGCGCGAACACGAACGCGACCACCGCGAGCACGACGTAGCCGACGACGCGCAGGACCTTGCGCGTGCGCGGGCCGAGGTGTCCCAGGACGTTCGGAAGAGCGATCGCCATGGTCAGCTTCCCTTCTGCTCGCCGGAGCCGGCCGGGCCGGCGTCCTTGCTCTCGCCCTTGGCCGGCGGCTCCTTCGAGTACGTCGACACGTCGAGGTTCGCGTCGAGCTTCTCCTTGTCGCGCGAGTCGCGACTGATCTCGAGCTTGGTCACGATCACGACCTTCGATCCGGTCTCGATCTCCTGCAGGAACTTGCGCAGCTGATCGATCGACAGGTCGGTGACCCGGCACGACACCGAGTTGGTGACGAAGCCGTTGCGCGTCACGGGCGAGCGCGGCGACGTGCCCTTGAGCTGGAAGCCCGCCTTCTGCGCCGCGTTCGTCAGATAGGTGTCGAGGCTGAGCGGCTCGGTGCCCATGGTCGCGACCACGTCGTCGGTAGGCTGCGCCGGACCGCGCGCCTTGAGGTCGGCGATCACGGCCAGCGCCTCGCGCGTCTTCTCGTTGTTCGCTTCCTTGGCGACCAGACCGTCGTGGATCGACAGCCCGAGCCACACCGCGATGGTGAGCGGCACCGCGATCGCCGCGATCACGACGAGACGTCGCTCGCGCGGCGAGATGCGGTCCCAGAAGTCGCGTGCGCGTTCGGAGATCGTTGCCATGGCTACATGCACCCCGCTGACGTGATCGTCAGCTTGAACTTCTTCGTGCCGTCGGCGTTGGTGTCGGTCGGCCCGCGGTTGACCTCCTTGAAGCACTCGACCTTCTTGAGCTCGGTGACGAGCAAGTCGATGCCGTCGGTGGTCTTGGTCGTGCCCTGGATGTCGATCTTCTGCTCGTCGATCTGCAGCTGATCGATATCGAGCGTGATCTTGTCCTTGGGCGGGACCTTGTGGCTGATCTCGAGGAGCAGGTCGTACGCGCTCGCCTTGGGCAGCGGCGACATTCCACCGGCCGCGCCCCCGGCGCCGCGCATCGCGAGCACGTCCTTCGCCGACTTCGCCGAACCGAAGTGGTCGGCCGACTCCGTCGCGAGCCGCGTCGCGAGCACCTTCTCCGCCTTCTTCAGACGATAGAGGTCCGCGTACGCGCTCCCCGCGGCGAACGCCGCGATCGCGATCACCGCGGCGCCGAGCGGCACCGCCTTCGCGCGCAGGAACGACAGGTCCATCTTCACGGCGAGCGCGCCCGAGCGCAGATCGAACTGAGGGCGCCCACCGGCCGCGTCGTACGCGGTGCCGATCGTCATCGCCGCGCTGTCGATCGGCAGCGCCGAGATCGGCGTGCCTCCGCTGGCGAGCTTGGGCCCCGCGAGCGCGATCAAGTCGTCGTCGCTCGGACGCCACGCCGGGATGCCGAGCTGCTCGGTCAGGAACGAGCCGACGCCCCGCAGCCGCGCACCGCCACCGACGAGGAGCGCGGCGATCGGGGTGAACCCGGTCTTCGCGCGGCACGCCGACAGCGTCTGCCGCAGGTCGCGCGCGAACGGCGCGAGCTCGGCCATCAACGCCTCGCTGATCCGCGCCCAGCTCTCGGAGGTCGCGGGCTCGGCGTGCGAGGCCACGAAGCCGTCGCTGTGCTTCGCGCGCTCGGCCTCGTGCAAGGGCAGCTTCCACTTGCGCGCGATCGCGTCGGTCACGTGCTTGCCGGCGCGCGCGATGCTGCGCGAGAACACCGCCTTGCCGCCCGCCACCACGACGACGTCGGTGCGCTCGTGGCCGATGTCGACGACGGCGACCGCGCCCTCCGCGCGCGCCTTCGCGAGCGAGGGCGTGCGATCGACGAGTCGCACCGCCGCCCCACCGCACGCGACCACGCCGCGCGGATCGAACCCGCACGACTTGCCGAGCTCGATCAGGTGCTCGGCGCGCTCGCGGCGCATCGCGTAGGTGAGCACGCGCATGCCCTCGGTCGGCGGCGCGACGCGTCCATGCGACGCGACCGTACCGGGCACGGCCTCGCTCGGCGGCAGCGCAGGGAGCGGCTCGAACGTGTAGACCATGTCCTCGAGATCGACGGGCACGACGCCCTCGAGCTCACCGCCGACGGCCTTGTCGAGCTCCGCACGGCGCAGGTTCTTGAACCCGAACTCGAGCACCTGGGTGAACACCTGGTCGCCGTACACGCCCACGTAGCCGCTCGCATCTGCGAGCTTGAGCTCCTGCACGAGACCCGCGAGCACCTGACGCGCGCGATCCTCGGCGGGCGCCTCGCCCGGAGGGACATAGCGCTCGACGACGTCGAGCAGCGACGCGCCGCGGAGGCCCGGGCTGGCGATCGCCAGCTTCACGCTCCACGCGCCCAGATCGACCGCGAATACTCGGCTCGCCATGCTCAGTCTTCCTTCAGGTACACCCACGCCCCCTTGGGCGCGGGCGGCTTGCGGACGTTCTGCGGGACGATCTTGGTGTCCCACACGCCCGTGATCTGTGAACGGATCGGCGCGTACACCGGCTGTCCGTCCGCGGTCTTCTGCTTGCGTTCGATCTCCCCCCACGCCACGACGCGATACGTCCGGCGCGGGCCGGCGGTCGCGAGCTGCTGGAGCTTGGCCTTGTCGAGCTCGATGCCCAGCTTCTCTCCGCTGGTGATGCCGGGGATCCCCTGGCTGATCGCCGCGCTCGCCGCGCTGCCCGCGAGCGAGCCCTGCCCGGCGAGCAGGCCGAGCTGCGAGGACGGATCCTTCACGAAGTCGATGAAGTCGTCGAGCGACGAGAACTGCATGCCGTACTGCTTGGACTTCGCGACCAGGCCCGCGAGCGTGAACAGCTTCTGCGGGTTCGCGAGCATCGGATCGTTCGGGTTCTTCGCCGACAGATAGATGATCGCCGCGACCAGCTGGGTGTTCGTCAGCGCGGACAGGTTGGTCTTGCAGCCGCCGTACACGGTGAACGCCGGGCCGAACAGCGACCAGAACCGATCGTCGACCCCGCGCACGAGCTTCACTTCCTCGATCGTGTCGATGTAGTTGCCCGTCGGCTGCGGGCTGCCCTGCGCCTTGCGCGGCTTGTACGGATCCTTGAGGCCCTCGTAGTTGTAGGCCTCGGTGGACCCGCGCTCGCGGTTCCGCATGTCATTGCTGTCGATGTAGTCCATGATCGCGGCGACCTGCGTCGCGCGATCGCGCCGCCAGCCCTCGGCGTCCTCTTCCTCGAACACCGGATCGTAGGCCGGGAAGTACACGAGGGCGTCGAGCGCGCTTTTGAGCGTCGCGGCGGTCGCGTCGTTGCCGTTGGCGCAGTTGAGGTTGAGCTTGTCGTCCTCGGTCGTGAACGCGCCGACGATGCCGCAGGTCCCGACGTCCGCGCCGAGGCCCTTGGCCTCCGACGACGAGAACCCGACGGCGGCCATGACCTCCTCGTCGGTGCCACAGAACGCGAGCAGGATCTGATCGGCGAAGTCGGTGATCTGCGTGCCCCTCAGCTCCTTCTGATTGTCGACGCGCTGCTGGAGCCGGATCACGATCTCCGACAGCGCCATCGCGGAGCGCGCGAGGAAGTGCGACCGCATCTGATCGCGATAGTTGCCCGCCGCGATCAGGTCGACGCTGGTGCTGGTCCCGAACTGGGTGGTGATGATCGTCATCAACGCGATCACCGCCATCACCGCGGTCAACGCGACGACACCGCGCTGGCGACGGCGGCGAACCGGGCGTGCGCTCTTCCGTCGCCCGAGCGAGCGCTCGGTCGTGAGGAAGGTCCAGATCGCGGTGAGGGTCTTCATTGCACGAAGTTCAGGGTCTCTTGCAGCAAGATGCGGGCCTCGGACACGAGCTTGTAGTCGGCGTCCTTTGCGCCTTTCACGACGATCGTGATGCGCACGCGGCTCGGCAGCATGCCTTTTTGTCCATCGGACTGCGTGGTGTCCCACGTGTCCTGCCACTCCTGGGTCTTCCAGTTGAAGTACTCGAGCTTGGCGCTCTCGATGTCCGCGACGAGGACGTCGTAGTCACTCGGCGCCTCCTCGGGCGGCTCGTTCGATGGGCGGCGCTGCTCGCGGCGGATCCAGTCCAGCTGCCCGGACTTCTCGCGGTTGTCGTGCGGCAGGTACTCGATCACGGTCTGCTCTGACTCGTTGGCATCGGCCCACAGCACGCGGTGCCCGAGTGTCGAGAACCGGATCTCGGGCAGCTTGCTGCCGCTCTTCGCGACGAACAGCGTCCGTGGATGCGACTGCGACGGATCCTCGTTGCGCGACAGGTACGAGGCCTCGAGGTCCGAGACGACGCGAAACATCGCCATCCGCAGCTCGTGATTGCGCTGCTCGAACCGCTCGAATCTATTCTTCGTCGTCGCGGTGTTCGAGAACGCGCGCCAGGCGATGCCGAGCATCATCGCGAGGATCGCGAGGGCGATCATGACCTCGATCAGGGTCATGCCCGCGTGGCGGCGGCGCATCACCTTCCACCTCCGCCGCCTCGCAAGCCCGGTCCGCGGATCGGATTGGATCCCGATCCGCGACTCGAGCCGCTGCCGCTGCCGCTGCCGCTGCCTGCGCCTGTGCCTCCGCCAACGTCATCGAGATCCTGCGAGCCGCTGCCCTGCAGCACCTTGTCC
>DATLHR010000404.1:0-17811 GCA_035539815.1 Kofleriaceae bacterium
GACCTGATGGTCGGGATTCGAGTGCGCCCCGGCGACAACCCCTCGCGCTACCTTACGCTGCGCGCAGGCGGTGCCCTGCTGCGCGCGGATCAGCAGATCCCTCCGGACATGCACCGCGCCTACGCCGGCGGCATCGCGAGCATCGGGCTCGAGCAGCACCTGTTCGGATTCCTGTTCAACCTCGACGTTCGCTACAGCATGATCGGCATGCGTCCGGGCATGCTCGGGTTGGTGTTCGGCGCGTCGAAGATGGGGCCGTGATGCCGGGGTTGGTGACAAGGCGGTTGAGGCTGGTGCCGATCACGCTCGAGGCGATCGAGGCGGTGCTCGATCATGACAAGCCGCGCGCGGAGGCCGTGGTCGGCGCGCGGTTTCCGGCCGCGTGGCCCAACGACGATCTCGTCGCGCTCGGGTTCCCGTACTCGCGCGCAGCGCTGCGCGCCGATCCCGACACGCGCCTGTGGGGCGACTCGCTCGTGCTGCTCCGCGAGGAGCCGCAGGTGATCGGAAGCGTCGTGTTCCACGGCTTGCCGAGCAGCGGCATCGCGGAGGTCGCCTATTCGATCGAGGAGACCTCGCGCTGTCGCGGGTTCGCCGCGGAGGCCGTCGAGGCCTGCGTCGCGTGGGCGCTCGACCAGCCCGGCATCATGGCGGTCCAGGCCACCACGTTCCCGTGGCACGTCGCATCGCTCGGCGTGATCCGCCGCATCGGCATGATCCCGATCGGGACCCGCGATCACGACACGCTCGGCGACCTGCTCGTGTTCGAGCGCCGGCGCTAACCCCGCCCGCACACCGGTAGGGAGGCGAGCATGAGGCCGGGGCTACGGGCTCGCGAGGTCGTTAACCGGCCGACGGCTCGAACTTCAGCTGCTGCCCCGCGACCGAGACGTCGACCATCAAGCCGCCGCGCGGCATGACGAACACGCTCACGTCGCCGGTGGCCGCACTCGCCGCCGCCCCCGAGGTCAGCGCGACCGCGGAGATATCGGCGCCGAGCTTGAACTGGCCCATCTTGAGGCGCTGGACCTGATACGGATCGCGAATCGTGATCAGCTCGGCGAACGTCTGCCCGCCCGCGAGCGCGCCGATCGACGCCTGCGTCAGCCGGACCGAGCCCACCGGCATGCCGCGCTCGTACAGGACGCCCATGCCGGACGCACCCCCGACGACGAGGCCGCCCTTCCCGATCTCGGGGAACACGACGTAGCCGGCCGACGTGCCGAGCAGGTTCCTGAGCCCAGGATCACGCTGCTGCATCGTGGCGAGTGTGGCGTTGGCGCGCTGCTCGAGGTTTCGCTGCTCGGACGCGGTCTCGGGACGGTGCGCGCAAGCCCCGACGGTTGCGGTGGCGAGCGCGATCGACATCAGTAGCTTCTTCATAGATGCCTCCTGCCGGGGCAGGAGTTGCATCCACGAGGCCGGTCTCGGTGCGAGGTTTACCGTGTGCGGCGGCGATACGTGCCCGACTTGCCGCCGCGCTTTTCTTCGAGCTGCACGGCCTCGATCGTCATCTCGCGGTCGATCGCCTTGCACATATCGTAGACGGTGAGCGCCGCCGCCGTGACTGCGGTGAGCGCTTCCATCTCGACGCCGCTGCGATCGAACGCGCGCACGGTGGCGCGAACGGTCACCGTTGCTCGATCGACCTCCGCGCCGCCTCCGGCGTCGCTGCGCGCCCGACGTACGTCGGGCTTGCGATCGATCTCCGCGCCGCCTCCGGCGCCGCTGCGCGCCCGACGTACGTCGGGGTTGCGCTCGACGCGCAGGTCGACATCGACCCCGGTGAGGCGCAACGGATGACACAGTGGGATCCAATCCGCCGTGCGCTTGGCGGCCTGGATCCCGGCGAGCCGCGCCACGCCGAGTACGTCGCCCTTGCCGAGCGTCCCCGCCGCAATGGCCTTTGCGGTCGCGCGCTGCATGGTCACGCGTCCGCTCGCGATCGCGACGCGCGCGGTCTCCGGCTTCGCGCCGACCTCGACCATGTGCGCCGCGCCGGCGGCGTTGAAGTGGGTCAGCGTGCGCTTCACTCGACGGTGACGCTCTTGGCGAGGTTGCGCGGCTGGTCGATGTCCGTGCCTTTGAAGTCGGCGACGTAATACGACAGCATCTGCAGCGGCAGCACGGTGAGGATCGGCTGCAACTCGAGCGCGGTGTCGGGCACGAGCACGACGTCATCGGCGTGACCACCGATCTCGGTGTCGCCGCGGGTCGCGATCGCGATGACCTTGCCCTGGCGCGCACGCACCTCGGCGAGGTTCGAGACCGTCTTCTCGTAGCTCGGGCCGCGCGGCGCGAGGACGACGACGGGCAGGTGCTCGTCGATCAGCGCGATCGGGCCGTGCTTCATCTCGCCGGCCGCGTAGCCCTCGGCGTGGATGTACGAGATCTCCTTTAGCTTGAGCGCACCTTCGAGCGCGATCGGATACTGCGCGCCGCGCCCGAGGAACAGAAAGCCGTTCGACGTCCCGTAGCGGCGCGCGATCGCCTGCAGCTGTGCGCTCGACTCGACCACCTCGCGCATCTTGACCGGCAGCTGCAACAGCTCGGCGAGCAGCTCGCGCGCGCGCTCGGGCTTGAGGTTGCCGCTGCGCCGGCCGAGATAGATCGCGAGCAGCGCGATGGCGACGAGCTGGGTGGTGAACGCCTTCGTCGACGCGACGCCGATCTCCGGGCCCGCGTGCGTGTAGAACGCGTGGTCCGAGAGGCGCGGGATCGACGACTCGAGGACGTTCGAGATCGCGAGCACCTGGGCGCCCTTCTTCTTCGCCTCGCGGATCGCCTCCATCGTGTCGAGCGTCTCGCCCGACTGGCTCACCGCGACCACGAGGTCGCCGGGGCCGAGGATCGGATCGCGGTAGCGGAACTCCGACGCGAGGTCGACCTCGACCGGGATCCGGGCGAGCCGCTCGACGAGGAACTCGCCGACGAGCGACGCGTGATACGAGGTGCCGCACGCGATGAACACGATGCGCTTGATCGCCGCGGCGTCGAGGTTCACGCCGTCGAGCGTGACGTCGTCGTGCTCGAGGTCCACGCGGCCGACCAGCGTGTCGGCGATCGCGCGCGGCTGCTCGTGGATCTCCTTGAGCATGTAGTGCTTGAAGCCGCCCTTCTCCGCCTGCACCGCCGACCACGTGATGACCTTGGGCTCGCGGTGCACCGGCCGGCCTTCGAAGTCGGTGATCGAGACGCCGGCGTGGGTCACGGTGACGAGCTCGCCCTCATCGACGAAGATCACGCGGCGCGTCTCGGCGAGGATCGCGGTGACGTCCGAGGCGACGTAGTTCTCACCATCGCCGAGCCCGACCACCAGCGGCGAGGAGTTCTTCGCCGCGACCAGCGTGCCCGGCTCCTTGTCGCTCATCACCACGAACGCGAAGCTGCCGCGCACCTTCGCGAGCGCACGGCGCACGGCGCTCGTCAGATCGGGCGCGCCATCGACGAGCGCGCGATCGACCAGGTGGGCGAAGATCTCGGTGTCGGTCTCCGACGAGAACCGCGACCCGCTGGCCGAGAGCTCGGCGCGCAGCGCGAGGTGGTTCTCGATGATGCCGTTGTGGATGACGCTGATCGGCCCCGCCTTGTGCGGGTGGCTGTTCTCGTCGGATGGGCGTCCGTGGGTCGCCCACCGCGTGTGGCCGATGCCGATCGATCCGGGCGCGGGCTCCTTGGCGAGCCGCTCCTCGAGCGCCGACAGCTTGCCGCGGCAGCGCACGACGCGCGCGAGCCCGGTGCCGGACGTGGGATCGATCACGGCGACGCCTGCCGAGTCGTAGCCGCGGTATTCGAGCTTGCGCAGGCCTCCAATCAGGATCGGAGTGGCCTGACGCGTTCCGACGTAACCAATGATGCCGCACATCGGGCGGCTACTTTTGCGGGTTCTGTGCCGGCTGCGGGTTCGGCGCCGGCGTCTCCTCGGGCTCCTCGTCATCCACGCTGTCCGTGCCAGCGATCTCGTCGACGTCGGGCGCGACGTATGGAAGGACCTCGGTATCCGTGACCACTTTGTTCTTCTGCGCCGACCCGCAACCCGAGCCGGCTGCGAGCAGCACCAGGATCAACGCCTTCATCCGCATGTTCGCGTGACGCTAACACTCGAGACCGGCTGATTCCAGCGCGGGCTCCCGTAACGACCTCGGCTAGTTATGCTCTGCCGTAGCGGATTCGCTCAGCGAGCGGATTCACCCCGCACACCCAGCTTGCGGAGACCTAACGATCGGTGCTCCCGGCATCCCGTCGAGCCCGTAGTTCGACCTGTAGACCCGCGTACAGCCTCGGAGTTCGGTGTGCAACCAGCGTCTAGTGAAGAGTTGCACGATGGTTGCAATCGGTCGCCCCCATGCTCGACCGCCTCGATGCTGAGACGCGCGCATTTCACGTCGAAGCGGACCACCCGTGGCTGTCGCTCATGACGCCCACCGTGACGCCGGGTCGCTATGCCGAAGAGCTCATGCGCACGTACGGGTTCGAAACCTCGGTAGAGGCCGCCCTCGCCTATTCGCGCCCCCTGCACCACATCCTCGAGGTCCCGCGTGTCACGCGCTCGGGCCTGATCGCGCAAGACCTCATCACCCTCGGCTTCGGTGCCGGTCATGTCGCGCGCCTGCCGCAGTGCCACACGATCACGCCGTTCTCGACCGTGGCGGAGGCGTTTGGCTGGACCTACGTGATCGAGCGCCCGACGCTCCTTCACGACGCGCTGTACAAGCACCTGTCCGTGCAGCTCAAGCCGGGCAGCGCGTTCTCGTACCTCGAGATCTCGCGCCGCAGCGCGGCCGCGCGCTGGAAGGCGCTCGACACCGCGCTCGACGAGTTCGCGCGCACGCGCGAGCTCGCGGATCGCATCGTCGAAGCGGCGCGCGCCGGCTTCCAGACGCTCTTGCAGTGGCGGCGTGAGTGGGACGACGGCCTCGCCCGACGGGCCGGGGCTGCGCCTCGCTAGGCTCCGGCGCGCAGCTCTCGCACGACCCGCTCGAGCCTCTCGATATCCACCGGCTTGACGAGGTGGCGCTCGAAGCCTGCCTCCTCCGAGCGGCGGACGTCGGACGCCTGCCCGTACCCGGTGATCGCCACCAGCCGCAGATCGCCGTGCTGCTTGAGCCGCTGCGCGAGCTCGTAGCCGTCCATCTCGGGAAGTCCGATGTCGAGGAGCGCGATGTCGGGGTTGAATTCATTCGCGGCCGCGATGGCGGCGTAGCCATCGTGCGCGGTCGTGACGGCGTAGCCGAGCAGCTCGAGCGCGAGCTTCATCGCGTACGCGGCGTCCTGGTTGTCGTCGACGACGAGAATGCGGGCACTCGGTTTGTCCGTCCGCATGCCCGTCGGTGTAGCCGACGGCAACTCGCTCCGCACGTGCACAGCGGGTAGCTCGACCGTGAGCTCGCTGCCTTTACCGAGACCTTCGCTACGCACGGCGACGGTACCGCCGTGCGCCTCGACCAGGTTACGTACGATCGAGAGCCCGAGGCCAAGCCCACCGCGCGACCGCTCGAGCGTCTGAGGTTGCTGCACGAACATGTCGAACACCTTGTCGATCATCTCGGGTGCGATGCCGATGCCCTGATCGATCACGCTCGTGCGAATCCGATCTCCGACGCGTCGCCCGCGTACGATCACGCGCGTACCGTGCTCGCTGTACTTCGACGCGTTGGTCAGGAGATTGGCGAACACCTGCGCGAGGCGATCGGGATCCGCGTGGATCACGAGCCCGGTCTCGGGGACGTCGAGCAAGAAGCGCTGCTCGCGCTGCTCGAACCACGGCGCCGCGGTCTCGTACGCGCGCGCGAGGACCGCCGACAGCTCGACATCGAGCTTGCGCAGCGCGACCTTGCCGCGGGTGATGCGGGAGATGTCGAGCAGGTCGTCGACGAGGCGCGTGAGATGGCGGACCTGGCGTTCGATCACCTCGTGCTCGCGCATGCTGTCGCCGCGCAGCCGCATCACGTCGAGCGAGGTCAGGATCGGTGACAGCGGGTTGCGCAGCTCGTGGCCGAGCATCGCGAGGAACTCGTCCTTGGTGCGGTTCGCGGCGTGGGCCTCGGCGGCGAGCACCTCGAGGCGCTTGCCCGCGAGCACCTGCT
Source organism: Kofleriaceae bacterium (assembly GCA_035539815.1). Classification (GTDB taxonomy): domain Bacteria; phylum Myxococcota_A; class Polyangia; order Haliangiales; family Haliangiaceae; genus JABFXX01. The sequence goes on from DATLHR010000404.1 coordinate 6,087, forward strand.
CGGTGACATCGGTGCAGATCGCGACGACGCAATCCTCGTCGGCGCTCGGTCCGCGCAGCGACGCACAGATGAACGTCCAGTAGGTGTCCACCAGCTCGCCCTTGCGCCTGAGCGGCACGTGGGTCTCGCGGCCGACGTGCGCGACGCCGGTGGCGAGGACGTCGCGAAGCATCGCGCCGAACATGCGCTCGATGTCGGGGAGCGCGTCGGCGAGGCGGCGCCCCGGGGCCGGCTTGCCGAGCAGCGGCTCGAACGCGGGGTTGACCTCCTCGATCACGAGGTCGTGACCGCGCAGGATCGCGACCGGCACCGGGCACTGGCGGAACAGCTCGGACACCGCGCGCCGCTCCTGCTCGAGCCGCGTCCCGAGGCGTTGCAGCTCGAGCCGGGTGGTGACGCGGGCGACGAGCTCGCGCGCGGAGAACGGCTTGATGACGTAGTCGTCGACGCCGGCCTCGAGCCCTTCGATCTGATCGTCGTCGCCGGCGCGCGCGGACACCATGATGATCGGGATCGTGCGCAGCGATGGGTCGTCGCGCAGGGCTCGCACGAGCCCGAGCCCGTCGAGGTTCGGCATCATCGAGTCGGTGATCACGAGGGTGGGCCGGCGCGCGCGTGCCGCGGCGAGCGCTTGCTCACCGTCGTCGACCGCCTCGACGAGCCAACGCTTGCCGAGCAGGCGTGTGAAGTACGCACGCATGTCCGCGTTGTCATCGGCGATCAGGATGCGGACGCGCGGATCGAACGTGATGCCGTGCGCCGCCGGGCGCAGCTGCGCGGGCAGCCACTGCAGCGCCTCGTCGACAAACGCCGATGCGAGGGACGAGGCCTTCGCGGGGCCATCGACGCTCGCGCCGCGCGGCTCGCCGAACGGGATGGCCACGGTGAACGTCGAGCCCGCGCCCGGCATGCTCGTCGCGCCGACGTTGCCATCGTGCAGGCGCGCGAGCTCGCGCACCGTCGCGAGGCCGATGCCGGAGCCCTCGTACGTGCGCGAGCGCTCGTCCTCGATCCGATAGAAGCGCTCGAACACATGCGGCAGGTGCGCGGCCGCGATGCCGATGCCGGTGTCTCGCACGGTGAGCGTCACCTGATCGCCCACCTCCTCGAGGCCGATGAAGATCGTGCCCTCGAACGTGAACTTGAACGCGTTCGAGATGAGGTTGCACACGATCTTCTCCCACATCACGCGATCGACGTTGACCGCGCGCGACAGCGGCGGGCACGCGACCTCGAGCCGCAGCCCCGCACGCTCGGTCGCCGATCGAAACACGCTCGCGAGATCCGCCGTGAACGTCGCAAGATCGGTCGGCTGATAGCTCGCGCGGATCCGCCCGCCCTCGATGCTCGAGAAGTCGAGCAGGCCATTGACCAGCTTGAGCAGGCGGCGACCGCTGCGATACGCGGCCTCGAGATCGCTGCCGGCGAGGGCGTGCTCGCCCGCGAGGGCGTCCTCCATCGGTCCGAGCAGCAACGTGAGCGGCGTGCGGAACTCGTGGCTGATGCTGCTGAGGAACGTGGTCTTCGCGCGGTCGAGCTCGGCGAGCGACTCGGCGCGCCGGCGCTCCTGCTCGTAGGCGCGCGCCATCGTCAGCGCGGTGCCGAGGTGAGAGGCGACCAGATCGATGAACGTGCGGTAGCCGGTGTCCCACACCCGGCGCGGCGACAAGCCGACGACCAGCACCGCCGCGACCTGCTGGTGATCGGCGCCGTGGATCGGGAGCACCACCGCATGCGAGGCGGGCTCCGGCCACGGACCGCCCGGCAGCCACACCGGCAGCGCGTCGAGCTCGGTCGCGAGCACCGCGCGCCGCGCGCGCATCACCTGCGCGATCGGCCACACCGATGACACGGCCTCGGCGCTCGAGACCCGGCGCGGGAGCCGATACAGGTCCGAGGAGATCGAGGACGCCTCGATCGTCGCGGTCTGCCCGCGCTCGTCGACCAGGTACACGGTCGAGAACGGCACGTCGTGCGGATTCGAGGCGAGCACGCGGACGGCCTCGGCGATCGTCGAGGAGACGCTGCGCCCTTCCGCGACCGTCCCCAGCCGCCGCAGCACGTCGAGCCGGCGGGCGCCGAGGATCTGATCCGTGGTCTCGGTGCACGGCGCGAAGATGCCGTCGACGGTGACGCCATCGGGCGCGAGGATCGGGCCGTACGTGAAGCGCGCGTAGACCTCCTCGCTCGGGAGCCGGCGCGCGAAGTAGAGTGGCAGATCTTCGGACCACGTCGCGCTCCCGGTCTCGCGCACGCTCGCGAGCATCGGTCCGATCGTCGCCCACGCCTCGTCCCAGCACTCCTTGGCGGGACGGCCGAGGAAGCGGGGATGCTTCGTCTCGCCCAGGAACGGGATGTATGCATCGTTATAGAGGAGCGCGAGCTCGGGCCCCCACATGATCACGATCGGGAACCGGGACGTCAGGCAAAGGCTCAGCGCGGACTTGAGGTGCGCGGGCCACGCGCCCGCCTCGCCGAGCGGCGTCTCGGCCCACGCGTGCGCGCGCATCAGCCGAGCGAGCTCGCTGTCCCCCGGAAACACGCGTGCAAGCTCCTCCTCCGTCATGCCCACCAGACTCCGGCGCACTTCATCGCATATCCGCGCGATGCCTGTCGACGTTCGATCGCCGGGAGTTGCACGCGGCTGAACAGCTACGATCGCGTATGCTCGAGGCGTGGCGCGCTGTGAGATGTGCGACGTCCCTCATCCGGGTGGCGTGGACGCGTGCCCGGAGCGCAGGACCGGCGAGGTCATCGCCGGCAAGTACGTCGTCGGCCCGCTGCTCGGCTGCGGCGGCATGGCCGCGGTCTATGCCGCGCACCATCGCGTGCTGCGACGCGAGGTCGCCCTCAAGGTCATCCACCGGCGGTTCGCCGTCGATGCCGAGCTGAGCGCACGCTTCGTCCGTGAAGCGCGCGAGACCGCAGCGCTCGGGCATCCCGCGTTCGTCGCGGTCTACGACGCCGGGACCACCGAGGACGGCTGCGCGTTCATCGAGATGGACCGGCTCTCCGGCCAAGATCTGTACTCGCTGCGCAAGGCCGAAGGCATGCTCGCGCCCGAACGTGCGATCCGCTTGACGGCGGCGGTGCTCGCCGGCCTCGAGGTGCTGCACGCGCGCGGCGTCGTTCACCGCGACATCAAGAGCTCGAACATCTTCGTGCTGTCGGGCCCCGACGGCGGCGAGCAGGTGAAGCTGCTCGATCTCGGGTTCGCGAAGGTCGACGACGGCGTCAAGCTCACCACGCGCAACCAGCTGCTCGGGACGCCGTTCTACATCAGCCCGGAGCAGGCGATCGATCCGACCGCGGTCGACGTGCGCAGCGACCTCTACTCGATCGGCGTCGTCTTGTTCGAGTTGCTCACGGGGAAGTGGCCCTACGACTTCACGTCGAAGCGCGAGCTGCTCGGCAAGGTGATGAAGGGCGAGCTCGAGCGGCACCCTGCCCGCTTGCGGCCCGAGCTGCCGGGCTGGCTCGACCTCGCGGTGGCCAAGGCACTCGCGCACGACCGCGAACAGCGCTTCGCGTCGGCGGCCGAGATGCGCGCGGCGATCGAGCGCCCTGGCCGCACGCGCGAAGGAACGAAGCCGGGCCTCTTGCGGCGGATCCTGCGCCGCAACGACGACGCCTGACCTGCAGTCCGATCCGAGATCGCAGCAGAGCGCACGCCCTCGTCGTCTCGCGGCTCACTGGTTGCAGCGCCGTAGACCATGGGCAACCCACTGACCGTGTTTCGCTCGCTGTCAGGGCGCGAGCGGGCCAAGGCGGGGATCCTGTTCTCGTGGTTCTTCCTGATGATCACGACGCTGTGGTTGCTCAAGCCGATCCGCCAGGCGTCCCTGCTCGCACAGCTGGGACCTACCGAGTTGCCGTATGCCCGGCTCGGCGCCGTGGTGGCCGTTGCCCTGGTCGTGTTGGTGTACTCGCGGGTTGTCGATCGCCTGACCCGGCTGCAGGTCGCCAGCGGTGCGAACGTGGTCTTCGCCGGGGTGCTGATCGCGTTCTGGATCGCCCTGCGCATCGGAGGAGACGCGCTCGGCGCACAACGCTGGTTCGTGTGGGCCGTGTTCATCCTCGTCGACATCTACTCCACCGTGATGGTCGGCATCTTCTGGACGTACACGAACGACGTCATGACGCGCGCGGAAGCGGACAAGCTCTACGGTCCGATCGGGCTCGGCGGCATCCTCGGCGGCATCGCCGGGGGCGGCATGGTCGACGCGCTCGTCCAGTGGATCGGACACGTCGACATGCTGCTGATCTGCGTCGCCCTCGTGGTCATGTGTGCTGCGCTCGTGTGGGCCGGCGAGGCGTACCTGCGTCCGCCGCCACGCCGTGCACGCGTCGCGCATCGCGCGAGGTTCGGACCGGCGCTCGAGGGAGCGCGTCTGGTCGCCCACAGCCGCTACCTGATGCTGATCGTCGGGATCGTGCTCGCCTACGAGTTCGCAGCCGCGACCACCGACTTCGCGGTCAGCGTCGTCCTCGCGCGCGACTTCCCGGACCAGACCGAGCTCGCACGCATGTTCGGCCGCATCGGCTGGACGGTGAGCATCGTCGCGTTGATCTCGCAGCTGGTCATCGTGCCGGTGGTGCTGCCTCGCAAGCGGCTCGCGCTCTTGTTGCCGCCCGCGGCGATGGGCCTCGCGGCCGTCGGCTTCGCGTTCGCGCCCATCGTCATCATGGCGGTCGTGCTCACGGCGAGTGATCGCGGCTTCAACTACTCGGTCCAGCAGGCCACCAAGGAGACGCTCTACGTCCCGCTCGGTGACAGCGAGAAGTACAAGGCGAAGGCCTTCATCGACATGTTCGTGGACCGCTCCGGCAAGGCGTTCTCGTCGATCGCGCTGATGGTCATGATCGCGATCGCGGGCGTCTCGATCACGAGCGCGCTCGTCATCGCACTGGCGGCGATCGTGTGCTGGATCGCGTGCGCCAGGCTCCTCGCCAGGACCTACGCCCACACGATCACGGGCGAGCTCGGCTATCGAGGGCGCAGCGCGTCGGCGATGTGCCAGCCGAACACGGGTGCGGCGAGCACGACGACGCGCGCTCCGTGATCCGCCGCGAGCTCCTTCCACCGCGCGGGGCGCCCACTGATCACGACCACGCGCTCGGCGGCTCCGTCGGCGAGCCACGCCGCGACGCGCCGGAACAGCGTCGCCGAGGCACCGTGCTCGTCGACGATCACGACGCCGCTCACGCGCCTCGGCAGGGTGTCGCGGCACTCGCGGACGTCGAAGCCATCGGCGCGCAGGTAGGTCGCGAGCTGCACGCGCGCGGGCCCGGGTCGACCGACGAGCGCGATGGGCGCTTGCCTCACGGCACCCCCAGGAAGTCGAGGATCGCGTTGACGAACGTCAGCGGATGCGGCGGACAACCCGGGACGTAGAGCGCCGGGGTGACCTCGTCGAAGAAGCCGCGCGCCACGCCGGGCGCACCGTCATACAGGCCGCCCGAGATGGCGCAGGCACCGACGGCGACCACGAACCGTGGCTCGGGCATCGCGTCCCACGCGAGCCGCACCGCATCCTGCATCGTGCGCGTGAGCGTCCCCGACAGCACGAGCGCGTCGGCATGCCGCGGCGACGCGACCCACTCGATGCCGTAGCGCTGGAGATCGAAGTTGACGTTCGCGGTGGCGTTGAGCTCGAGCTCGCACCCGTTGCAGCCGCCGGCGGAGACCTGTCGCAGCTTGAGCGAGCGCGCGAACAAGCGGCGGAACGCATCGTGGGCGCGGACGCGCGTCGCGGCCTCGTCGCCGGCCTTCACCACCAGCCCCGCGCGCGTGACGGCGCCCATGCGAGGCTCCGTGGTCAGCGTGATCTTGCCGTCGGGGCACGCGGCGACGCACTCGGCGCAGAACGTGCAGCGCCCGAGATCGATCGCGAGTGGATCGTTCGTGATCGCGCCGGTGGGGCACGCCTCGATGCACGCGCGACAGTCGCCGCACGGCCCCGGCTGGATCACGGGGAGCCCGCGGAACCCTGCCGGGCGCGCAGCACGCACGTCAGGAATGAACTGCTTGCCACGAACGAGGCGAACGCGCAGTGACTTCAGCATCAGAGGTCATTTCCGCAGTAAGAGAGGTCGAAGCTCTTGTTGCAGATGGGGAAGTCGGAGATCTCGTTGCCGCGCACGGCCAGCGCGACTCCCATCCAGTTACGCAACGACGGATCCTGCGCCTTGTAGTGGAGGAGTGCGCCGTCGCTGCCGGTCTCGAGGCAGTGCACGACCTCGCCGCGCCAGCCTTCGACGACGGCGATCGCGAGCTGCGATGGCGGCAGGGCGGGTAGCACGCCGCGCGACGGCTTCCACGTGCGCGGCTCGGCGAGCACGGTGCGCAGCCACGCGAGCGACGCCTCGATCTCCGCGATCCGCAGCCGCGCGCGCGCCCAGCAGTCACCGCTCGGCTCGGTCCGGATCGGCAGCGGGAACCGCGCGTAGAGGCCGTGGTCCGGCACGCGCGCGTCGATCGCCACACCCGCGCTGCGCGCCGCCATGCCGACGAGCCCGAGCTGTTCGGCGGTCTCCGTGGTCACCACCCCGACGCCGCCGAGCCGATGACGCACGGTGCGTGCGCTGAGGAAGGCGTCGTCGATGAGGGCGGTGTCGTGGCGCAGCAGCTCCACGTTCGACTGCGCGAGCGCGAGCAGCTCTCCGTCGAGCGCCATGCCACTTCCACCCGGCCGTACCGCACCGCGGCTGAACCGGCTGCCGCACAGCCGCAGCGAGGTGTTGATCGCCGTCGTGCGCAGGCGACCATACGTCGCGGCGCCCGGCAAGAAGCCGATGTCGGACGCCATCCCGGCGAGCCCGGACAGGTGCATCGCGATGCGCTCTAGCTCGAGCGCGACGGCGCGTGCGAGCTCGACCTCGGGGTCGACGTCGACGCCGGCGAGCTGCTCGATCGCCGCCGCGTAGGCCCACGCGTGCGCGGCCGAGGTGTCGCCGGCGATCGTCTCGGCCCACGGCGCGAGCGTGCGCGGATCGCGCTTCAGCACGTGCGCCTCGAAGCCGCGGTGCTGGTAGCCCTGATGGACCTCGAGGTGAAGCACGTGCTCGCCGAAGCACATGAACCGGAACGAGCCCGGCTCGATCACGCCGGCGTGGATCGGCCCGACCGCGACCTCGTGCACCTCCTTGCCGTCGACGCGATAGAACGGATAGCTCGCCATCGCCGCCTGGTCCTTGCCCTGGAACCGGATCGGCTTGAGCCAGGGGTGGCCGGCGATGCGCACGCCGAGCTGCTCGTGGAGCTCGCGCTCGAAGCAGTGCAGCCCCGGCAGGTCGGAGGTCAGCTCGTGATAGCCGAGCGCCGGCGAGACCACCGTCCGCGCGACGGACAGCCGCGCGCCGTCCTGGTGCACGACCGTGAGCAGCACGCGCTCGCCCTCGGGGCGCCCGTACATCGTGACAACGCGCTGGCCGGCGCGCGCCCGCTCGAGGAGTCGCGTGCGCCACGGCCCGATCTCGAGCATCTCGACAGCGGCGGCGGCGGCGCGATGCACGAGCACGCTGGTCACGGGCCCTCCAGCGACTGCGCGACGCTCGTCATCAGCGCGTTGATCTGCGGCGGGATGTAGATGCCGAGCACGAGCAGCAGCACGAGGAAGATCAGCTTGTGCGTTGCATCGCGCGCGCGCTGCCGCGGCCAGGTGCGCTCCTGCTTCGGCTGCCCCCAGATCATCGGGAAGATCGTGCGCCCGGTCGCGACGAACGAGATCGTGATGAGCGCGCAGAACGCCGCGAACACGAACATCTGCCCGCTGGTCACCAGCGCCGACAGCACGAGCAGCTCGCCGAGGAAGCTGCCGAACGGCGGGAAGCCGAGCAGCGCGAACGTGCCGACCATCAGGAACAGGCCGCTGTACGGCAGGTCCTTGATCAGGCCGGCGATCGCGCGGGTGTCCTTGGTGCCGTAGTGCGCCTCGATCTTGCCGGCGGTGAGGAACAGGATCGCCTTGATGAAGGCGTTGCTGAGCACGTACAGGAGCACGCCGAACGACGCCGCCTGACCGAGCCCGAGCCCGATCGCGATCACGCCGGCGTGGTTGATCGACGCGTAGGCGAGCAGCCGCTTGAAGTTCTGGGTCGCGACGATGCTCGCGGTCGAGACGGCGACGGACGCGAGCCCGATCGTCACCAGCTCGCCGGTGATCAGCTCGCCGCAGCTCGCGCGGTACACGTGGACCACGCGAAACAGCAGCACGAGCGCGACATTGAACTGCACCGCGCCGAGCATCGCGGCCACCGGCGCGGGTGCCTCGTCGTACGCCTCCGGCAACCACATGTACATCGGCGCGAGCCCGAGCTTGGTGCCGATGCCGAGGAGGATCAGCGCCACCCCGAGCAGGCGCCACGCATCCGCGGGTCCGGCGACGGCGGCCGGCATGGCGTCCAGGAACAGCGTCGCCTCGCGCCCCGCGTGCTCCATGCTGCGCGTGAGGCACGACATGCCGAGCACGACGAGGCCGAGCCCCACCGACGAGAACAGCAGGTAGCGCCACGACGCGAGCCGGGACGCGGACGCATCGGCGCGCAGGATCATCAAGGCCGCGGCGAACGTCGATGCCTCGAGCCCGATCCACATGACCAGCAGGTGGTTCGCGAGCAACGCGAGGTTGCACGCGGCGAGGAACACGAGCGAGAGGAAGACGGACTGCCGCGACGCGGGCTCGATCGCGATGCGCGCGCGCACGTATGCCGCGATGCCGAGGAAGATCACGTTGACCACCGGCGCGAACAGCCGCACGGTGTCATCGGCGTGGACGTAGCCCCCGAGGAACGGCGGCACCGTCGCCAGCGCGGCGTTCACCGTCGCCGCGATCGTCGTCAGCGCCGCGGTGACGACGAGCACCGTCGACGCGCGTGCCCCCGCACGGCTCGTACTCCACACGGCGAGCGCGCTCGCGACGGGGAAGGCGACCAGGAGCAGCCAGGTCACACGCTTCCCTCCACCGCGCTGACCTTGACCGTGCTCGCCCGAGGCAGCGTCTTGAGGTACCAGCGGAACAACAGGATCGTCGCGATCAAGATCACGGTCTGCGCGATCTGCATCGCGATGTCGCTGTGACCGCCGAGCTCGAGCATCGCGATGCCGTTCTCGATGCGCAGCGCGCCCATCATCTGGCTGAGTGGCCCGGTCTGGGTGGCGAGCATGAGGAACCCGAGCAGCACGCCCGCGGTCGCGCCCGCGACGAACGAATGCTCGTTCCCCTCGACGGGTACCAGCAGATCGGCGAACCGGAACGCGACGATCAGCAGCGCGATCGCGAGCGACCACGTCATCAAGTTCGGCGGGATGAGGTCGTGGCGGGCGGTCGTGCGGTGCGAGCGCAGGACCGTGTACAACGCGAACGGCGCGACCAGCCCGCGCACGAGCACGAGGTCGATCATCGCGAGCCAGGCGCCGTACGAGTCGAGCGCGGGGTCCAGGTCGTAGCTGATCCATCCCATCAGCAGGCCCTGGAGCGCGAGCCCGATCAGGCGCAGGCGCCACGACGCGACGAACAGCGGCAGCACGAGCACGCCGACGAACGCGATCAGGACCGGGTTCACGCGCGCCCTCCCCGTCCAAGCATCGCCAGCACGGCGATGCCCGCCGCGATCAGCCCGACGACGATGTACTGCGGCACCACCCGCAGCTGCAGGCGCGCGACCAACGACTCGACGAGCCCGAGCACCACCGCGATACCGAGGCAGATCCCGACGTGCGCGAGCATCGCGGCGTCGCCGGTGAGCGGGTTGAGCAGCATCGCCGTCACGGCGATCGCGACGTACAGCTTGATCGCGGCGCCCAGCTGCAGCATCGCGAGCTCGGGGCCGCTGTGGTCGAGGGCCATCACCTCGTGCACCATCGTCAGCTCGAGGTGCGTCGTGGGATCGTCGACGGGCATGCGCGCGGCCTCGACCTGGATGACGACGAGGAGCGCCACGATCGCGGTGCCCCACATCACGATGGCGGGCGCACTATCGAGGCGCGGGATCAGCGCCGCACCGAAGCTGCGCACGCCGCCGTGAAGGCATAGCGCGCCGGCGACGAGGAACAGCACCGGCTCGAGCAGCGTCGCGAACGTGGCCTCGCGCGAGGCACCCATGCCCTCGAACGAGCTGCCGGTGTCGAGGGCGCCGAGCATCAAGGCGACGCGGCCCAGCGACCACACGTACGCGAACCACACGAAGTCGAACGGGAACGCGACGAGCGGCGCACCGCCCGCGAGCGGCACGATGCACGCCGACGCGAGTGCGGTCACCAGCACGACCGGCGGACCGAGGCGGAACACCGGCGTGGTCACCGCGCTGTAGACCGGCGTCTTGTGCGCGAGCCGCCAGACGTCGAACGCGAGCTGGAAGATCGGCGGCCCACGCCGCCCCGCCCACAGCGACTTCACGCGCGTGATGGTCCCCGTGACCAGGAACGGCATGACGAGCAACGCGGCGAGGTTCACGACGATGCGGGTCACGAGACCTCTCCGAGCGCGACGAGCGCGAGGATCACCAGCGCGAGCAGGCCGGCCGCGAACGCGAAGCGAGGCTGCTCGGGGATCCGCTCCGAGGTCTCCTGCACGAACTCCTCGCCCTGCCCGAGCACCTCGAACATGCGGCGCTCGACGGCATCGACGTGGTTCGTGGACAGGTGGGCGTGCTGCTGCGGGAACGGCTCCACGGGGAGGTGCTCGCGCGTCACGAGCGGAAGCGCGGGCCGGAACAGCGTCGAGAGCTGCGCCGAGAACGACCCGCCCGTGTACTGCATGCGCGCCGTCGCGGCCGTGTAGCCGCAGCCCCAGGTGACGCTCGTCCGCGCGGCGGCGCGCCGGCGCCAGGCGAGCGCGAGCGCGACCGCGAGCACGACGGCGAGCACCCGGCACGCCCACACTGCGGGGGCGAGCATGTCCGCGATCGCGCCGGGGGCGGCGGCGGCGCCGAGCAGCGCGACCACCGGCTCGACGATCCACAGCCCCAGCGTCGGGAACACCCCGAGCACCGCGATCGCGGCAGCGTGCACGAACATCGGGACGACCATCGTCCGCGGCGCGTCCTCGCCGGCGTGGATCGACGCGTCGCGCGGCGCCCCCAGGAACGCGAGCCCGAACGCGCGCGTCGCCGACAGCGCCCCCACCGCGCCGACGAACGCGAGCATCCCCGCCGCGCACACGAGCACGACGTCGGCCTCGGTCGTCGGGGCCGAGCCGGAGAACAGCCCGGCGTAGACGAGGAACTCGCTCGCGAACCCGTTGAGCGGCGGCAGCGCACACATCGCGAGGCTCGCCACGAGGAACACCACGGCCGTGCGCGGCAGCTTGCGCGCCAGGCCACCGAGCCGCTCGAGATCGACGGTGTGCGTCGCGCGATACACGGCGCCCGCCGCGTAGAACAGCGCGCACTTGAACACCGCGTGATTGAGCACGTGGAGGAGGCCGCCGCCGAAGCCGATCGCGGTCAGTGCCGGATCCGACCACGCCCAGCCGAGCATGCCGGTGCCGAACGCCATGGCCGCGATGCCCACGTTCTCCGTCGACGAGTAGCCGAGCATGCGCTTGAGGTCACGCTGCGTCGCCGTGTAGAGGACGCCGAAGATCGCCGACACCGCGCCGAACAGCAGCACCGCCCAGCCCATCCACGCCTCGGGCCTGCCGGCGAGCAACGTGAACCGGAGGAACGCGAACAAGCCCGCCTTGTGGATCACGCCCGACATCAGCGCCGACACGTGCGCCGGCGC
>DATLHR010000405.1:0-19709 GCA_035539815.1 Kofleriaceae bacterium
GCGATCGCCGGCGGCGACCTCACCGGCCTCCGGCTCGTCGAGCGCAAGGACATCGTGTTCACGTTCCCTGCGATGACGGTCGAGCCCGGCGCGCTCATCGTGGTGCACTTCGGCGCCGGAACCAGTGGGCCGTGCAGCAGCGGGATCAGCGAGAACGAGACCACCAGCCCGACCCAGTCTCTGAACGCGGACTCCCCGGGGACCTACGACGGCGCCTACGATCTGTTCACGGCGGACGCCGGCCTCACCGTCACGAACAACGTGATCAGCGTGATGCGCACGACCACGGTGATCGATGCGGTGCTCCTGGCCTCCGCCCCGACCGGCAGCGCCGCCGGCGACTCGGAGGACCAGGCCGCGATCCTCGTCGCGCAAGATCAGTGGCAGATGGTCGGTGGTGGAGTTCCCGCCGGCGGATTCGTCGATGACGACTTCAACGCGCACGCGGCGCTCGACCTCGACGCCGGTGGCGCGACGCCGGCCGGGGCTTCGATCCAGCGCCTCGACAACACCGACGACAACGACAAGGCCGATTGGAACACCGACGCCATCACCGTGCAGCCCTCGACGTGGGGGGCCTTGAACGTCGGCCAGTCGCCCCTGTAGTCGTCGCGGTGCGACTCGAGGACGAGTCCTCGCGTCCGGATCAACGATGCGAGCTCTCCGTCTTGTCGTTGCGGTGGCGCTCGCAGCGTGTGGCTCGGCACCGGTGCGGACGGCTACGGCGCCCGCGGCAGGACCGCCGCCGGGACCCGCGGCGGCGTGCCCCGCGCCGGCACCATCGATCCAGGCGCTCGTCGCCCGGATCGACCAAGCCTACGACAAGCTGCACAGCGACTTCACGCCGGCGGTGTTCGCGCTGATCGACCTCGATCTCGCGGGTGCGTGCGCGGTCCTCGAGCTGCTCGACGCGCCGTCGGCGGATACGCGGCTCCACGCCTCGCGCGTGCTCGAAGGCGTGCTCACGCGCCGCGCTGGCTTCGTGCCGGGTCAGGGCTTCCGTGATCGCCGAGGCGACGACCAGGCACGCGCCGACCTGGCCGACATCGGCTACTCGTACGACCAGCCGCTCGCAATCCGGCGTGCCGCTGCCGCGCGCTGGCGGGCGTGGGTCGAGCGCGCGGTTCGTTCCGCCGCGCCGCCGACCACCACGCCGAGCGCCTCTAACCTGAGGCTGCTCGGCGAGGCGCGCATCGACGGCAAGCCGAGCACCTCGGTGCGCGTCGAGCTCGAGGCTACGGGCGAGGTGCTGCGCCTGCGCGTGGTGCCCACGTCGTTCGCGCGGGGCGAACTTCGCGATTGAGGGTGCGCGTTGTTCGACGGGAAGCTCCCACCGTGCTCGCAAAGGCTGCATCTCCGACCATGAAGTATGTCCCGCGTCTCCTCCTGATCGCCATCGGGCTCGCGAGCTGCTCCTCGTCCTCGCCCCCTGCGGGTCCTGGAGATTGTGTCGTCGATGGCGAGACGATCCCGCGAGGGGAGTCGCGCACCTTCTATGCATCGTCGACGGTCGCGTGCGAACAGAGCTGCCAGGCGCAGACGCGCGTGTGCGAGGACGGTGTGTTGAGCGGAGACGCATCGTTCACCGCCTCGAGCTGCTCGGTGGACAGCTGCGACGGAGCGTGTCTGCTGCCGTGGGGCGAATACCTCTCCAATGGCGCCTCGAGGACCGTGTACCGAGCATCGTCGGTGCCGGCCGGTGAGACCTGCGAGTCCGAGGAGCGTGTCTGCACCGAGGGGAGCCTCAGCGGCAGCTTCACGCAACCCGCGTGCGCGGTGCGGATGCCCCTCGGCGAGGTGTCCTTCGCGTTCGACCAGTACCTGCTCGGCGATGGTGCCGCGCGCTACTTCGATCTGATGATGGAAGACTTCACCGGTGACGGGTACCAGGACCTGCTGTTCACCGACCATGAAGGTGCGATCTACAACCGGTACTGGCGTGGCAACGGCCAGGGTGGCTTCACCGCGCTCGAGCTCGCCACCTACGGCGCCGGGCCCAGCTCTCCGGAGCGCGGCTCGCTGTGGACCCGCGTGATGGACTTCGACAACGACGGCGATCTCGACTGGTTCTGGGATGACGTCAGCCCGCCGTCGCTGCGGATCAACAACGGCGCGGGCGTCTTCACGTCGTACCGGGCTGAACCGAGCGCGCGCGTCGTCGACCTGGCCGACTACGCCGGCTGCTCGACCAAGGCAGTCCTCACGACGAACGGGAACGTCATCTGTGGCCAGGCGATCCTCGACGGCACCATCTCCGACGTTGACGCCGGCTCCCCGCACATGCTCGGGCAGGCGACCTGCGCGAGCCCGGTCGGCTTCCACGCGGGTCAGATCGTCTGCCGCGGCGACCTCGGCATCAGCGAGAGCCAGGACGTCGTGCAGCTACAGAGCATGGTGCACGCCGACTTCGACGACGACGGCCTGGCCGACCTCGCCTTCTTGTACGGGGCGTCGTTCGAGCCAGCCTCCGTGCGGATCTACCGGAACATGGGGAACGGCTCCTTCGAGAATCGCGGGGACCTCCCCGAGACCACGGTGGTCGGCGCGTTCGCCAACTACACCGCGCTGGCCGTGGCCGACTTCAACAACGACGGCCTGGTGGATCTGGTCGTGCCGGGCACCGGCCAGGGATACAAGGTGTTCCTCAACGCCGGAAGCTTCACGTTCGAGAGCGCCGTCGACCTGAACGACGATCCCAACGAAGGCGCGAGCTACGGAAAACCGGCCGTCGCGGTGGGCGACTACAACAGCGACGGCAAGGACGACATCGCGGTGATCAACGGCGCGCGCGTGAAGCTCTATCGCAACACGTCCGAGTAACGGCGATCCGGCGGTGCATTCATCCGGGATCGAGGGGTGGCTCGCCGGAGTCGACGGAAGCGCTCGCATCGGGTGGCGGGGGCTGGCCCTCGTCCTCACAGGAGGAGGACATCCCGAGCACGATATGCTCCGCACGATGCAGCAGGCAGTGATCTACGAGGTGAACGTCGACGTCGATGCGGCGATCGCCGAGGACTATCGCGCGTGGCTCGGCCCGCACGTCGCCGAGCTGCTGACGCTGCCGGGGTTCGTCGACGCGGCGTGCTTCGACGTGGTCGACCCGGCTCCCGCCGACGGGCGGGTCGCGATGTGCGTGCAATACCGGCTGCGCGATCGCGCCGCGCTCGACGGTTACCTGCGTGACCACGCACCGCGCATGCGTGCCGATGGCGTCGCGCGGTTCGGTGATCGGTTCCGCGCGACGCGGCGGGTGCTCGTCGAGCGGCAGGTCCGACGTCAATAGCGGCAGTAGAGCGCGAGGAAGTGCCCGGCGTCGCCGTAGCCCGTGTAGCGGAAGCCGAGGTTGTGACCGGACTCGAGCCGGTAGCCAACGTCGAACCGCCACGCGTGGTCGATGGCGTCGTCCTTGCGCCACGCATAACCGATGCCGGCGGAGATCGAGCTCATCACGACCTCGAAGCGCAGTCCGTAGTAGAGGTCGGCGTCGATGCGCGGTGCGACCATCGTCGGATCGGCCGTCGCCTCGTCTTCGCGGCCCAGACCGAGACCATCCACGCCGAGCATGCCCCAGAGGCCGAGGCCGGCCTCGCGGTCGCCGAGGAACGAGCCATACTCGACGCGCCCGTCGAGCAGGACGCCGCTCTCGCTGTTGTACCCGCTCTCGAGCTGCATGCGCAGGCGCGGTGCGAGAGAGCGCGCGTAGCCGATCGAGACGCCGTAGGTGTCGTCGCGGCCAGCCACCGCGAACATGTGGCCGCCGAGTGACGCACCGTACAGGTACGTGCGCAGCGGGCGGCGGAACTTATCGCCGCTGCGGGACGACGGCACGTAAGGCGTCGACGGTTCCGACGAGGACGTCGTGGTCGAGGTCGTCGGGTCGACGGTGGCCACGGTGGTCGAGGGTGCCTCGTACGTCGAGGTCCCGGGATACGCCGCGGTCGCCAGCGCGTTCACGGTCTCCTTGATCCGTTCGCGATCAGCGACCGAGAGCGACGCGGTATCGACCATGATCGCGAGCTGGAGCTTCACGCCGTTCGCGTCGATGCAGCCGCGCACGCCCTTCGCGACCACGTCGGCCTTCCACGGTGACGGGATCAGCCAGTGGCTGCCGTAGTAGGTGCACTTGTCGGTACCGCTCAACGTCACCAGCGCGTGCGAGGTGCGCGGCCACTCGTGCTCGACGCTGAACCCGAGGAACGCGAACTGCCGCCAGCCACCGGCCTTCGCCGGGATGTCGAACTTCCGGCCGCCGAGATCCTCGAACACGAACTTCGGCTGCTGTGGTGCCGTTCGATCGGACGCATGGGCTGCGGTCGACGCGGACGCGAGGATCTTCGCGTGCTCCATCGTGAGCTCGCCGCGGCGCTTGTCGGTGTTGACCTCCGCGATCATCACGCCGCCGACGATGTCCGAACACATCGTGTAGCTGACGCCCTTGGCGCCATTCCGCACGGCCACGCGATCGTGAAACGCCTTGGGCGTGCCGGTGGGCGGAGCCTCGAGCGTCTCGTCCGTGCCCGCGGCCATGCCCGACTTGCAGTCGACGTCGGTCGGGTAGAGATCGATGCGAACGCCATCGCGATCCACGTCGCCGGACTTGCTGATCCAGGTGCCCGCCATGCGATAGCCCGTCGGGACGCGGACGGTCAGGTACGGCCCGTTCGGCCCTTGGAGCGTGAGCGGCCCACCTTCCTCCTCGCTCGCCTCGGTGATCGCGTCGGGTACGGGCACGGCGGGCGCGGCCTTCCCCGAAGCGGCCTGGTCGATCGCGACGAGGAGCTTGCCCACGATCGACTGGGCGAGCGGGCTGGTCGATGACTTGTCGTAGAACGACACGACGACGGACAGCGCGCCGTTCGCGTACGGGCGGCACACGTTGACGATCGTCAGATCATCGCGAACGATCGTCTTCGCCGCTTTGGAGCCCCATGGCGGAGCCCATCCCGGCCACGCCACGCTCGTGGTGTTCCGCATCGCGAGCGCACGCTGAAGGACGTCCGCGCAGCTTGTCTTGGCGAACAGCAACCCGGCACCGACGGCGCCGTCCTTGGTGACGATGGAGACCTGGTCCGGCTGGAGCTGGGTCCACCCGCTCCCCTCGACCGTGAGCCTGCCAGCGTCCTGCAGGCTGAAGGTCACATCGGCAGCCGCCGTCGATACGCCGAGGACCAGCGACAGCAGAACCCAACCAAGTCGCCGCAAGCCGCAAGCATCTCATCTCGAACGCGATCGCCGGCCAGGTTGTGGGGTCAGCGCGGGGTAGCGCCGGGCGACGGCGCTCTCGCGGCGGGCCTGCTCGCGCGGCTCCTCGCTCGTACGGCCAGAGCGAAGGGCTATGGCGCCTCGACGGGGCCGATGTCGGGCGGCGAGCTGCGCGGCACGCCATAGAAGTCGGTCTGCGTCGCGTGCGTGGCGTCGCCGGCGTTGCGGCACGGCGATGACGCCCCGAGGCCGGGCACCGGACTGGTCTGGGTGAGCAGGCAGTCGGTCTTGACGTAGCCGGCGCCATCCACCGCGACACCTCCGTAGTTGGTGACGTTGCCCCACAGCGCGTTGTTCGCATGCGTGACGACATCGGTCGCGGTCCACGTCAGCGCGAGCTGCGTGATGCCCGTGAAGATCGAGCTCGCGATCGTCGCGGTGGTCTTCCCCTCGAGGCTGATCGCGATGTCGTTGCCGCGGAACGTCGAGCCGAGCACGGAGATGGTGATCTTGCCGACCGCGCCCGCGTTGTTCGATCGGATCGCACCGCCGCCGGCGCCGGTCAGGTAGCTGTCCTCGATGCGCACCGCCGTCGGGCCCGTGGAGGCCGCGCTGTGATAGAGGTCGAGGCCGTAGCCCGCGACGTCGATGATGCTCGCGGACACGAGCACGTTCGCTTGCTCGTAGGCCCGGATCCCCTCGAACCCACGCAGCCGCGAGGCGATCACCGAGACGTCGGGGTTGATGTCCTCGGTGTGATAGATCGCGAAGCCGCTGGTCGACGTGATCTCGAGGTGCTCGAACGAAACGCTGGACCAGCCGTCGCCGACGTAGAAGTGAGTGGTGATCTTGGACCGATCCATGCCGGCGCCGACGATGCGCAGCGCCTTGCCGTGGTTCCCCGGGTCGTCGAGCTCGATGTACGACGCGGCGTACGCCTGGGTCGACAGGCAGATCGTCGCGTCGTTGCCGGCCGCGGCGAGCGCGGTCACGGCGCTCTGGATCGTCGCGTAGTCACCGGGCACGCTCGCGCCGACGCACGCCTCGGCCCTGCAGGTTCCCTGTTCGCACGTCTGATCGACCGGGCAGGTCTCGCCGCCGCACACCACCGGCTGCGGCACGAGGGGCGCGTCGACCACGGCCGCGTCGTCCACGGGCGCGTCGATCACGGGCGCGTCGCCAAGCGCGCTGTCGGCGCCGGGATCGCTGTCGACGAGCGCCGCGTCGGGGGACGACGACGACGAGCCTCCGCAGGCAGCCAGGACGATCGTGACAGCCAGCGAGCGATGCATGGGAGCCGGACTTTCCCTCGTCGATGCGGCGAGGTCCAGGCGCCTCCGTGCAAACGTGCGTGGGCCCGGCGTCAGCGCAGGGTCCGCAGGTGCTCGGCGAGCTTGTCCATCGTCTGCATGCCGAGCTCGACGGCGCCGAAGCCGATCCCTGCGTCGCGTTGCTCCTTGGTCGGGTGTAGCTGGCGCAGCGTCAGGACGGTCTTGTTGTTGGCTTGCTCGTCGAACGTGAGCGTGACGTAGAAGCGCTTCGGATCGTTGTCGATGTCGCTGCCGTGCCAGAACACGAGACGTTCGTTCGGGGAGATCTCGAGGTACTCGACGCGGTTCGTGTACAGCGTGCCGTCGGGCCCGATCATGTCGAAGCGCCAGCGCCCGCCGACGCGTACGTCCATCTCGTGCAGCGTGCACGTGAAGCCCTTCGGGCCGAACCACTTCATCGCGTGCTCGGCGTCGGTCCACGCGCTGTAGACGAGCGGGCGGGGCGCATCGAACACGCGCGTCAACACGATCTCGCGGTCGAGGGCCCAGGTACGGTCAGCGGCGCTTGCGGTCATGGCGTTTCTCCTTCGGTGCTTGCAGCTGGTTCAGGTAGTCAGCGAGGCGGTCGAAGCGGTCCTCCCACGCCTTCCGCGTGTGATCGATCCACTCGGTCGCGGCGGCGAGCGCCTCGGGATCGAGGCTGCACGGCCGGCGTTGCGCATCGCGCCCGCGCTTGATCAGCCCGGCTTGCTCGAGGACCTTCAGGTGGCGCGAGATCGCGGGGAGGCTGATGTCGAACGGAGCGGCGAGCTCGAGGACGGTCGCGTCACCGGTGGCCAAGCGCGCCACGATCGCGCGCCGCGTGGGGTCGGCGAGCGCGGCAAACGTGGCATCGAGCATTTCGGCGGTTCTGGGCATCAGGTGGGGCCGGGTTCGTATTTAACGTACATGTTAAATACGATGGCAGCGCGGGCTCGTCAAGCCGATTTGCGCTGTTCGCCCACGCCAGGGCTATCGCCGGACGTGCGTCTCGAGTCGCTCGTGCGTCTCGTTCACTTCGTCGCCCGCCTCCGAAACATCGCCGACATCGATGAGGCGACGGATCTCCTGTTGTTTCGATGAGGGAGACGAACGAGCACTGCCTGGATCGACAGCTGCGCGAAAATCTCGTCGATTCTGCAGGTCAGTGGAGCTTGAACGCACCGACGTAGGAGTCGGTCATGCCACCGTAGGTCATCTGCACGGCACCAGCGGTCGTACCGATCGACGGCGACGTCGTCTGGCCGACGCTGATCGCGTTGCCGCCCGCGTCGATCCAGAGCGAGCGCTGGGCCTCGCTGCCGCTTCCGCCCAGGTAGGTCAGGTACTCGACGGTGGTGAGATCGGGTGACAGCCACGCGACGAACGACTCGCCGCTCCCACCGGACGTGGCCTGGAAGCTACCGGCGGTCACCGGAAGGTCGGACGACTGCGAGGAGCCACCGACGTAGATGCGGCCGGAGGCGTCGACCGCGAGGCCCTGCACGTCCTCACCGGCGTTGCCTCCGAGGTAGGTCGCAGCGACGAGCGAGCCACCGTCGGCCGCGAGCTTGACGACGTACGCGTCGGCGACGCCCGTGCGGGAGGCGCTGATCGCGCCGGCCGTCGTCGGCAGGTCGCTCGACTGCGTGTAGAAGCCGAGGATCACCTGCCCGGCGCTGTCGACCACGCCGTGGTGCGTCTCGTGCGACTCGATCCCGTTGCCACCGACGTAGGTGCAGTACACCAGCGCGTCACCCGCGGCGGTGAACTTCGCGACGTAGAAGTCCTCGTTCGCCGCCTTGCCGGTCTGGTGGGCGCCCGCCGTGGTCGGAAGATCGGTCGAGGTCGTGCTTCCGATCAGGTACACCGTGTGGTTCGGCCCCGACCGCACGCTCGGCACGCCATCGACACCAGAGCCACCGAAGTAGGTCGCCCACTGCACCGACGTGCCGTCGAGCGCGAGCTTGGCGACGACGACGTCGTAGCCGCTGCTGCGGGTGGTGTCGAACGCGCCCGGGGTCACGTACGGATGCGGGCGCGTCAGCTCGCCGACGCCGACATAGATCCCGGTGGAGTCGAGATCGAGATCGCGGATGAAATCGCGATCGTCGCCTCCGAAGTACGTGGACCAGAGCAGCGTCGTGCCGTCGGTGGAGAGCTTGGCGACGAAGCCGTCCTGGGGCCCGTACAACCCGTTGGCGGCCACATCACCGCCGAAGGTCGGCTGCAGCACGCCGGCGGTCGTCGGAAACCCGACCCCCGCGCGACCGGCGATGTAGATGTCGCCCGCGGCGTCGACCTCCACGCCGTACGCGCGGTCGTAGCTCGGACCGCCGATGAACGTCGACCACAGCAGCGCGCCGGTCGGCGAGAACTTGGTGACGAACACGTCCATGCGCCCGCCGCCCCCGAGCTGCCCACCTGCCGAGGTATCGAACGTCGTGTCGTACGCACCCGCGGTGGTCGGGAAGTTCGCCGACTGCGTGCCCCCGACCACGATGATGTTGCCCTGCCCGTCGACGGTGACGTCGCGAGCCTGCTCGAACGCGTCACCGCCGAGGTACGTGACGAACGTCTGCAGCGACGAGATCGGGCCGGCGTCCGAGCCCGCATCCGGGTCGATGGCGGCGTCGCCGTCTCCGCGTGCGTCGGGATCGGAGTCAGCGCCCGGGGCGTTCCCGCACCCGAGCAGCGCGAGCCAAAGACAGATCGAGCGATTCATTGCGGCTTCCATTCCTCGTCGTTCCCCCCGAAATGCCAACCATGTTGGCGCACCGCGCACGGAAGAACGAGCGCTTGTGCGGTGCGGCGGTCCGTCGAGCAAGGTACGTGCCCGGTGGTGGGAACACGCGGTCACCGCAAACCGATCGCGCTTCAGTTACGCGAGCTGCACGTTCGTCGACGGCACGCGCGGGCCGAGGCTGCTGAGCCGTTACCAGGTCGCCTGGGATCCCTGCGCGCTCAGGGCCTTGTTCACGTCCTCGACGATCGTGGCCTTCGCCGCGGCATCGCTGGCGCTATCGACGCACGCCTTCGAGCTCGCGTCGTCCTTGGCGCCGACCAGGCACGTGCGTACCGGCTCGGGCCACGCGTTGGCGCGGCACGCATCGGCGACCGCGGATGCGAACTGCGGCAGCTTGCCACCGACCGCGAAGTGCCGCGCACGCGCGGACGACATCGTGTTCGCGACCTTGTCGCAGTTCGCGGCGTCGCCGGCTGCCGGCTTGGCAGCAGCGCCACCGCCACCACCGCCCTTGTCGTCCTTCTTCGATCCGCACGCCGCAGCCGATGCGGCGAGCACGAACACCACAGACCAACGCACGATACGCTTCATCAGATCCACCTCCATCACCCAGGATAACGCGCGAGCGGACCCGCCTGATGGTCGCGTGCAACGATTCGAACAGCTACGCTGCGGCGGTGCGTGATCAGCAGCTGCAGCAGCTCGTCGACAAGGCCGCCGCCGAGCGTGAAGCGCAGCGCGAACGCGAAACGGCGCAGATCGAGAGAGCGGCCGAGAAGGTGCGCCGTGCTCCTCCCCCGCCGAACCCGATCCGCTTCATGGTCTACGCCCGCATGCACGACGGCGGCATGTCGTTCTGGTGGTTCTTGCCGCTGTCCGTGTTCGTCGGTGTGATCTTCCTGGCCCGCTCGCCGTGGTTCTACTACCCGGCACTCGTCTACTCGTCAGCACTCACGCTGCGCCTCGCGATCTACGGGGTGGGCCTGCTGCGCGGCTACGCGCGCTTCAAGCGGTTCCCGGGCGAGCTCCGCGTACAGCTCGAGGGCTGGGACGCGCTCCTCGACGAGCAGATCCTCGGCGACCCCGAGTACTGGCAGCCGCAGGTCACCGTGGAGGTCGCGCTCGACGAGCTTGCCGACCGCGCGCCCACCGAGGCGGCGCTCGACTTGTTCCTGCCGGCCGCGAACAGGCGCATCTACGACAACGGGCTCGACACGTGGGAGCGGAACGGTCTGCGCGTCGCGGGCTCGCTCAACGTCTGGGTGCTCGGCGCGCTCTACCGGCTGATCCAACAGCTCGATTGGATTCACCGGCGCTCCGGCGAGATCTCTCGGATCGCGCTCACCAAGCAGGGCACGATCTGCTCGTACTCGCGAACCACCGGCGACTGATCAGGCGGACGTCGAGCTGCCCAGCTCCGACGATGGCGTACGAGGAACCGCGCGCAGCGACCGAGCGCCCTACGCGGCGCGCGTGATGCACCACGGCGACGCATGGACACTCGCACGAACCACAACACGACGAACATCATCGCGAAGCTGCTGTTCGTCCTGGCGGCGATCGGCGCCATCAACTGGGGGCTGATCGGCTTTTTCAACTTCAACCTCGTCGACGCGATCTTCGGCGGCGGCGCCAGGGAGCAGACGAGCACGATCAGCCGCGTGATCTACGCGATCGTCGGGCTCTCGGGCCTCGCGGCGCTCGGCTTGTTGCCGAAGGTCCACGCCGAGCCCATGGGGCGCCGCGACGTCGCGCACCGCGCGGTGTGATCACAAGCGATCCACCGATCAGCGCGTGACTGCCTCCTCAGTGCAGCGCGTCCTCGCAACTCGCGGGCACCTCGACCTCGGGATCGCAGCGGATCGCCTCGGCGTCATCGCGGCACCATGATCGCTTCTAGCCGTGCGACCTCCTCGCGGCTCGGACTATTTCGGAGACCTCTCGCTCCCTCGGCGAGTACCGGATCGAACTGATCGCAGTGCACGGGATGCGTGGCACGACCACTGCTCCCTGACGGTTCATGGGTACGCTGACGTCGAGCCTGATCACGTGCGTGCTGTCCGTGGTTCCCGCGATGGCGGCCGCGGCAGCGATCGACGAGACCGCGGGTGAGACGCCGCTCGCGGTGGTTCGCTTCGCGTCGGGATCGGCGCAGCTCGCAGGCGAAGCGAGCGACGAGCTCGGCGACACCTTGCGCTGGCTCGACGCGCATCCCGGGCGCCTCGTCTACGTGGAGGGGTACGCCGATCGCCGGGGCGGCAGCGCTGCGAACCTCGAGCTGAGCTATCAGCGCAGCCTCGCGGTGCGCGACGAGCTGGTGCAGCGCGGCGCCGATCCGTTCCGCGTGATCGTCGCCGCGCACGGCGAGGATCGCGATCTCGGCAGCGCGCCTCCCACGCGCAGCGTGGTGATCAGCGGCTCGGAGCACCGCTACGACGAGCTGATCGAAGCGCAGCGCCGGCCGACGCCACCACCACCGCGGCGACCACAGGCCCCGCCGCCCGCGCGACCGAACGCGTGACCGAGCGCCTTCTCACTAATTAACACTCGCGACGACGAGCGACCTCGATGGGTTCCGTTGCGGCGTGGACCTCTCTAAGATGGCGGCGTGCGGATACCACCCATCAGGGCCCTCCCCGCAGAGGGGGCCGACGCGTGACGTTCGAGGAAGTCCTCTCGCTGCTGCCGCTCGTCCTCGCGGCGCTCGTTCCCGCATGTTTCGTCGCGGCGGCCTTTCTGGTGTCCCGACAGCAGACTCGGTTCCTGGCGCTCGCGTCCGTCGCGACGGCACTCGCCGCGGCGTTCGCATACCTCGCCGTCGTCCTGCGCCCGGCGCTCTACTGGGCAGGCTTCGATGCACATGCGGCGCGGCCCGACTCGGTGCTCCACGTCGTGCAGCTGGACATCGTCTCGGGTGCGATGTTCGTGCTGGTGTGCACGCTCGCGCTCGTGGTCGTGCGCTACTCGCGGACGTACCTCGCCGGCCAACGCGAGCTCGATCGCTTCGCGCGCTCGCTCATGCTGACGCTCGCGTCGGTGACCGTGCTCGTGACGTCGAACCACCTCGCGGTGCTCGTGGTGGCGTGGTTCGCGACGGACGTCGGCCTCCATCAGCTGCTCACGTTCTATCGCAAGCGCCGCCAGGCGATCATCGTCGCGCACAAGAAGTTCCTGCTGAGTCGCATCGCGGATGCGTGCTTCGTGTCGTCGATGGTGCTGATCGGGCTCGACTACGGATCGCTGCGCATCGACGTGGTGAATGCGGTCGCCCGTGCGAGCGGAGAGGTCTCGCCGACGATCCACCTCGCGACGGTCCTGCTCGTGTTCGGCGTGCTCCTCAAGACCGCGCAGCTGCCGTTCCACGGCTGGATGCTGCAGGTCATGGAGGCGCCGACGTCCGTGTCCGCACTGCTCCACGCGGGCGTCGTGAACATCGGCGGCTTCGTCATGATCCGGCTCGCTCCCCTCATGGCGCATGCCGCGATCGCCCAGGGCATCCTGATCGGCGTCGGGCTGTTCACGACGATCGTGGCGTCGCTCGTGATGACCACACGCCCCGCCATCAAAGGTGTGCTCGCGTGGTCCACGATCGGCCAGATGGGCTTCATGCTCGTGCAATGTGGGCTGGGTGCTTGGCACCTCGCGCTGATGCACCTGCTGGCGCACTCGCTCTACAAGGCGCACACCTTCTTGAGCTCGGGCTCCGTGGTGCAGCAGTGGCGCGCGACGCACCTCGTCCACAGCCCGCACGCGGCGATCTGGCACCTCATGGCCGGCGCCATCATCGTGTGCGTCGCCGTCGCGCCGTTCTACGCCGCGACCGTCCTCGCCTCGGGCCACGAGTCGAGCTCGCTCGGACCGCTCGCGCTGGTGCTGGCCTTGAGCTTCGCACCGATGAGCGGCCGGGCGCTCGCGGCCGGGAAGCGCGCCTTCCTGCTGGCAGCGCTGTTCACCCTCGGTGCCTCGGCGGCGTACTTCGGATGGCACATCCTGTTCGAGCTGGTCGCGCCGTGGATCAACGCGGGTCCCGAGACCTCGAGCTTCAAGTGGTCGATCGTCGTCGGTGGGCTCGCGTTGCTGTTCATCGCGCAGACGATCCTGCAGGTCAGTCCGAACGGCCGGTTCGCCAACTGGCTCCACCCGCATCTGCTCAGCGGCCTCTACATCGATGACTGGTTCACGCGCGTGACCTTCCGCCTGTGGCCACCGGGGCTCCGATGACCGACCAAAATGCAATCGAAGCCGCGGAGCGTGCGTGTGCGCGCATCGCACCGACGTGGCCGCTCGATCAGTTCATCGCGGTGAATCCGTTCTGGCCGCTGACCCACAAGCCGCTCCCCCAGGTCGCCGCGGAGCTCGTGGCGCTCTCGGGCGGACGGCTGCTCATGCCGCGCAGGTGGTACGCGCAGGAGTGGCGCGCGGGGCGGCTGCGCTCCGAGCACCTGCGCGAAGCGATCGCGGAGAGCGGATCGGACATCACCGAGGACGAGCTCGTCGCGCTGTTCTGGAGCGGCGAGCCGCAGCCGTACCGGCGGCCGCTCGTCGTCGACACGATGGAGGCGCTGCGCCGGCAAGAGCACGAGCTGACCTGGCGCGACTTCGTGATGGAGAGGGTCAGTCGGTTCTGCGCGTCGTACTTCGACGACGGCCAGGCACAGCTCAGCGGGCTCACCGAGGAGGGGTTCTATGGGAGCTGGAGAGCGCAAGCCCAGTCCGATCAAGCGCCGGCCCTGTTCATGGGTCTCGGCGGGTATCGCGCGACGGTGGCCAAGCTCCCCAAGACGCCGGAGCGGATGATCACCCAGGGATGCGCCGACCTCGGCGTGCCCGTCGACGAGCGCGAGCGCTACTTGTCCGCGCTCCTCCTCGACGTCAACGGGTGGGCATCGTGGTGCGCGTACCTGCGGTGGAACGCGCGCACCGGGGGGGAGGACGACGATCACCTCCGCGAGCTCCTCGCAGTCCGTCTCGCGTGGGAATGGATCCTGTATGGCGCGAGTGACGAGGCGATCCGCTCCGAGTGGCGGCTCGCGATGACCAGCTGGCCCGCGATCGATCGGGCGGCGAGCTCGGCTCGGTCCGACGACTGGATCCTGCAGCGGGGCGTCGAGATCGCGTGGCTGTCGCAGCTGCGCCCCAAGCTGCTCCAGGGCTTCGCCGCGCCGCGTCCCGCGACGCCGAAGGTGCAGGCCGCGTTCTGTCTCGACGTGCGTTCCGAGGTGTTCCGGCGCCACCTCGAAGCGCAGGGCGAAGGCATCCAGACGATGGGCCTCGCGGGCTTCTTCGGCGTGCCCATCGAGTACGCGCCGCTCGCCGCCGACGACGCGCGCCCGCAGCTCCCAGGGCTGCTGTCCCCGAAGTACCGCGTCACCGACACGGGCGTGCCCGAGGGACTCGAGGCGACACGCCGCGCCCGGCTCGATGCGGTGTACGCGTGGAAGGCGTTCAAGTCGAGCTCGCTCTCGAGCTTCGCGTTCGTCGATACGATGGGCCTGTTCTTCGCCGGCAGCATGTTCCGCGATGCGTTCCGCAGCGAGCGGTATCCCGCGAACCAGGACCGCGCCGGGCTGAACGAGCTCGAGGACCGGACGCGCCGGCCTCGCCTCACGAGCCGTGTGGATGGGGCGCCGCTCACCACCGACGAGCGGTGCCAGATCGCGGCGGCGCTGCTGCGCACGATGGGGCTCACGCGGGACTTCGCGCCCCTCGTGCTGCTCGTCGGGCACGGCAGCGAGACGAACAACAACCCACACGCCGCGGGCATCAACTGTGGTGCGTGCGGTGGTCAACCCGGTGACGTGAATGCGCGAGCAGCGGCGGCGCTCCTCAACGACGAGGAGGTCCGTGCCGGCCTCGCCGCCCGTGGCATCGAGGTCCCGCCCTCGACGCTGTTCGTCGGTGGGCTCCACAACACCACGACCGACGAGATCACGTTGTTCGCCGAGGACACCGGCGCCACGTCGCATCAGACCGAGCTCGCCGAGGTGCGCGCGCTGCTCGATCGTGCGAGCGCCGCGACGCGCCGCGAGCGTGCGCCCCGGCTCGGCCTCGGCGATCTCTCCGATGCGAAGCTGCACGCGGCGGTCGTGAAGCGGGCGAGGAACTGGGCCGAGGTGCGGCCCGAGTGGGGGCTCGCCGGGAACGCGGCGCTGGTCGTCGCGCCTCGTGAACGCACCCAGCAGATCGATCTCGAAGGGCGCGTGTTCCTTCACGACTACCGCTTCGGCGACGACCCCGACCACACGATCCTCGAGGCCATCATGACGGGCCCCCTCGTCGTCGCGCACTGGATCAACTTCCAGTATTACGCGTCGACCGTCGACAACGAGCGCTACGGCTGCGGGAACAAGGTGCTCCACAACATCGTGGGTGGGCATCTCGGCGTGTTCGAGGGCAACAGCGGCGACCTCCGGATCGGCCTGTCGTTCCAGTCGCTGCACGATGGCGAGAAGTGGGTGCACTCCCCCCTCCGGCTCGCCGCCTTCATCGAAGCCTCGCGCCAGGCGATCGATCGCGTGCTCGAGAAGCACGCCCACGTGCGCGCGCTCGTCGACAACGAGTGGATCCATCTGTTCCAGCTCGACCCGACCGAGCGCGCCATCTACGCGCGCAAGCACGGCGACTGGCAGCAAGCGCCGGAGTGACCGGCGTCGCGCGCGGTGCGCGAGTTGCAGCTGCGATCGCGATGCAGCTCGAATCGGCGCGCTCCCCCGTCACGCACGAGGAGCGCGAGGGTGTGCGCGAGCGCGCCGGCAAGCTCGTCGGCGCACTCTGGGCGCCGGCCGTCGCGGCGATCGCTCGCGCGCGGCGATCGCGCATGTTCCATCCGTGCGGCCACGCGTACACCGGCGCCTGCATCGCGCTGCCCGGGCGCTACGAGCAGCTCGGACACCAGCTCGCCGGGAATGTGCTGGCGCGCTTCTCCGGTGCACTGTGGAAACGAGAGGTCGTGTTTCCCGAGGTCCTCGGCCTCGCGCTGCGGTTTCGCGGCGACCGCGCCCCCGCCAGCGAGCGCGCCGACCCTCGCGATCAGGACCTGCTGACCGCCACGATCCGAAGTCCGTTGACGATGCTGATGTCGCCGTTGTTCACGGACGCGAGCGACTTCGTCGCCCAGGCGTACTGGGCGGTGTCGCCGTTCGAGTACGCGGGCGAACGGTTCGAGCTGCGCCTGCATCCGCTCGATCGTGCGCGCTCGGGCGCGAGCCGGCTCGACAGGCTGGAAGCGGCCGTGGCCGCCGGGCACGCGCGGTGGTGCCTCGAAGCGAGACCGACCCTCCACGTGCGCTGGCATCCGGTGGCACGCATCGACATCCTGCGCTCCATCACGATCGATCACGCATCGCTGTTCTTCGACCCCTTCCGAGGTGTGCTGCGACCGGTCGGGCTCGTGCATGCGATCCGGCACGCGACGTACGCAGCCAGCCAGCGCGTGCGCGCAGCGCTCGAGCGCAGGGTGACGGATTTCTGAGGTTGCGCGGCCCCGCGTTCGATCACTAGCCTGTGCGCATGAAGGTCAGGACAATCGTGGTCGCGGTGTGCATGTCGCTGGCGGCCTGCGCGGGCGAGGACGGAACCGAGGACACGCCGGGGACGTGCGAACCGCTCTCGGCGACCGAGCTCTCCGAGCTGACGCATTCGTTCTCGCTGAGCCCTGTCATCGACGCTCGACCGGGCTCGACGCTCGACATCGATCTGGGCAAGACGGAGTGCTGCTACTCCTTCCAGGCCATCCCGGCGTGCGCCGTGTACTCGGTCACTCCCCAGAGCGCCGCGACGATCGATCCGGCGACGGGCGTGCTGGCGATCGAGCCCACGACACCGTCGGGCACGGTCGTGCACGTGGTCGCCGACGTGCAAGAGGGGGCGAAGCGCGTCGAGCTCGATGTCCACGTGTACACGCCGGAGGCGATGCCGCAGGTCGGCAGGTGGCGCGAGAGCAAGGTCCTGTCGTGCGACGACGGCAGCGAGCTGGATCCGGTCGAGTCGATCGAGGAGATCGAGTTCTGGGGCGACGGGACCTTCTCGGTCACCTGGCACCCGTTCGAGATCTATCGCGACTACTGGGGCCCGGCGGCGCTCGATCTGGCGGCCAGCAGCGTCAACCTCGGCATCAGCGGCGGCAACTTCACGCCCGCCAACTTCGACGGCGTGGGCACGTTCGAGCTCGTCGACGCGAACACGTTGAAGCTGCAGGGCGTGTGGCTCGGAACCAAGGGCGGGACGTTCGAGGGCTGCGGCCACGTGCTGAAGCGCGCGGGCACGTAGCGATCGTCGCTCAGTCTTCGAGCCAGCGGCGCATGAGGCGCGCTTCGCTGGTGGTCACCATGTCGGGCTCGTACTGCTCGATCGCCGCGAACGTCTCCACGGTCGCCGAGAACATCCAGAACACGACGCGGACGTTCGCGGACAACAGCCCCTCGTACTGCGCGTCGTTGAGCCACTGGTCGTGGACCTCGACGACGGAGAGCGGGATGCCGGTGTACTCGTCGAGCGGATGGGTGCTGGGATCGAGCGGCTTGGGGATGCCGTAGATCGCGCCGTAGCTGTAGGGCATCGGCGTGGAGGCGGGGGTTGCATCGACGACGGCGCGCAGGACGTCGGGCTCGAACGAGCTGAAGATCAGCTCGGCGTCCTGATCGTTGGCCACCGCCGCGTCGGCGATCACGCGGTAGACGTCCCACGCGCAGGCGGCGTGGAGGGCGCGTTGCTCGGGCGTGTGCTTCGCGGTCTTCTCGGCGGCGACGTGGCCCTTGAGCTCGAGGGAGATGACGAGCGGAGCGCCCGAGAACGTCAGCGGGCCGCGCTTCGCGAGGTGGGCGGCGAGGACGGTCGCCGGCTCGCTCGCGAGCGTGGAGCGCGCGCCGTCGAGGTCGTGCGCGTAGAGACACGTGCCGTCCTCGCCGCGCCAGAACGTGTCGATCTCGATGCCATCGATCGCGGGGCGGCCGTTGACCTCGAGCGCGAGGGACTCCTCGAGTGCCTCGAGGGTGTCGTCGCGCTCGGGATCCGTGGGCTCGACGCAGTTGCCGTTGTGGCAGATCACGAGCGGCTGCGGGCGATCGCACGCCGCGAGGGCCAGCGCGAGGAGGACGAGCTCACAGCGCACCGTCGAGCTCCGCGGTGACGAACATGCCGAAGTTGAGCAGGTCGATGAAGTCGCGCCCGGTCGCGAACGAGATCCACTCGGTCGGGAGGTCCGCGCCGTGCTTGACGACCACGGTGGCGAGCTCGAAGTGCCAGCGCATGTCGAGCGACCACACGCGCGGCAGCTTCGCGCCGACGCCGAGCACGAGCTTCTGCTGGAGCTGGGTTCCGCCGAGGATGCCGATCGCCGTCGTGCGCCAGCCCGCGACCGGGCCGAAGCCGCCGTCGGCCACGCCGTAGGTCGCGAACAGGTCGAGGTCGTGCTGCTGGTCGGTCCAGAACATCGGATCGAGGACGAGCGACACGTCGGTCTTGTCGACGCCGACGCCGACGCCCGCGCGAACCGGGTGGGTGCCGGTGTCGGCGCGCAGGTTGAGGCCGGCGTGCCAGCGGGTCTCCGCGACGGCGGACGTCGCACTTGCAGCGACCAGAATGAACACGAGGTTACGCGACATGGGGGCCCTCTCCTCCAGGCAGTACGAAGCAGGCCATCATACCGATCGAAAAAACCAACCGGGCCCCGGCGCTCAGTCGAACGGGCCGTCGGTCGGCTTGCGCAGCGCGTACTCGGTCACGCGTCGATCCTTGACCTCGCCATCGACGAGCTCGAGACGCCACGCGACATAGGCCGACTCGATGCCGTCCGGCAGCGGTAGTGGCGGCATGCCGCGGGCGGCTTCGTGCAGGCATGCGAGCACGGGCTCGCTCGCGATCGTCGTTCCGTCATCCACGATGCCGGTGGTCTCGACGACGGCGAGGCCGGTCGACGGCTCGATGCCTGCGACGAAGTCGAGCGTGGCGATGCCGGTGAGCTGCTCGGCGGTGAGAGCGAGGCACTGGGCGATCGCGGGTTCGACGGAGGCGATGCGCTCCTTTAGCTGCGTTTTCATGCCCTTCGCCGCGGGCGGCAGGCTCGGCGAGGGAGGCGGCAGGCGCGCGGGCTCGGCCCCGGCGGGCGCGGCGACCGCGCCGGGCACAGAAGTTGTCGCAGCCTCCGGGGCCACGGTCTTCGCCGCCGCCGCCGGCGCGGCGATGTGCTCGCCGGCGGACGGCTCGCGCAGGATCAGCCATACCACCACCGCCAGCACGAGGAGGCCCAGGCTGATCACGGCGCGCATGAGGACCTAGACAGCGCGGCCGCCCGACGGTTCCGGGGTACGGTGTACCGGTTGTGGGCTCGCCCCACTCCATTGCTTATGAGCGCCGAGTCTGTCGCTGTCCCTGCCCCGCCCGAGCCCTCAGATTCCGACATCATCGCCGACGTCCTGGCGGGGGATCGCCGGCAGGTCGCGGTGCTGGTGCGCCGGCACGCCCGGAACACGGGC